>JBGFRR010000056.1:0-12861 GCA_041695045.1 Bacteroidota bacterium
ACCAGGTTGTTTACAAAGGAACAGGGAACAAGGACGACGGCTACTCGGCATTCGAGGCGACAAACGTAAAGCTTGCAGATTTCCTGAAAGAACGTGGTGTGACCGAGCTGTACGTCGCCGGATTGGCAACCGACTACTGCGTTCGTGCTTCCGCACTGGATGCGGTGAAGCAGGGTTTCAAGACCTACGTTGTTACCGATGCCGTCGCAGGGGTGAACGTGCAGCCGGGCGACGACCAGAAAGCTCTGGGCGAGATGCGGAAGGCGGGGGCGACGTTGGTTCAGTCTACAGACGTGTAGGCGAAAGCAGTCCTCGCGTGAGATTCAATAACGCGCCGCGTCCATCCGGTTGCAGCAGGAGCTCATGTGCTGTACTTGGATTGTATCTAAGAAAAAGAAAGCATAACTGTTCGTAATTACGGTAGTTATGCGTCATTGGTGTGCTGCACTTGTATAATCTAGAACGCAACTGTAAGCTCGAACGATCTCAACGCAGAATCGTTAGGCGGGTTCTTCCATACTCTCGCGGTATCTGAGATTTTTTTGCTCACCATCGGAAGTGCACAAACCAAGGTCATAGCATATGGCAACACAACGATGCCCACATTGTGGCGGCTCAACAAAATGCGATTGCAACACCTGTGGTAGTGGCCACGGAGAGAGCTTCGGCAGAGGTCTATGCCGAGTTTGCGCAGGGAAGGGCGAAGTAACGGAACTCAGTGGGCCGACGATACGATGTCCACATTGCGGCGGTTCAACAAAATGTGATTGTAATACCTGCCGTACTGGTGGCGGACACGATTCCTTCGGCAGAGGTGTTTGCACGGTCTGTGCCGGAAGGGGCAGGATTGCAGATCCTAATCCATCTGCTCCATCTCCGACCAAATCATCTTCAGGATGTCTGGTGTCTGTTCTGGCACTTATCATCGCAGTCATTCTTGTCGGGACTTTGATTTTGAAGTAAAGCGAAATAATGAACGAAATACGATTCACTATGTCGGCCTTGCTGTCATTTTTCACCGGCCTAACTCCTAAGAATGCAGAATGACAAAGATATCAGCACCATTCACGCACGCCAACGAACGCATAACAGGCGTAACCACGCCGCTCCCTCATTTGATAGGCCATGATGAAGCGCAGTTTGAAATCAGTTGTGGTCGCTCAACAGTTTTTGCCGCGTGTTGGTATGTGCGCTCCGCCGCGAGAAAATGAGTTTGTTGATAGCGGCTCCGCGCACTCTTTCGATAGCGCCAAAAACAACGGCGTGCTTACGCTAGTGTAAACGTTAGGCGCAAGCCCGCACAGCATAGACCCGAAACATTATGCTATCACCTGAAGCAGCAAACGTCCTAAAATATATCGTCCAGAGATTAGGCGAAGGGAGAATACGGGCGGGTCGTCCCGACACTTATCTGTTCTACGGAGAGGTTCACAATGCTTTGGGGTTGGAGCTTCGAGGTCGAACAGTCGGTGAGAGTCTCATCAATCAAGGGTTAGGAGAACTCGCAAACTATCTCAAAAATAATATGCTCCCTGCTCTCAGTGGTTTGGTCGTAAACCAGCAAACTTTAGTGCCAGGCGGAGACTTCTTTCGATTTCACGGTCATCAAACAGAGGATTTCGATTGGTGGGAAACTGAAGTTCGGCGGGCACTCAACCACGATTGGACTCCGTTACTCTCAGACTATTTTCCTGAAGACTTCGCACGTCCCGTATACCCGGACGAACCTAATGATCCAAGTCAATATGTCGAAGGCGCCGTCAAGAAAGTTCAAGTAAATGCATATGAACGAGACTCTCGAGCTCGCTCAGCGTGCATCCGACACTACGGTTATGATTGCTCAGTCTGTGGGATGAACTTCGAGAACAAGTATGGTGAGATCGGTAAAGGATTCATTCACGTTCACCATCTTGTTCCGCTTGCTACAGTCGGGAGAGAGTATCGCATAGATCCCATCGCTGACTTGCGGCCCGTTTGTCCAAATTGTCACGCTATGCTACATACGAACGACCCGCCCTTGTCAATCGAAGAACTGAGAGAGAAGTTACGGTAACGTCAATGGGTGCGGGCTTGCGCATAACAAGCGTAAGCACGGCACTCCCTTTGTTGATAGGGGCTCGGTTGAAGCTCAGGAAAGAAATAGTTGTGCCTGCGCACCGAAGTGCTACGACACACAGGTGTGGTCGCTCCATTGTTTTTGCCGCCTGCATTTCTTGGGATTTGACGGGAGATTTGGTAAATTGAGGCGAACTGCAAGAAAGAAAGGCCGAATGGACCCATTCAAATCGACTCTTGAGAAATATTTCAAGGACTTCTTCTCAATCGTGGCAACCAAAGATGGCGACTGGACAGTCAAAGGCTTCATCGACGTTTACAAGAACATCTACGCAATCAGCGTTGACACCAAAGTAGTCTCGAAGATTATCGAGCTTATGATCTTCCCCGCCATCGTCAAGTTTGCAAAAGAGAATGCTTATGAGATGATCCTCGCTTCTCACCAAAACCACTATCCCGATATTTCCTTTGTGTCCAAGAAAACGAAGGAGAAGATCGCCTTTGACCTTAAGTCTACCTATCGTATCAATTCAGAAAAAGTGAACGGGATGACGCTTGGTGCATTCACTGGCTATTTCCGCAATCGCAAGTCCACCAAGAACATAACGTTCCCTTATTCAGATTACTCCAAGCATTATGTCTTGGGCATCGTATATACCCAAACGGATATGCACAACGCCGAGAAAAAGCTGAAGAATGAAGGGATCAATTTGACCAACACCCAGAGAAAGGCGCTCTCCGACTATTTTTCTTCGCCTTCTAATGAATCCTTTGGTCAGCTTGTCGGAACCCTTCGGCTCACCAATAGGAAACTGATTGTTCGTGTCAAACCGCTTGTCGATTCCTGTTTCATCGATGAGAAAAAGAAATTCAAGCTCGATGATCTTCCATCTATTCTATCAGTTGTCCGTGACTTTGATTTCTTCTTGCAAGAAAAATGGAGAATCGCCATCGACAGGCCTGGAAGCGGCAATACGAAAAATATCGGCTCGACAACATCGATTGCTGAACTCAAAGAAGGCTCAGCAGTGTTCACACGCTACAAGAACGGCAAACAACTCTTCGATGACTTCTGGATGAACTACCTCACTAAAGATATGGCAAATGCTCTTGACCTTGATGAACCCCCATACTCGAATCTCAAGACCTACTTTGAGCACAAGGGAGCAAAATGAGCTATTCTTGCCTGCCTAAGAGAATTGACAAAATCGGGGTGCCTCCGCTCAAATGCCAGGGTATCAAGACGAAGCTCGTCAAGTTCATCGCCGAAAACGTCCTTTGGAGCGGCAAAGGCAAATGGATTGAGCCATTCCTTGGTTCAGGTGTTGTTCTGCTAAACATCCAGCCTGAGAGAGCTCTTGCAACCGATAGTAACGTTCACCTTATCAGGCTCTATCAAGACATTCAGTCGGGCAAGCTCAACGAAATCATCGCCCAACAATTTCTGGAAGATATGGGCGAACAGCTGAAGCGCAAGGGCGAAGAACTCTACTATAAAGTCCGTCATCGCTTTAACAAGCAGCCAAACACGCTTGACTTCCTTTTCTTGAACCGATCTTGCTTTAATGGTGTCATCCGCTTCAACAGCAAGGGAGAATTCAACACCCCATATGGACACAAGCCAGAGAGATTCCGCCAAGCTTACATCACTAAGATTGTCCACCAGATCACGTGGGTCCGCAGGACTCTGAAAGCAAAGGATTGGCAATTCAAAATACAGAACTGGAAAGAGACTCTATCCAATGTATCCCCTGACGATTTCGTCTATCTCGATCCACCCTACATCGGTCGACATACGGACTACTACAATGGTTGGTCCGAAGATGAAGCGATTGCCCTTGCCCATACTGCCAAGTCACTTCCCTGCGGATTTGCATTATCAATGTGGTTTGAAAACAAGTATAGAAAGAATGAACATCTATTGAGGTACTGGGATGGTTTAACAATAAAGACTTTCTCTCACTTCTACCACGTCGGCTCAAAGGAGAGTTTGAGAAACGAAATGATCGAAGCGCTCGTCATCAAACCTTCTCACGTGCCAACTACCGAACAGCTGCGTTCGCTTACTCGGCCCACCCCAGTCACCCAATCGGCACTTGATCTCTATTCTGTTTAACACGGCAGCGTAACTGCGCCTAACAGGCGGTGCACCGACGCCTATATCGGATAACATCCCTTAATCAACCATGAACGCACTTCCTTTCATCTCCTGCGCACTGTAAGTGGCTCGATACGATGAAACAGGCGGGGGTGGAGTTGATAACGTCAAAGTCTGTTTAGACTTAGAACGTAACTTAACATCTCTTTTTCCAAACATTAGCCCCCAATGAACCTCGCCCTTCTCCTCGTTCTCTCGTTAACGGCACTCGTTGCCGGATATTTTCTCTACGGCCGTCGTGTCGCCCGCATCCTCGGCGTCGACCCAAACCAACCCACGCCCGCCACCCGCATCAACGACGGCGTGGATTATGTTCCTACGAAACCGGCCGTTCTGTTCGGCCATCACTATGCCTCGATTGCCGCTGCCGGGCCGATCGTTGGGCCAACGCTGGCAATTCTCTTCGGCATCGCTCCAACTTGGTTATGGATCGTTCTCGGCGTTATCTTCATCGGCGCGGTGCACGACTTCAGCGTGCTGTTTGTGAGCGTGCGCGAGGGGGGCAAGTCGATTGCGCAGATTGCCAAGCGAACGCTCGGCAAAGCGGGCTTCCTGTTCTTTGTTGCCTTTGCCATCCTGCTCTCTATTCTTGTTACCGCCGCGTTTCTTCAGCTCGCTGCCATCGCACTGACGTCAACCTACCATCTCGAAGGCCTCGGCCTCTCGGTCGACCAAAGTATTATCCACACAGAGGAAGTCGGCGGCCAGCACTACGCGAAATTAGGCGGCATCGCATCGACGTCTGTCGTGATCATCACACTGATGGCGCCGCTGATCGGTTTTCTGCTCTATCGCCGCAACATGCGCCTCTCGCTCATCAGCATGCTCGCGATTCTCATCACCATCGTCTCCGTGCTTGTCGGCTTACGGTATCCCATCACACTCGACCCGCAGGCGTGGATGATCGTGCTGAGCGTGTACATGGTCTTTGCGGCGTGGCTTCCGGTGTGGTGGGTGCTCCAACCGCGGGATTTCATCAACGTCCACTTTCTGTATGTTGGACTTTTCGGGATGTTCCTTGGAGTGATGGTGGGAGGATTTCAGGGGATGACGGCGGAAGGGCCGGTGTTCAATGTGGGACCGGAGAGCTTTGCGGCGTTGGGATATATGTGGCCGTTCTTGTTTGTGACGATCGCGTGCGGGGCATGCTCGGGTGCACACAGCTTGATTGCCAGCGGAACAACATCGAAGCAACTCGCGAATGAACGCCACGCGCCGGTCGTTGGGTACGGTGGAATGTTATTGGAAGCGGTATTGGGAATTCTCGTGACGCTCTGCATCGTCGGCGGCCTCGGCTTTGCGGAATACCGTGCAATCGTTTGGCCGCAAGACGCCGATGGTCATTTTCTGGCGGGTAACGCTCCGCTCGCATTCGCGCTTGCGGTGGGCAAAACACTCGACGGCAGTCTCGGCATCCCGACGATCTACGGAGCGATCTTTGGAATCCTGATCCTCGAGGGTTTCATCATCACAACGATCGATACGCTCATCCGGTTGGAGCGGTACCTCTTCGAGGAGTTGTGGGGGACGCTGTTCGAGAATGTTCCTTCATTGCTCCGGAACAAGGCCTTCAACAGCGCGCTGGCGGTGGGATTGATGGTCTTGTTGGGATTCACCAACGCTTACCAGGCCATCTGGCCGATCTTTGGCACAGCCAATCAGTTGTTAGCGGCGCTCTCGCTCATTGCAGTCACGGCCTGGCTTGTGCAGAAATCGCGCAGCGCCTACGTGACAGCCATCCCCGCGCTCTTCATGGTGGCTACGACGCTCGCATCGCTTGTTTTGCTGTTTGACCGGTATGTGTCGGCGCGCAACTGGACGCTCGCCATCACCGACCTCCTTCTCTTCATCCTCGCCGTCGGTGTTGTGGTGATGACGTTCCGGTACTTCTACCGCCTGCGTCGTGAGTTAGCAACGTCGAGATAAGGAAGCTCCGACGAGTGCCTTTCACGGCAAAACACGGTTTTTCAACCCGTGCTGTGAAAAAGTAGGGGCGACTCTTGTAGGGGCGACTCCTGTCGAAGATCCCGCCAAAGGCGGGGAGTCGCCCCTACACGGACTACTGCTGGGCGATGGTCTGGGGTTCTGTTCGAAAGGTGTGTAGGATACCGTCAACCTGCAGGATGAGCTTCTTCTTCTCCACCCGCGGCGCAAAGATGGAGCCGTCAATCAAAGAGATGCGCTTTGTTGCCGTGTCGTAGAATGCGTAGCTCACGAACGGCCCGCCTCCACTCCTGTCGCTGAATCTCCAGTTTCCTCTCACCTCATACGCAAAGCGTCCTAAGAAATCTGTCTGCTGAACTTCTAGGTAGTACGGGGCGATCTCGACGTGCGCCGCGTCGTCAACGGTGCGGAGGAAACGGCGCGTCAATGAATCGCGGAGCGCAAGCACAAAACGGTCGGTGAGAATCGACGGGTCATCAGTCGGAATCCAGTGCACGAAGATCCAGCGCTCCATATCGGTGGGCGTTGCGCGTCGCATCCAGAAGAACCGCGCCTCGGCCGAATCGATGGCGACAAGGTAATCGTGCTGGACGTACATTGTCCATCCGTATTGCTTCAGAATGCGCTGTTCGATATCGGTCTTGTGGTATCGGCGCGCCGCTTCGAGGCCGGCCAGCTCGCGCTTGAGCAACATGTTGCGGAAATAATACAGTAGGCCGACGGCGCGAGCTTGCATCGACGCGTCCAGCGCGGGAAGGGATGGAGCGGTGAGGAACATCAGTAATTGCCCCCGCGCACGCGTGTCGTATTTTACGATGACGAACTCCTTCCCCTCGTTCACCATCGTTTTCACCTCAGGACTCAACGCGCTGCGCACGTACTCGGCAACCGGCCCCTCGCCATCGGTGGGCGCGATGATAATGCGGTTCTTGTGCGTCTCGTAGTTGTCGAACTGTTCGACCGGCATTCGACGAAGGTCGAACCATCGCTCGGGCTGTGGTGTGTAGACGGTGTCTTCGAAGACTGCCCTCAGCGTCGGTTCGAGTGCATTCCATGTTGCGTCATCGGCGAAAACGATGATCTCCTCGTCCTCTCCTGTTACAAGGGGTTTTGTGGGTTCGCAACCGGCAAAAAGAATGATTGCGATAGGAAGGAACAATCCGATGTGTTTCATAACAACCTCGGGGATTAGATGAGACGATACAAATCAACAGCGGGGAGGAGGAGTGCGTACAATCCCCACAACACAAACCCGATCGTCAGCGGCACGGAGATGTTGTCGTCAATCCGGCTGGGGAGCGACTCGACGACCGTCGCGATGGCAACAGCAACGATACCGAAAGCATACTCGAGGGAAAACCCCCCAAGCTTGGGTGTAACCAGAATGACCAGCACGCCGGCAACGAAGAACGCCAGAGCTCCTTCAGCACTCTTCGCGAAGAATGGCTGCCTGCCGAATCGTCTTCCCACCAACGCAGACGTTGAGTCGGCAAGCACGAGCACAGCCAATGCCGTGATGGCGATGAACTTTGGGAAAATGAAGACACAGAGCGTTGCGGCGATCATGACGTTGGTCGCGCCGTTCAGTCGTTTGCGGGATGAATCTTGTTCATAGTGCCGCAGCAGCCATCCGAACCAGCGGTAGAACCACACGCTCACAGAGGGGACGTAATAGCGCGCGAGGTCGACCACAAGAAATGCCCCCGTCAACGGCACGAGGATGCTTAGGGCGAGTTCCTTCGTGATGAAGAAGTAAATGATTGGAATGGAGAGCGAGAAAAGATGGATGCCTTTCCGGATGAGTTCGTACTTGTAGTCGATCGTTGCGGCGTGATGCAGTGTGTCGGTCGTGTGGGTTGACTCCTGCCGCATTGCTTCAAGGCGTTGGTCGGTCGTATGATTTCGGAACGATGCGCTCATGAACCTTTTTTGTTCTTGGAGAGACCTGCCGGTTCTTCGCGCTGTTGCGCAGTGGAATCCTGCCGTTCCGGTATCCCGTCTTTTCGTCGGTCGACCGGCGGAAGCTCCTCGCCCCTCATGATCTTATCGATTTCTTCGGAGTCAAGAATCTCACGCTCTAACAAGGCGTTCGACAGGCGGTGGAGCGTGGGGAGATGGTCGCGCAGAATCTTTTCGGCGCGCTTCATTGCTGTGGTGACGATGCGTTTCACCTCGGCGTCGATGAGGATGGCTGTTTGCTCGCTGAAGTTCCGTGAACGCGTAATTTCGCGGCCGAGGAAGAGCTCTTCCTCCTTTGCACCGTAGGCAAGCGGTCCTAACTTGTCGCTCATCCCCCATTCGCACACCATTTTCCGCGACAGCTCGGTTGCCCGCTCGATGTCGTTGCCGGCTCCCGTCGTAAGCTGGTTGAAGATGATCTTCTCTGCCGCCCGTCCGCCTAACGCATACGTGATCATGGCTTCAAGATAGTCGCGTGAATACGTGTGTTTCTCGTCGATGGGGAGGTAGGTTGTGACGCCGAGCGCACGGCCGCGCGGGATGATGGTGACTTTGTGCACGGGGTCGGCTTCGGGCAAGAACTTCGCCACAAGCACGTGTCCCGCTTCGTGGTATGCCGTGATTTTCTTTTCACGGTCGGAAATGATCATCGTCTTCCGTTCCATCCCCATCATGACTTTATCTTTCGCCGCTTCGAAGTGATGCATGGAGACGACCTTCTCGTTCTCACGCGCAGCGAGCAGTGCAGCTTCGTTGACGAGGTTCGCAATGTCTGCCCCCGCAAGGCCGGGCGTTCCCTTGGCGAGCACGTTGAGCTTCACGTCGTCGGCAAGAGGAATATTCTTCGTGTGCACGCGGAAAATTCCTTCGCGTCCTTTGACGTCGGGGCGGTCGACGATCACCTGACGGTCGAATCGTCCCGGCCGCAGGAGCGCCGGGTCGAGCACATCGGGGCGGTTCGTTGCTGCGATGATGATGACGCCGCTGTTCTGCTCAAAGCCGTCCATCTCCACAAGCAGTTGATTGAGTGTCTGCTCACGCTCGTCGTGTCCGCCGCCGAGACCTGCGCCGCGATGTCGCCCGACCGCATCGATCTCATCGATGAAGATGATGCACGGGGCATTCTTCTTGCCTTGCTCGAAGAGGTCGCGCACGCGGCTTGCACCGACGCCGACGAACATCTCGACGAAGTCCGCGCCGCTGATCGAGAAGAACGGAACGCCTGCTTCGCCGGCGACTGCTCGAGCGAGCAAGGTTTTTCCTGTGCCCGGAGGACCGAGCAACAGCACGCCGCGGGGAATTTTTCCGCCCAGCCGCTGAAACTTATCGGGGTCTTTCAGGAACTCGATGATTTCCTGGAGTTCGACTTTGGCTTCGTCCGCCCCGGCGACATCCTTGAACGTAACCATGGTCCCCCCCTCGGTGAGAAGCTTTGCTCTGCTCTTTCCGAAGGAGAAGAGACCCTTCGTTCCGCCCGCTCCGGCTTGCATCCGGCGAAAGATGATGAGCCAGATACCGATAAGCAGAATCCACGGCAGGAACCCGATGAGCGCGTTAAACCACGTGCTGCTGTCCTTGACGACGTTGAACTTCAACCCCTTCGCCGTCCAGTCCGCGATGATTTTGTCGTCGATGTTCGAGTAGGGAAGCGTCAGGACAATGCGGTTGGCGTTGCGCACTCGCTTGCCGCTGACGGTGGTCAGGTCCATCGGTTGGGCCAGACGGCCGTGGAAGTCATAGTCGTTAGGATTGGACTTCTTGATGAGTGCCTCGACAATTTTTTCGTCTTCGAGCAACCGCTGGAAGGTCGTGAAGTCGACCTCATACTCCGTTTCCTCGTTGCTTTTGAAGGCGTACATGACGAGGAAGACTGCTAACAGAATGCCGAGCCAGCTCGCGATCACGCGTCCGACTTTGTTCCAGTTGAATTCGTCGTCGCGGTACGGCCGCTGCCCCTTCTTCTGAGGCCGTTGGGACGAGGGGCGCTTCTTCAGCCCATCCCGCTGTTTATTGTCGAGTGAATCGTTCTTCCACTGGTAATTCATATTCTTCTCCTTACTGCGTCACGCTCCGCCTTCGTCCCGCGCTGCCGGTCGATGGCCCGCCTTCGTTCCTTTCGAGTCGATAGATCGACCGCAAGTTACGAACTTTTTGCGCGTAGTCCAATCCGTAGCCGATGACAAATTCTGGGGGGATCTCAAAGCCGACGTAGTCAAGAGGAAAATCAATCTTGGCCACGGTTTTTTTCAACAGGAGCGTCACCACACGCAACGAGCGGGGGTTTTCTTTCATGATGAGCTTTTTGATAAAGTCGATCGAAAGTCCGGAGTCGACCACATCCTCCACGATAATGATATCTCGCCCCTCAACCTGGCAGTTGAGGTCCTTCAACAGTCTCACCTGGCCGGATGAAATCTTCGCGTCGCCGTAACTCGAGAGTTTGAAAAAATCCACTTCGCAATCGACCGTGATCTCGCGAATCAAGTCGGAAAAGAAAATGAACGACCCGTTGAGGATGCCGATGAAGATCGGAGTCCTCTCGCGATAATCCTCGTTGATCTGGGCGGCCAGCTCCTTGACGCGCTGTTGAATCTGCTCCTCCGTAAGGTACAGCCCGAAACGGTCGCCGTTCACGATGATGGTGGTGGGAGATGCGACGGTTTCATTCATGCGGCAAACGCTCCTTGCTCGAACGTGAGTTGCAGAACCGCTTGTGTGTGTTGACCAATCTTGAATCGGTCGTCAAGACGACGGCCGCACACCCAGACAATGCTGCCATCCGATTCAAAGAGAGGGATACCGTGCTTCCGATGAGCGGGAACTTTTGCGTCGATGAAGTAGTCGCTCAGCTTCTTGCGACCCGTCATTCCGTGCGGGATAAACCAATCTCCCCGATGCCACGAGCGGAGAAGCAGTCGTGTCCCTACCTTCGCAGCGTCGACGTATTGGACGTTCGGTTCGTTGCGTTGAAGCGAGGGGATCGTTTCAAGCAACTGCGTCGAGAATCGGAAGTGCTGCGTGGTAACGGCCGAACCAATGCGAATGGGGTACGAAAAAGTTCGTTCTTTGCGTTGCGGAAGCACGACCAGATGCTTCCTGTCTCTATAGACTGAGAACGAGCGGGAGGGCGAGAACATTTTTCCCGTCGGTTGGATGCAGAGCGAGAGTGTTCGGCGGACGCGATCCGATGTTGGCTCAATCTCGAGCCGTCGAAAAAGCTCCATGATCATCTCTTCCTGCAAATAGATTGGAAGTTCGACCAGTCGTTGGATGTTGAGGAACATGACTTCGTCATCACCCTGACCAACAATAGTGTCCCAAACTGCCTGCCGTTCTTTGGCGAGGATCCCCCCAATCTCTCGCATCATCACTGCGAGACGATTCAGCGTCTGCTCCACGTCATCACCAACGGTCGCTTGGAGTTGAGGAAGCGTTTCGAGTCGGATGCGGTTACGGGTGTAGTGAAGAGAGGTGTTTGAGGAGTCGTGGCGGTATTCAATGCCCGCCAGCGTAGCGTAGCGCTCAATTTCATTCCGGTATGCAAACAAGAGGGGGCGGATGATGGGACCGGGTTCGCGGCGGATTGGAATGCCGGCGAGTCCGCGCACGCCGCTGCCGCGGAGAGCGTTCAACAACACTGTCTCCGCGTTGTCGCTGGCCTGATGAGCGGTAGCAATGGCATCGGCGCTGCACTGTTGCCCCACCTTCGTCAGGAATGCATATCGCAATTCACGTGCGGCGGCTTGCGTGCTTACTCGGTGCGTTGTTGTAAAGCCAAGCGTGTCGGCTCGCTCGACAAAGAATGGTAGGCTGTCGTGGGAACATCGGTTGCGGACGAACGCTTCATCCTCATCGGACTCCGCGCCGCGCAGTGTGTGATTGATGTGGGCCACAGCGAGTGAAAGATTCCATCGATCCCGCAGCCGTTGAAACAAGCGAAGCATGGTCATCGAATCGACCCCGCCGCTGACGGCAAGGAGAAGCTTTGACCCGGGCTCAACGAGGTTGTGGCGAGCCACGAACTCTTCACATCGGGTTTCGAATGATTCTCCCCATTCCATGCTTCGAGTCGCTCCATACAAAAAATCTTGATCGAACCACAGAGAGGGTTGATCAAGAGTTCCATGCTGCTTCGTTCCGCTGTGCCGCTGTAGGGCGGCATCTCGTACTGGAATTCCCTGTCCGCGCAGGCGGAGAACCCACGACCTGCGCTCGTCCGACCCCGCCTCGCTGTGCTCGGCGGGATGCTCATTCCGACAACAATCTTAGCTGCACTGCGTTTGCCAAGATTGGTCGGAATGGCAGTAGCGGGGGAGGGATTCGAACCCACGACCTACGGATTATGATTCCGACGCTCTAACCAACTGAGCTACCCCGCCATAACAGTACTTCTAACCAATCCCGCCTGAGAAGCGGCGGTTCCGCTTTTCGGAATCCCGCTCTCAAAGCGGAATCCACGAAGCGGGAGATCCTCAAAACGTCATCGGCTCACAAAAAGCGTTCGCCGGACGTTTTGGGACTGAGCTACCCCGCCAATTGTTCCGACATCACTGATCCCGCTAGAAAGCAGCGGGATTCTCAAAATCGCATCCACTCACACAAAACGTTCGTGGGCGATTTTGGAAGCTACCCCGCCAAGATAAGAAACCTTGCGAGGTTCGTCTCGCAAGGTTTTCGACAACAAGATACGCTAAAGGGGTCTGAAATGCAAGGCGCAAGAAAGCGGTGGTGCATACCGTGAGCGG
>JBGFRR010000119.1:0-12507 GCA_041695045.1 Bacteroidota bacterium
CTATGTAGCCGGCTCGATTGCAGCGGGGAGATTCAACAACAAAATCTTTATCGAAAACGGCCGTGCGCACGGCAAACGGATTGTCGATACCATCCGCACGAAGCGGGCGGAGAAAACGATTGATTCTCGGGCAACAATTCCCTAATTTTTTCCGCCCCCGGATTTGCTTCTCTGAATCTCAACGGAAGGATGTGCAATGAGTGAAGGTAGAATTGTGCAAGTCATCGGCCCCGTTGTGGACGTCGAGTTCACGAACGGCGAGTTGCCGGCGGTTCTGAGCGCCGTCCGCATTCCACGCACAACGGTAGAAGGCGTCGAAGAAGACCTGATCGTCGAAGTGCAGCAGCACTTGGGCGAAGACCGCGTCCGCACGGTGGCGATGGACTCCACCGATGGTCTCGTGCGCGGCATGCCTGCGTTCGACTTAGGCGAGCCGATAAGCGTCCCCGTCAGTCCGAAAGTCCTCGGCCGCTTGATCGACGTGCTTGGCAAAGGCATCGACGCCCTCGGTCCCATCGAAGGCGCGAAGAAATATCCCATCCACCGTCCTGCACCCGCCTTTGACGATCTCTCCACGAAGAAAGAGCTTTTCGAAACGGGCATCAAGGTGATTGACCTTCTCGAGCCGTACACCAAGGGGGGCAAGACCGGCCTCTTTGGCGGCGCGGGCGTTGGCAAAACGGTGCTCATTCAGGAATTGATCCACAACATCGCGAAGCACCACGGCGGCTACTCCGTCTTCGGCGGTGTTGGCGAGCGCACGCGCGAAGGAAACGACCTCTGGTTAGAAATGAAAGAATCCGGCGTGCTTGAGAAAACCGCCCTGGTGTTCGGACAGATGAACGAGCCTCCCGGTGCGCGCCAGCGTGTAGGGTTAACGGCGTTGACGATTGCGGAGTACTTCCGAGATGACGAAGGCAAAGACGTGCTGTTGTTCATCGACAACATTTTCCGCTTCGTGCAGGCCGGCTCTGAAGTGTCCGCCCTGCTCGGCCGCATGCCCTCCGCCGTCGGATACCAGCCGACGCTCGGCACGGAGATGGGCGAACTGCAGGAGCGCATCACCTCGACCAAGAAAGGCTCTATCACCTCCGTGCAGGCCATTTACGTTCCGGCGGACGACCTGACCGACCCTGCGCCGGCAACGACCTTCAGCCACCTTGATGCGACTACGGTACTAAGCCGACAGATCTCCGAGCTTGGCATCTATCCAGCCGTCGATCCGCTCGACTCAACGTCGCGCATCCTCGAGCCGGGCATCGTTGGGGAAGAACATTACTACGTGGCGCGTCGTGTGAAGGAAATCCTGCAGACGTACAAAGACCTTCAGGATATCATCAACATCCTCGGTATGGATGAGTTGTCCGATGAGGACAAGCTCACCGTCCAGCGTGCGCGGCGAATTCAGAAGTTTCTCTCGCAGCCCTTTGCCGTGGCGGAAGCGTTCACGGGCCGGCCGGGCAAGTATGTGAAGCTCGAAGATACGATTCGCGGGTTCAAGGGCATTATCGAAGGCGAGTACGACGACCTGCCGGAGAACGCGTTCTACATGGTGGGCACAATTGAAGAAGCGGTCGAGAACGCAAAACGCATGAGGGCTGCATAACGATGGCGGAGAAGACGTTCCATCTGGAAATTGTAACACCGCGCAAGGTGATGTTCTCGGGCGACGTGGTGAGCTTCAGTGCGCCGGGCGTTGTGGGCGGATTTCAGGTGCTCAAGAGTCACGCACCGCTTCTTTCGGCAATTGCGGTAGGCGCGGTGAAGCACATCGATGCTGCCGGCATGGAAACTCGCTACGCAACAAGCGGCGGCTTCGTTGAAGTGCGTGATAATAAGGTGGTACTCTTGGCAGAAACGGCAGAACGAGCGAACGAAATTGATATCGCCCGAGCACAGGAGGCCAAAGCGCGAGCGCAAAAACTGTTGAGCGAGAAAAAGCCGGGGACGGACATCGAGCGAGCGAAGGCCGCGCTGCTGCGTGCAACGAATCGCCTCAAAGTTGCACAACGAGCGGCATAACACAATAACCGTTGATTGCGATGGGAGCCCGTGATCCGTTGGATGACGGGCTTTGTTCTGTACTGCGGCGCCGAGGGTTTCGTTTGACATTCACTCCTTCATCCGGTATATTTTCACAACCGTTTCCTGCCGCCGGCAGGGTTACGCCTCACGGATCACGAACCATTCCCACGCTGCCGACTTCGACAACACGCCCAACTGTAGCCCGCATCGATCTGGGCGCGCTGGCATTCAACCTGACCGGCATCCGCCGGCAGGTCGGAAGCAGGGTGGGAATTATGGCGGTCGTGAAGGCCAATGCGTACGGCCACGGACTTGTGGAAGTTGCTCGATTCCTGAGCGGCCGTTACGCAGAGCGATTCGGCGTAGCGATTGCGGAAGAGGGTGTTGCCTTGAGGAAGGGAGGGGTAAAGAAGCCCATCCTTGTTTTTACACTACCGACGAGGAAACAAGCACCTCTGTTTGCCGAACACAACCTCGAGGCGACAATCTCAACGCTCGATGAAGCAGGTGAGTTAAACCGGGCGGCGAACCGGAACCGGAAGTCCATCGCGGTGCACATCAAGGTCGATACCGGTATGCGCCGCATCGGGGCACGGGTCGAAGAATTGCCTGTACTCATCAGCGGACTGGCGCGCGTGCGACGGCTGGAAATCCGCGGAGTCTACACGCACTTTGCCACAGCCGACGAACGGGATAAGCGGTTTGCCTTCAAACAGTTGGTCGAGTTCTCCCGCGCACTCAAGGTGTTGAAACAGCACGGCATCCGGCCGGAGCTCGTCCACTGTGCCAACAGCGGTGCAGTGCTCGACCTGCCCGAAGCCCGCTTCTCGATGGTTCGCCCCGGCATGATGATGTACGGCTACTACCCATCCCACGAGACGACGGAGAGCATTCCGCTCAAGCCCGTTCTGTCGCTCGTCTCGCACGCGACCCTCGTGAAGTGGATCAAAGCCGGCGACAGTGTAGGATACAACAGACGGTTCACCGCGCGGCGCTGGACACAGATTGCCACTATTCCCATCGGCTATGCGGACGGGTACTCACGACTGCTCTCCGGCAAAGCGCAGGTGTTGATCCATGGCAAGCGATTCCCCGTCGTCGGCACCATTGCGATGGATCAGATCATGGTGAATGTCGGCCATGAGGAGGTTGCCCGCGGCGACGAGGTAGTGCTGATTGGCACGCAGAACAAGGAGCGCATCACCGCATGGGACATTGCAGACGCATTGGGTACGTTGCCGTATGAGGTTTGCACGTCCGTGAGCGCGCGCGTGCCAAGAGTCTATCTCCATCCCACCCATCGAACGAAAGGCCACGCATGAGCCGGTCGAAACAGTATCTTGCCTCGCTGCTGGATCAGTTTCCTATTGCCGAGTTGCCCTCCTTTGAAAGCCGGACGACATTAGAGAACCTTAAGGAACGTCTCACCGCGGCTGAAGACCTTCCGGCTGAACTCAAAACACTCTACAAAGTTCAAAACTGCTCAGAGCTTGCCCTCACGTTGTTGTGGATTGCTCAGCGCGTCGAGCAGGACACGTCGATGCTCGAACCAACCTTCGAGGATCAAACACTCGTCCTCGCGCAGCTCCAGCATGCACTGGGTGAAGTCGGTGGTACGGCTGAAGCAGCCGTCGCTCCGGAATCACTCGCAGAGCCAACTCCTTCCCCCGAACCAATAGCTTCTCCCCTTGCGGAAGAAGACCCTTTTGCGGCATTGCGCGCCGAAGCAGGCGTTGAGTCTAGGATTTCAGCGTCCGCACCGGCAGAGGCCGAGCAGGCGGCGGAAGATCCGTTCGCAGCACTGTATGGTGAATCAGGCCCTCCCGCCACTGAATCGTCGAGAGAAACAGCCGCACCAACGATGGTTTCGCCAGAGGCGGAGCCGTTCGATATTGGAACTCCATCCGACGCAGAAACACCCGTTGAGGAAGCCGGGTTGGGCACCGCAACTGTTGAGGAATCGGAAGCCGAGACTCCGCCTGCGCTCGAGGTACCGACGCCTTCCGCAGAAAGAGCGGGGGAAGGGTCGCCGGAGGAGCGATTCGGGAAGATGGTTGAGCGAACCGTTGAGGCAATCCAGAGCGGTTCGGAGGAACGCGAGGCACTTGTGCAGGAAATGATTGCGCTCTGCCAATCTGTTGCAGCGGACGAAAGCCAACCCGACGACTACAAGATGTTTGCCAGCACGTTCTCGGAATTCCTGACGTACATCACCGAGAATCAATTCCTCGACGACATTCGCGTCATGAATCTCACCTCCAACGTCACCGACCCGGTGTTGGAGTGGGTGCGTGCAGGCGAAGGCAACCGGGCAGGACTGATGGAGCCGGCGTACGATGTCCTGCGTGACTTCAAATCCCTGTTCGAGTGACCGATGCCCAACTCCTACGCGGTAATCATGGCCGGCGGTGTGGGTTCGCGATTCTGGCCGCGCAGTCGGGAGCGCACCCCGAAGCAATTGCTCGACATCGTCGGCAAGGAGTCGATGATCCAGAACACGCTTGCGCGCATCGAACCGCTCATCGCCCCGATGAATACGTTCCTCGTGACCAACGCGCGGCAGAGAGACGCCGTCGTTAAACAGCTCCCCTTTTTCCCAAAAGACAACATCCTCGTTGAACCCATCGGGCGAAACACCGCGCCGTGCATCGCGCTGGCCGCCGCGTGGGTGCGGCGTATCGACCCTGAGGGAATGATGGTTGTCCTGCCTGCCGACCACCTTGTGCGCGATCAGCAAGAGTTCCGCCGGGTGCTCGAAATTGCTCTTCAGGTTGCAGAGGAATCGGAGGCGCTGCTCACCATCGGCATTCAGCCCAGCCGACCGGAAACAGGATACGGGTATATTCAGTTTGTGGACGACGGCCTGAACCCGTACGCCGAGCGTGGGGTGTACCGCGTCAAGACGTTTGCCGAAAAACCCAACGTAGAGACAGCAGAGCGCTTTCTGAAGAGCGGCGACTTCCTCTGGAACAGCGGCATGTTTGTGTGGAAAGCAAAGACGATTCTGCAGGAAGTCCAGACGCATCTCCCCGACCTCTACGCCTCAATCACGACGCTGGCGAGCACCATTGGCACGCTGGAATATACCACATTGCTTGAAGAGACCTACGGACTCATTCGCGGAATTTCGATTGACTACGGCGTGATGGAGAAGGCGGGGAATGTGTATGTGGTGAAGGGAGATTTCGGCTGGAACGACGTGGGGTCGTGGGATGAGGTCGTGAACCTTACGCCAACCAACAATGACGGCAACGCATTGCGGGGAAAAGTGTTCGTAAAGGATGCGCGGAACAACTACGTCGAAGCCGGAAACGCGTTAGTGGCACTGATTGGCGTGGATAATCTCATCGTGGTGGTAACCGACGATGCCGTGCTGGTGTGTCGTCAAGGGCATTCACAGGAGGTGAAAGAGGTTGTCGATTTTATCCGACGGAAACACATGGATGAGTACTTGTAGCCGAAGCACGCCGCCCCTTCTGTGTATACTCTGCGTGGTATGGTTAGGCTGTGCGCCGTCGGTGCGATTCGCAAGCGAGAAGGAGTCGGCCGGCCGCGCATCGTCTTCCACCCGACAGGTATCGGACGGAGACATTGTGCGCGTCAAGCATGATCGTGTCCTGCTGACGTTAGAAGGCGTTGCGTCGTACTACGCGGACGATTTCCATGGGAAGCTGACCTCGAACGGCGAGGTCTTCGACATGCACGGACTGACCGCCGCGCACCGGACGCTGCCGTTCGATTCCGTCGTGCGGGTCGCCAACCTTGAGAACAACAAGAGCGTCGTGCTGCGGATCAACGACCGCGGCCCGTTTGTCGACGGCCGCATCATCGACCTCTCCCTCGGTGCTGCCAAAGAGCTGGATATGGTGCAAAAGGGAACTGCGCGCGTGAGAATTGAAGTGTTGGAGTGGGGAGACGGCGCTTACAAGCGAAACGAGTAACCCGACGAATGGCCAAACGCCTTATCACAGAACAAACGATCTTCGACGCTGCAAGACGCGGGAGCCGGTTTGTCTCCGTTGACGCCGATACGCTTGTAACCCCCTCTGCACGCGATGCAGCCTCGCGGCTTCGCATCGAGTTTGTCCAGGATGCGCCAAGAACTACCGCAGCGAGTCAGTCGGTCACGACGTATGAACCGGCGGACAAGCGATCGCCACGCGCCTCCACCGTGGTCGCGATCGGCTCGGATCACGGCGGCTATCAGATGAAAGAACAGCTGCGAGCATACCTTGTCGACATGGGCTACAACGTTGTGGATGTGGGCACGAACTCAGACCAGGCGTGCGATTATCCCGATTTCGCTTACGCGGTTGCCCTTCTGGTGAGCAGTGGTCAGGCTGCCCGCGGCATCATGATCGACGCGGTCGGAGTAGCATCGGCGATGGTGGCCAACAAGGTGCAGGGCGTTCGGGCGGCCGTGGGCTTTTCGGAATTCGCCGCGCGCAGCAGCCGCGAGCATAACGACGCCAACGTCCTCACGCTCGGCGGACGTGTTTTGGGGATCGAAGCGGTCAAGGCCATCGTCAAGGTGTGGTTGGAGACGTGGTTCGGCGGTGGGCGGCATCAAGGGCGTGTGCAGAAGATCAGCGACATCGAACAACGAGCGCGCTCTGGCGGGAAATGAAGGTTACCATCGTTGTGAAAACCAACTTAACCCTTCGGTCATTCCTTGCATCTCCTGTACTGGTTTTACCTCCTTCTTCGTCTTACTCTCCTCGCTCAGAGCGAGGTTCCACAAAGCCGCGTTGTTGTTCCCGGCGTTGTTCACACGCAATTCGTGAACGAAGGGCCAACCCGCGTACAGGTGCTCGAGGTCGACCTCACGCATCCTTCCCTCGCGTTTGAGTCCTACCGTTCCTCTGGACTTGTTCCCACATCCAAGCAAGCCGCAGAACGCCAGGCGCAAGGCGTGCGTGTGGTTGCCGCCATCAATGCCGACTTCTTCAGCTTCACGACTACATTTCCTCTCGGTAATCAGGTTCTTAATGGAGAATTTGTGATGGGCACAGACAGCCGCCGCTCGCATGTGATGTTCGATGCACGGGGACGGCCGTACTTTGAGCGAGCGCGGTTTACGGGAGCATTGATGCTGAAGACGGGAACGAGCATCTCTCTTGCCGGGGTAAATCGCGGAACGCGGCGGAATGCTCTTTCGCTCTACAGCCGCTACTGGGAAGCGCGCCCGCGTGGAGATTCAACCGATGTCGAATACGTTCTCAGGCTTGTGGGCCAACCGTGGCGCGTTTCGGACACGATGCGCGTTGTCGTGGTAACTCAAAGGCAGTCCGCCTTTGGCGGAAGTGTGCCCCTTGCTACAGACGAAATTGCTGCCGTTATCAGCGGTGACAGCCTAGTAGGGCTTCTCCAGCAATCTATCGCTTTGGGGGATACCGTTGCTCTCTATCTTGGGCTTGAGCCGAGGTTCCCGAACATCCGCCACGTGCTCGGCGGTGGAGGACGGCTCCTGCACAACGGGGTTTACGATTCAACGGACAATATCCAGCGGGAAGGATTGAACGCCGACTTCCTTGCGCGCCGTCATCCGCGGACGTTTATGGGGATTAACAAGGACACGACGCGACTCTACCTGTGCGTGGTCGATGGACGACAGGAATCGAGTATAGGTATGAACTTCCGCGAGATGGCAGAGTTTCTCCTGAGCATCGGAGCATGGAACGCCATCAACCTCGACGGCGGCGGCTCGACAACGATGGTGGTTGACGGCCGGATTATGAACTCCCCCTCCGACCCGCAAGGAGAGCGCGGGGTAGCAAATTCGCTGCTTGTCGTTTTGCGAGAGTAGGAGAGTTTCGGAAGGATATTTCCCAGAACCGATGTATGAAGGAGAACCGATTATGCGACGCACACGGATCGCGTTTTTTCTCGTCTGGATGCTTCTGCTTGCTGTCGCTGCAGAAGCTCAGGAAATCGTCAACCCGCTTCCACCGCTGCGGCGGCAGGCGGAGATTCAGCAGGAGTGGCTGAAGGCGCGGTTGGAGCGCATCCTCCCGCAGCTGATGCGTGAGAACGACGTCCACATGTGGGTCGTCTCCATGCGCGAATACAACGAGGACCCCGTCTTCTCCTCGCTCGTCTCGGCAACAACGTTTGCCGCTCGCCGGAGGACAATCTATGTGTTCTTCGACCGCGGCCCCGAGCGCGGCATCGAACGCCTCGCACTCGGAGGGACTTCGCAGGGTGGACTTTATGTCGCATACCGCGACACGGCGCTCGGAAACGCTGAGCTGTGGGGAAAGGATCAGTGGAAGCTTCTCACGAAGGTTGTCGAGGAGCGCGACCCGCGCACCATCGCCGTTAACATCTCGCACACCCATGCCTTCTCGGATGGACTCACGGCCGGCGAATGGGAACAACTTCAGGAAGCGCTCGGCCCGAAGTACCTCAGCCGCGTTGTCCGCGCCGAACGCCTCCCGCTCGATTACATCGCCATCCGCCTCCCTGAAATGCTCCCCATCTACCGCCAGATGATGCAGGAGGTGCATGTGATCATTGCCGAGGCATTCTCGAACCGTGTCATCACACCCGGCAAAACCACAACGCCGGATGTTGTATGGTGGATGCGGCAGAAGGCGCACGACCTCGGGTTCGGGACGTGGTTCCAGCCGAGCGTGAGCATCCAACGGAAGGGTGTGGACCTCTCGGGTACAACCAACCCGGTCATCGAGCGGGGGGATGTGCTGCATTGCGACTTTGGAATCAGCGCCATGCGTCTTCATACGGATACGCAGCACATGGGGTATGTTCTTCGGGAGGGAGAGACCGATGTGCCGGCGGGGATCAAGAACACACTCGCTCGAAGCAACCGACTGCAAGACATCCTTATCGAGAACATGAAGGTCGGGCTGACTGGCAACCAGATCCTCGCCAATACCCTGGCGCAGATGAGGCGGGAGGGAATCAACGGTACGGTCTATACTCACCCTATTGGCGAGCACGGACATGGCGCCGGGCCGTTGATCGGATTATGGGACCGCCAGGAGGGTGTGCCGGGTCGGGGGGACGTGCCGCTGCTGCCCAATACGTGGCATTCGATAGAGCTTCAGGCCACGACCCCAGTGCCCGAGTGGGGCGGCCAACCCGTCCGCTCTGCCCAAGAGGAGGAAGCCTACGTGGACGCCGAGGGGAAACTCCACTGGGTGCTCAAGCGGCAGACGGAGTTCCATGTTATCAGATAGGAAGCGGTGTTGCACACTGCTTGGGGAGTCCCGCAGCGTGGAGGCATTATTTGATGAGCAGCATCGTTCTCCGAAGTCCGCCAGAGGCGGATGTCTGGCCCGTGTGATCCCGAACGTCAAGCCGGTAGACATAGAGACCGCTTGCCACGCCGCTAGCGTTCCAGTGATGTTGATGGTACCCGGGAAGTTGCTCACCGTCCACCAGTGTAGCGACTTCTTGCCCCAGGAGATTGAAGACTTTCAGACTCACCCTGCCGTGAGCGGGTAACTGATAACCGATTGTGGTGGCGGGATTGAACGGGTTGGGATAGTTCTGGAACAGCTCAAACGTTTCGGGCGCAGAAACGGCAATGCGAATCTCTTTCGTCCAACGTTCCCCCTTTGAGTTGCTGATGACAAAGCTCAACGACTGCTCTTGACCGATGGGAGCGGATTTGTCCACCGAAAACACAAATAGCGCAGGCTCTTCTTCTCCTGCTGCCACGGAGCGTATTGTCTGTTCCTTCTGTGCAAAGTGTAACCACCCGGGGGCATTCTCAATCCGCACTCCAATATCCGCAATCCGCATTCCAGACGTGTTGGCAACGGCAAGCTCGATGGCATTACCCTGCGAGGCAAAGGGGAGACGGTGGACAGTTTGCGCCGTTGCCGTCGTCGCAACGAGTATCGCTGACAAGATGGATTTCCAGTTCATAGCACTTCCTCCGGGTCGAGCAAGCTGCTCGACCTACAATTTCGAGATCAAATACTCCACATTAAACTTCAGCAGCGCATAGGCCTCGCTGGTGAGTGGTTTGCGGCGTTGGTCCTCTTCTTCTTCCCATAAATCTTTGACTTCGTCGATAAAGTCTCGGAGTATACTCTTTGCCTCTGTTTTGTTGTTGCGTCGGAGTTGTCGCTTTGCGTCGTTTAACTCGGCATTCAAGTCTTGCACGATGTCCCGGTTTTTGATCCAGCGCAGGGCAAAAGCTTGGCGTGTGTAGCTGATCAGTGTGTCGATGAAAGCAACTGGGACAAACGGATTGGGTGGGTCGGCGGGGCCGAGGGTTTTCCCTTGAACAGAGTTGGTAAAAATATCGCTGAGCCCGGATGCACCATTCCATCCTTCTATATAATAGGTTGCAATCCTTGGCAGAGCTCTTGTCTTAAATCTGAAATTATGTTCAATTTCATCGGGTGCGATAAGTCGCGATTTAAAGCTGTCATTCCAGCCAAAAAGTGCCGGCTGAGTTTTCCACAAATCAAATTCCCATTCAACACGAGTTGAATGCATAACAATATCATTCGTCCAACGCACAACTACGAACACTTCCAATTTTTGCAGACTCGTCGGTTTATTTTCCACAACATAGCTAAAAAGCAAGGAACCGTCGGTGTCTCGTGTGACAGTAGCTTTGACGACAACGTCAGCTTTGTTCTTGGGCAATGAGCCCCCAGGCGGTGGTTCCGGAGGATTGGGCCACTTCCCGTACAGTTGGCCATTCCAACTATAAGTTACGGTTGGGTATTCTTCCAGTGGTACGTCACTCCATTTACCTACGATTTCCTTAATTCCGTCTCCGTTCAGGTCGACAATCTGTAAGTCATCAACGATGCTAACAAGGGTTGACCGGTGGTCCGCGTCAACATCATTGATCACAGAACCGGTGCGGCCGTCCCAGCTAAATATCCACAGATAGGCTATATCACCGCGCATCCCTTCCTGCCATTTGGTGACGATGTCGACTCTACCATCTCGATTAAGATCCCCGATGGTCACTATATCAGCATTTATTACTTCGTCATCGTTAATAAGTGTATCGGACCTCCATACAATCTGTCCACTCTTGAATATTCCTATGAAACCTTTTGGACGGGTTTCAAGGAGTACGCCTTTCCCCACAGCAACAAACACATAACATTGTTTCAGGGTGCCGTACGGATCTTCAACACCCGTTGGCATACCCGGGTCTCTTGCACTATCGACGTTCATTACCCTGAAGACTTCATACTTTCCAGCACCAAAAATATTTTCCACCTGTCGTTCTATAGTCGAAAAGTCACTCTCGGTAACGCCTCGATAATATTGTGCCTGTGCTTGAAATAGAGCACCGATCGCGATTATCGTTAGAGTATGAAAATATTTTCTAGCATTCATACGCCGTTGTCCTTTAACGTTGCGGTAAGTATGATTGTGATTTTCTCATCACTTGCGCCGGATAGCTTTCTCTTGTATTCCACTTCGGATATACCAAAAGATAGAATCCGTTCTCAAATCCCTCAGGCCAATTATTCCCGGCTTCTACCGAGGGAGAAAGTCTTTCCGTGAGGATCTTTTTCTGATGCTTCATCGAGAGCAAAAGCATTGTGGATGTAACGTTTAGGCCTTCCGGCAAATGTTCTCTATCCTCCGGATATTCCCTCTCGAGAGCTGTTGAATAAAGCATCTGCAGCAAACCGTATGAGCTTGCTATTCGTGTTTGGGCCTTAATGTTCTTCAGCCCCTTGGGTCCCCCTGTTACTCCACCGTCCCACTTGTCTCTGAGATACGTTATCATTTCCTCATTAGCCTTCTGGGCTGCCTCCTCGCTTGAAAGCCTTCTTCTGAGAAAATCGCGCAAGAAATCATCATAAATAGCTTGAATCGATTTATACGGCGCAAAATTCATCGTACCGTCAGCCCTTCGGACACCATATACCCTGTGCTCTTTGTCTGGTATGTTGTTCACAAGCTGTGAATGGTCAACAATCATATCCCAGACCGTTTTTTTTGGGAAAGGGTAAGTATAATCTTGGACATAGAGATGGTTGGGAACAGGCGGGTCATTCACATTTGTTTCCGTAACGAAAAACGGATTGGAGGTTCGTGTTCTCACCCACCGCCAGAACTGCACCGTGTATGGTTCATACCGGTAGGACGGTGCAAAGCCCTGACCAATTGTTCCTCCAAAATTGTATGTGCCTGCTTCCTGTTGCATCTGGCCCTTGATCAACTGGGGCGGTATCCCATATTGCCCACCGTATTTTATACAGGTATCATCAATGCTAATCTCTCGATCAAAAACATCCTTCGATTTGGCAAAACTCTTTCCCAATCTCCCCGGTTTCTTCACCTCGATGATCACCTCTCCCGTCTTTCCGCCGGAGCTTGCTGTCAACTTCACTTTGTACCTCTTTCCTTCCTCCCAATATCGCCCGACGAGCCTAATCAACCCAGCCGGCAAATTCTTCATCCCGGCAAACGTATTGCCCGACCAGACCGCATATTTCTTCTCCCAATATACGGGGTTTTTGCTACTACCCT
>JBGFRR010000124.1:0-63987 GCA_041695045.1 Bacteroidota bacterium
TGCGCTGTCGTGATTGGTGCCGCATCGATGTGCGGCTCGACGCGCAGGGAATTCCGAACATCATCGAGCTCAACCCCTTGCCCGGCATTCTGCCGAATCCCGATGAGCATTCCTGTTTTCCCCAAGCGGCTCGTCCAGCGGGCATGGACTATAATAGTATGATTCATGCCGTCCTGGATTCAGCGCTTCAACGGTATGGATTTCGCTAAGCGACGGCACGGTTGAGGATTACCCTCGGCTCTTCATTTACTGCAGGAGATGACATGCCGAAACGGATACACGTTGCGATTGTGTTCAACGAGCCGACCGTTCAAACAGATGCGGGACGGAAATACATCACAGAAAACGGCACGATTGAGCGGTTCTCATCAAAGGCCGAGCTGTTGGCCGGATTGAAACCGGGAACGGTCGATTTATCCGAAGTGGGTGTGTTGGAAGAACGTGAACACGTGCAAAAGGCGCTTCAACAGCAGGGATATCAGGCCTCGCTCTTTAATATGAACAGCGACCTGAATCGTTTACTGCGATTTTTGGAAGAAAAAGAACCCGACCTCATTTTCAATCTGTGTGAGTCGGTGGGGAATGAATCGCTCCACGAAATGCACGTTGCCGGCGTGTATGAACTGCTCGGCATTCCCTACACGGGCGCAAGTGCTTTTGTTCTCGGCACTTGCCTGCACAAGGCGCGTGTTAAAGAAATCCTCATTGCACACAACATTCTGACCCCGCGCTTTGCTATCTTCCGTAACATCAACGAAATCAACGGAGAATTGCAGGACCTCAACTTCCCCCTCATGGTGAAGCCGTCGCGTGAAGATGCGAGCATCGGCGTCGACCATGAATCGGTCGTCGATGGCATTGCAGCATTGAAGAAGCGTGTGCGGCATGTGTTCCAAACCTACGACCAGCCGGCGCTGGTGGAGGAATACATCGAGGGCCGCGAGCTGAACATCGCCATCATGGGCAATAAACGGCCCATCGTGCTGCCAATTTCGGAAATCGATTTCTCGGGCTTGCCCGCCGACTATCCGAAGATCGTCACCTATAACGCGAAGTGGATGCAAGGAACACCGGAGTTTGTCGGCACGGTCGGTACATGCCCTGCCGATATTCCACCTGATCTCGAGAAGAAGCTGAAGGAGTTGTCGCTGAGAGCGTACCGCATCATCGGATGTCGCGATTACGCGCGCGTCGATATCCGGCTGACGAACGACAATCAGCCGTACATCATCGAGGTCAATCCCAATCCCGACATCTCAGACGACGCCGGGTTTGCGCGCTCGGTGAGGAAATACGGCCTGACGTTCGAACAAGTCGTCGAACGCATTGTGGAGTACGCATTGGAGAGGAGACCGTAAGTGCACGTATGCCGATTCGCGCGTTCCGACGGGATGACATCGAGCCTCTGCGGGAAATTCTCCGAGCGACAGGAGCGTTCAAACCGGATGAAATCGCCGTGGCGGTGGAACTGATGGAGATCGTTGTGGAGGAACCGCATCAACAGGATTATATAATGTATATCTACGTGGATGATGAGGGTGCACCCCGCGGCTACTACTGCGTGGGTCCAACGCCGATGACGACCGGCACGTTCGACCTCTACTGGATTGCCGTCGACCCGGCTCTGCAGCGTGCGGGAATTGGCCGTGAGTTGCTGCAACACTGTGAAGCCACCGTACGGGCGCACCAGGGCCGGTTGATTGTTGTCGAGACATCCTCACAACCGAAATACGATCCAACCCGACGGTTCTATCTTCGGAACGACTATCGCGAAACCGCGCGCATCAACGACTACTACGCGGTTGGCGACGACCTCGTCATCTATTCCAAACACCTCATGGAGGGCTCGTAAGGGCTATGGAACTTTGGCAAGAGCTACTGCGGCAAAGCGTCGACAGCAGCAAAGACCTCGTAGAACGCTTCGGCTTCGACAAGGAGCTGGCCGATAAGCTCAACAAGCTGTTTCACATCCGCGTGAACCCGTACTATCTCAGTCTCATCCGGTATCCCGGCGATCCCATCTGGCTGCAGTGTATCCCCGATGCGGTGGAGCTTGAGGATCAGAATGCGCCGGAAGACCCGCTGAACGAAGACGCCGACAGTCCCGTTCCCAGCATTACCCACCGCTATCCGGATCGCGTGCTGTTCCTTATCACGAGCCAATGTTCCATGTACTGTCGCTTCTGCACGCGCAAGCGCAAGGTGAGCGATTCCAGCAAAATCAACTCCAAGTGGATTCAGGACGGTATCGACTACATTGCGGCGCATCCCGAGGTGCGGGATGTCGTGCTCTCGGGCGGCGACCCGTTGATGGTGACGGACTATGTGCTGGAACGAATCCTTGCCGGACTGCGGGCGATTCCGCACGTGGAGATCATCCGCCTCGGCACCAAGATGCCCTGCGTTCTACCGCAGCGCATTACCCCCAAGCTCTGCAAGATGCTGCGGAAGTATCATCCCATCTACGTCAACACGCATTTCAATCATCCATGGGAGTGCACGCCGGAAGCCGAACGCGCCTGTGCCATGCTCGCCGATGCCGGCTGTCCCGTCGGCAATCAGGCCGTGCTGATGAAGGGTGTCAACGACGACACGGAGGTGATGGTAGAACTCCATCGCAAGCTGCTCAAGATGCGCGTGCGGCCGTACTACATCTATCAAGCCGACCTGACGAAGGGAACAAACCACTTCCGTACACCGGTGCGCGTGGGGCTAGAGATTATGGACAAGCTGCGCGGCCACACTTCGGGGTTAGCGGTTCCGTACTACGTGATCGATGCGCCGGGTGGAGGCGGGAAGATTCCGCTCTTACCGCAATACGTGTTGGGGCGGGACGGTAAGGACATCATTCTTCGCAACTACAAGTATGAGGTCTATACCTATCCCGATGTCGAGGAAACGCCCGTTCAGCATGCGGTCGTGGAACGAAGGTACGTGCGGAAGCGCGCTTCGAAACGGAAGAAGGTGCATTCACCGGCAACTGCGACGCACGAATTGGAAGCGGTCGAGAAATAGCTGCAAGATTTCAAGGGAGGTTACGGCCCGCGGTGCTCTACGCCGCGGGCTTGTTGTTTGAACGTCATGGACCCTTGCGAACGTTGGGCTGGAGTAAATCTTCGCACGGTGGAAGCCTCGAACGTCTCGCGTACTTTCAAAGCTGAATTCTCGTATCTTAACCTCTACCGACCATCGTGAAGCGAACGGAAGGAAAACAACCATGTCGTTCCAAACAAAAATCCAACAGATTCAAGACACCCTGCGGGAGGAGCAGATCGACGGCTGGCTGCTTTACAACTTTCGTGGCTCCAACGTTTTTGCGACGCGCATCCTTGATTTAGCCGGGCACGTCCTGCAGACGCGGCGGTATTTCTATTTCATCCCTGCTCAGGGCGAGCCGCGGAAACTCGTACACACCATCGAGCAGTGGAATCTCGACAGTATACCGGGCGAGAAGACCATCTACCTGAGCTGGCAGTCATTAGAGGATGGGCTGAAGAAGATCCTCTCGGGGGCAACGCGAGTAGCGATGGAGTACTCGCCCCGCAATGCCATTCCCTACGTGTCGAATGTCGACGGCGGGACGATTGAGCTTGTGCGGTCTGCTGGCGTTGAGGTTGTCTCGTCGGCAAATCTTGTTCAGTACTTCGAAGCGCGGTGGACGGAAGAACAAACCCGCGACAATGTTGAGACGGCAAGTCATCTCCGCGCCATCGTCGATGAAGTCTGGTCGTTCATTAAACAGCGCATGACAAGCGGTGATGGGCTGACGGAATATGACGTGCAGCAGTTGATGCTTTCCGAGTTCGCCCACCGCGGCCTGCGAACCGAAAGCGATCCTAACTGCTCCGTCAACGCCAACAGCGCCAATCCGCACTACGAGCCGACGAAAGACCTCCACAGCCCGATTCGCGAAGGCGACTTTGTGCTCATCGACCTCTGGGCGAAGAAGGACAAACCCCGCTCGGTGTACAGCGACATCACGTGGACAGGATTTGTGGGGAAGGACGTTCCGGACGAATACCGGAGGGTGTTTGCCGTCGTCCAGGGCGGACGCGATGCGGCGTTAGAATGTGTGCGGAAGGCTTTGTCCGAAGGGCGAGCGCTGCGCGGCTACGAGGTTGACGACACGGCGAGAGCGTTCATTGCGGCGAAGGGCTATGGCGAATACTTCGTGCACCGTACGGGTCATTCGATCGGCGAAGACCTCCACGGCAACGGCGCAAACATGGACAACCTCGAGACGCACGACGATCGGACGATTATCCCCCGTACGTCGTTCACCATTGAACCGGGAGCGTATCTGCCCGGGAAGTTTGGAATTCGCAGCGAGATTAATGTGTACATCTCGGAAAAGAACGACGTGATTGTTACCGGCCCGCCGATCCAAGAGGAGGTAGTGGCGATACTCAAGTGAACGTTGCGAAGCGTTGGCATCCTTACTTCTGCACCTTCAACAAATTCGCCACTCCCGCCACAAGAAAAATCAAATTTGCTAACCACGCCGTCAGGAGCGGATGCAGGTCGCCGTTGTAGCCGAAGACCTGACTCACCTTCATGAAGCCCATGTAGGTGAACGTCACCGCAACGCAAATCCCGAACTCCACCGCCACGCCGCTCCTTCTCCGCACCGAGCCGAACGTCACGCCGAAGAGCGTCACCACGACGCTGGCGAACGGGAACGCCACCTTGCTGTGGAACTCCACCAACCATCGCGAAACCTGCTGTCCGGCGCGCTGCTGGCTTTCGATGAACGCGCGCAGCTCCGGATAATCCATTTCTTCCGGCTTCCGCTGTTTCTTCTCCATGTCTTCCGGCGTTAGGCTGAGTTTCCCAACCGGTAACCGATCGAATATCTGAAACCATTGCTCTCCATCGTGCAGCTCCCGCATCGTGCCGTTTGACAAGACCCATTGTTCGTCATGTCGCTGTGTGATGCTATCGGCGACGGCAAGCCATTGCATCAGCGCGGCGTCGTAGCGGCGCGTGAGGACGGTCAGATTCGTGTCGGCGAAATCCTGAATGCTCACCCGGCTGGCGGTGCGACTCCGCGGTTCGTAGTAGCCGATGGACACCTTGCGTGTGCGGTCGGCTTGAAAGAAAATATTAAACCGCGCAAACGAATCGCCCCCGCGATGCAGATGAGCCCGCTCGATACCGAATTTCTTCTGGTTCGCATACGGAACAATCCAGCCGTTGAAGTGCACGGAAACCGCGCTGACCGCTACGGCAACGACGAGGAACGGCACCAACAGTCGATACAAGCTGACGCCGCTCGATTTAATGGCGGAGAGCTCGTTCTGATTCGCCATTCGTCCCATAACGAACAGCGACGCCAACAGCATCGCGACCGGAGTCATCAGCTTGACGATTTCGGGGGAGAACGAAACATAGTATTCAACAATCGTCTCAAACGGCACGTCGGCGTCGATGAAATCGTCCAACTTTTCCATCATGTCGATCATCAGGAAAATCAAAACAAAGGCGAGCAGGCCGAAGCTGAACGCGATGAGGAACTGTCGAACAAGATAGCGGTCGAGAATCGTGATCATGCTTCGGCGGTTTCCTCTTCGAGTTTCCATTGTTCGGGGATAAAGCGCGTCAACGCCGACCAATCGATGGTGACCGTCTCCCGCGCCGTGCGGAGGGTGAGATAGAAGCCAAGCGCGCCGATGACGATATTGGCGATCCACATTCCGACCCATGGCGCAATCAGCCCGCGGTCGGCCATTTTCTCGCCGCCGATTAGGCAGGCCCAATACATCAAAAAGAATCCGAGGCTGAGACTGGCGGCCATCCCGAACGTCCCTTTCCGCGCCATGATGCCCAGCGGCACGCCCACCAACACGAACACCATGCACGCGGCCGGGATGGCGTATTTCTTATGAATCTCCACCCGGTACTCCCGCATCTGCCGCTCCAATCGGTTGATGACGCTGTATTCTGCTTCAATCAGACTCTTGAGTGAGGAAAGCCTCGCTACAGCCGCGGCAGGACTGGTTTCTACCTGCCCAGCCGCCGTATCGACTCTCGCCGTCCTGAGAAGATCTGTCGTCTCCTTCTCCACATAATTCTGAATCCGCCCCTCCACGATGCGCCGCTCGGCCATGAGGCTATCGACGCGCTGCTGCATGTCGGCGGTGCTGAGCTCTCGGTCGCCGCGAGCGAAAGCGCTCTCCTGAGAACGCTGGAAATCGAATCCCTCGGCATCCATCGTAATGCGGTGCTTCTCGAACCGGATGGTGCGGTACTCTACGCTATTGATCATGTTCAGCTCATGGATTTCGCCGTCATACAAGTCCATGATGATCTTCCGGTAGTCGGGGGAGAAGGAGATGGTGCCGCGCTTCGCGGTAACCGTTGTTTGGAAATCGTGTCGCGTGTAGTCGAAAATCGTTACTCCTTCGAGGTCGTTCGACTCTTCGAACGTACGGCGCACGAGGATGCTGTATCCTTGGATGGCCTGGGAGAATAAACCGGGCACGAGCGAGAGCGTCGGTTTCTTCCGGGCAATGTCGGAGGAGAGAGCGCGCACGCGATGGTTGGCGTCAGGAAGGATCTCGTTGTTGAAGTAGAGCACCATCCCTGCAACGACGGCGGACGCAACGACCGCCGGAGCCATCATGCGGTACAGGCTCACGCCGCTTGCGCGCATGGCAGTAATCTCATGCGTTGCCGCCATGCCGCCGAACGCCATCAGCGTTGCGACGAGGACAGACATGGGGACGGCGAGCACAACCATCCACGCGAGGTTGAGCACAGTCAGCTCAGCGATAATCCACGGTGAGAGTCCCTTTCCCGCAAGCTGGTCCATAAATTTGACGAGGAACTGGAGAAGGAACACTAACATCAGCACGATGAACGAGAACACAAACGGCGCGAGGTGTGCGCGCAGGATATGTCGCCACATAATCCACATGACACCACAATGTACATAGAAGCAGAGGGGATTACAAGACCTGTGTTGCCTTTACGGGCACCTCTTTTTATATTGGCCGAACACAACTCGAGCGTGCCACTACTATGAATGAAAAACTTGCCCGCTTGCGACGTCGGTATGCCGCGGAGGAACTGTCGGAGCACAGTGTCTACCCCGACCCCATCGAGCAGTTTCGTCGCTGGCTTCAGCAGGCGATCGACTCGGACTTCATCGATCCGAACGCGATGGTGCTTGCAACGGCTACACCCGATGGCAAGCCGTCTGCGAGAATGGTGCTGCTCAAGAGCGTGGACGAGCGCGGGTTTGTGTTCTTCACCAATTATGAAAGCCGGAAAGGCGATGAGCTGCAACACAATCCCCGCGTATCGTTGCTGTTGTACTGGGATGTGTTGGGTCGACAGGTGCGCGTGGAGGGACGTGTTGAGAAGACCTCGCGGGAGGAGTCGGAGGCGTACTTTAAGACGAGGCCGTTCGAGAGTCGCATTGCCGCGGTGATCTCGCATCAGAGCAGTGTTATTGCCAGCCGCGCGGAATTAGAACAACGATTTGCCGAGCTTGAAGCACAGTATAGCGGGAACGATGTCCCGCTTCCGCCGTTCTGGGGCGGCTATCGTGTGCTTCCGGATGAGTTTGAGTTCTGGCAGGGACGCGAGAATCGTTTGCACGACAGGCTGCGCTACGTGAAGGCGGATGGTGGATGGAGGATCGAGCGACTGAGCCCGTAATGGAGGAAGTGATTCTATTGTAGGGCGAATCGCTGATTCGCCCGAGCGAGACGGCGTCTCGCTCTACAAATAATTGATCAAAACGTACCACTGCACTTCCACGTGGTGGCTTGCAATTCAACCGACTTTTCATTAGGTTTTTAGCAGCAGCTTCAGCTATGTCCTCTTCTATGCCGCCGGCACGGGCGGCGTCATGAGCCTACACAGGGAGTCGTATCGAGCCTTTCGCTACCGTCGCTTTTTGACCTCTGCAGTGCGGGGAGATGCTGTTTAGACCGCCTTCATGATCACAAGCACAAGCGTTTAAGTGAAACTCGGTAGCAGGCACACGAACCCGTCATCCCAGCCTTCGGTTGTTCTCTTGGTTTTCGTGCTCTCGGTTCTGAGCGTCGGTGTGGTGTTTCCGTTGCGACCGGCGTCATCCACAGAGCTGAGCACGAGGATGGGCGTCTTGTTCCAGGATCCACGCGACACGACCCGTCCATCGCAGCAAGGGCTCTCCCGTCGCGCACGCGCCCTTCAACAGCGCATGGGGAGAGTGGATACTACCCGTGCGGTTGTCGAGCAAGCTGCGGTGTTAGATTCCATCCAAGCGCTTCCCCGAGATTCCTCTGCACGGTTGGCGCACTTCCATCATGTCCGGCGCGATGTCCCTCACGCATCCGTACCTCTTCGAAAACAGCATCCGCTGTATCTGAATACCCCCGCCTCAGTCCGCTCTGTTCATCAACTCGATTCGACCCAGTGGGTGTATCGCATCCGTCAGGTCGTCGGAAATACGACGGATGTCCGCCTGCCGGTGGAGCTTTCGCTGGAAGAGTACTCCCGCATGCGATTCGATCAAACCATCCGCAAGAACTGGGAAGCGCTTGCGCACGCGTATCGGATGCAAGACCAGAAGCAGATGGGGTTGAGGGAATTGTTTGGGGAAGTAACAACGGTGGAGATTCCGATCCCGAAGAACCCCCTCTTCAGCATTTTTGGGCCTGAGCGGATTCGGTTGAACTTCAACGGTGCAGTGGATATCCGGGCCGGGTACCGCAACACAAAGTCAGACCTTATCACCAACAATCCGCTTGCACGAGACCGGAGTGAGCCGGACTTCGGGCAGGAGCTTCAAATGAACGTGCGCGGGGAAATTGGCGATAAGCTCCGGATCGATGCCGACTGGAACACGGGGCGGCAATTCGATTTCGAGAACCAGGTGAAAATCCGCTACACCGGCTACGAGGACGACATCATCCAGACCGTGGAGGCGGGAAACGTCTCGTTAGGGACGAAGTCGTCATTCATCTCCGGCAATCAGGCGCTTTTTGGCGTGAAGGCGGGCTTCCAATTCGGCCCGCTGACGCTCACGACGATCGCGTCGCAGAAGAAAGGACAGATCCGTACGTTCGATGTCTCGGGCGGTGCGCAGTCGCAGCCGTTTGAGCGGCGCGCGACGGATTATGTTCGCGACCAGCACTTCTTTGTCGACACACTCTACATTCCTCTCTTTGACGATTACTATATGAACATTCCGCCGCGAGCCGACCTGCGCTATCAGATTCGGGACATCGAAGTGTGGGTGTCGCGCATCGGCAATGAAGATCCGAATGAACGCGATGTGGTGGCGTTCATCGACCAGGGGCAGGTGCTCCAATTTCAAAATGATATCCCCGCGCGTCGCGGTGAATTCACCGGCGTTCCCGGTCAGGTGGAAGTGGGGCGCTTCATCAAACTCGACCCTGCCGACTACACCTATCATGAGTACGCCGGCTACATCACGCTCAACCGCGCCGTGCAGCATGAGCAGGCCGTCGCCGTCGCCTACTCCATTCCTAATCCGCAAGACCCCACGCGCACCATCGACATCGGCAACTTCGGTGTGAAGGATACCCTGAAGACGCACAAGCTCGTGCTCAAACTCGTTCGGCCGCAGCGACTCGGTCCGCAGTTCCGCACCGCCTGGAAGCACATGCTCAAGAACATTTACTCCCTCGGTGGACGAGGCATTAAGGAAGAGGGGTTTGAGCTCAACATCTACTACGAAGTGCCGGGCAAGCCGCCGCCGGGTGAAGACAACATCGTCGGGTTCAACTTGATTCAGGTGTTCGGCCTCGACCGCTTCGGCGAGCAGCCCGGTTCACCGCCCGACAACAAATTCGACTATTACCCGGGCTACACCATCAACGAAGCGAGAGGAGAGTTGGTCTTTCCGACCGTGGAGCCGTTCCGAAAGAGAATCCGCGATTTCTTCCTCGAACGCGGCCGGGCAATTGCCGAAGCGGATTCGTTCATCTTCGGCGAAGTGTACGACACGACACTCAACGGCGCGATGCACAGCCAGCGCAACCGCTTTGTCATCAGAGGAAAGACGACTTCCGCCATCGCGTCGACGTACAACCTCGGTTTCGGTAATCTTGTTGAAGGAAGCGTGCAGGTGATTGTGGACGGGCAGCCGGCTGTACCGAACGTCGATTACGCGGTGGATTACATTACCGGCCAGCTGGTGATCCGCAATCAAGCGCTGCTTGTACCCGGCAGACATTTGCAGATCCGGTACGAAGCGAACGACCTGTTCCAATTAGCCTCGAAAGCGCTCCTCGGTATGCGCGGCGACCTTGCCCTTGCCAAGAACACCTTGCTCGGCTTCACCGTCATGAATTTGAATCAACAAACGCTCAGCGACAAAGTGCGCATCAACGAGGAGCCGATCAGCAATACGATTGTGGGGTTCGACGGCGGAACGAGTGTCGACGTAGGCTTCGTGACCGACGGCCTGAATTACCTCCCCGGCATTCAAACCACGGCTGCCTCGACCTTTACGATGCGGGGCGAGGCGGCATATATGCTGCCCGACCCCAACACGCGCAAGAGCACCATTCCGCAAGACGGGGGAAGCGGCATCGCGTACATCGACGACTTCGAAGGCGTCCGCCGTACGATCTTCCTCGGCACGAACTTCAGCGCGTGGAGGGACATCAGCGTGCCGTTCTATCTTGAGTCGCTCGACGCATACCGCGGCACGTCCATCCCAACGAACGACCCGGCTGTGCTGAGTCAGATTATGCCGGACACATCGAAGATGGGGTACAAAGGACAGCTCGTCTGGTACAATGTTCTGCCGAGCGACGTTCTGGTGCAAGACCTCCGCCCCAAAAAAGATGTTCGTCGCGGCGATGATCAGGTGACTGTACTGAACCTCTGGTTCCGGCCGCAGGAGCGCGGTGCCTTCAACATGTCGCTCGACCTCGACACAAAGCTCTTTGCAAACCGCCAGAAGGCGTGGGCCGGCATTATGCGGCTGTTAGGAACGACCTCGACGAACCTGTTAGATGAAAACATCAACTTCATCGAGTTCTGGGTGCGCATTGTCCGAGGACAACCGACGGCGAAGATGTTGATCAACCTCGGGCTCATCAGTGAAGACGTGATTCCCAACCGCCAGCTCGATACAGAAGACGGGCTGGACGGCGGCTTGCGCAACGGCATCCTCGGTCCTGGTGAGGATGTGGGGTTGGATGGATTGACGGATGACCAGGAACGCGCGCGGTTCGCAGCATTTATCGCTAAGTATCCTCAATATGCTTCAGACCCCTCGGGCGACAATTACCGCCAGCCGGTGTTGGGCTCGACTGTTCGGAGCGACTACCTCGGCGTCAACGGGACGGAAGGCAATTCGGTGAGCGAAAGCGGGCGATTCCCGGACACCGAGGACCTGAATCGCAACAACGTGCTCGACCGGACGAACAGCTACTTCGAGTACGAGCTTCCGCTGGACACGCTCAACGCCGTGTTCCAACAGTATCGTACGGGCGGCGGCGCGAGCGGATGGTATCAGATGCGGATTCCGCTGAATGAATTCGTCCGGAAGATTGGCGAGCCGACATTTACGACGGTGGAGGCTATCCGCGTTGTGCTGACCGGCGCGCAGGATGAAGTGCTCGTCCGCATCGCCGATTTTAACCTCGTGGGGAGCAATTGGGAAGAGCTTGTAAAAAACGACAGTACCTTCCGCGTGAGCATGGTGAGTGTGGAAGACAACCCCGGAGTGTATTCATCGCCGCCGTGGGTGGAACGGGCGCGTGACCGGACACGGCCTGATGAGAACATTTTCCTGAATGAACAATCGCTTGCCCTGCAAATCAACGGCTTGAGGGATGGTGAGTCCCGCCAAGCCATCAAGCGCTTTGTTCGCCCGCTCGACCTCTTCAACTACCGGACGATGAAGATGTTCATCCATGGCGAGAATCGCCCGGGCCGCGCATTTGCCTATCGTGACACATCCGATTATGATGCAGAACTCTTCTTCCGCTTCGGCAGCGACTCGCTCAACTACTACGAGTATCGCACGCCGGTGCGCCCCGGCTGGGATCCGTTGAATGAAATGGTGGTGCATTTCGAAGCGATCACCGCCATCAAATTTGAACGCGATACCGGTCAGACGATCACCGCGCGCGTGCCCGTGCCCGACGGTCCACCCGGAGCCACCTATCAGGTGAGCGGCAATCCAACGCTCACCAACGTGCGGCTCATTATTATCGGCGTGGAAAATCCCATCGGCAAAGGGACAACGTTTCTGGAAGGCGAAATCTGGGTGAATGAACTCCGTCTGACGTCGGTCGACGATACGCCCGGCTGGGCCTATCGGTTCGACACATCGCTCAAGTTGGCCGACGTCGGGACGGTCTCCTTCGTGCTGACACAGCGCGACCCGCACTTTCGCGGATTGGAAGAACGCTTCGGCAATCGCAACCGGGAACGGAACTGGACGGTTGCCGCCAACATCGGCTTTGAGAAGTTTTTGCCTGAGACGTGGCGCGGGTCTCAGCTCGGCTTCTCATACTCCCATGTAGAAGCGATTCAGAACCCGAAGTACGTTCCGGGCACAGACATCGTCGTGACCGAAGCGGCGAACCGGACAGGCGAGGAGATCCGTGTGCAAAGCCAGACGGTCACGGTGTCGGAAACGTACGCCATGCCGAACATCCGGTTTCTGATCCCCTCGGATTCTTGGCTCATCACGAAGACGATTAACAGCATGACGTTTGGCTACTCGTACAACACCACCAAGCAGCGCAGCCCGACGTTGGAGTTCCGCGACCAGTGGGCATGGGATGCGCGCATGGGATATGGACTTCAGCTTGGTGATAATTACCTCGAACCATTTGCCGATATCGGGGAATTCTTCCTTTTCAGTCCCTGGAAATCGCTGAAGCTCTTCTACTTGCCACGATCTGTTAATCTCTCGACCCAATTCAACCGCAGTCAAACTCGCGAACATGCGCGCAACCAGGTGCAGCAGAAACCGACGGTACGTAATTTTACCTCTACGCGCTCGATGAACATTACCTGGCCGCTGTGGGACGGAGCATTCCTCAACCCGACAACGGAGTACAATCTCGACATTCAAAGCAGTCTCGTGCACTTCGAAACGGATCAACAGGGGCAACAAAGAGGGTTGAGTGCAATTGCCACGAGTATCTTCGGCGGCGAGCGTGTGATTGATTTCGGCATCCCAGTCAACTATGGGCAGACGATTGCCGTGAATCCGCGCATTGCACTGCCGGAGGTGTGGGATATTCATCGCATCTTCAACCTCACGGCACGATACTCCAACCGGTACGACTGGCAGAACAACGTTCAAGCCGGCGACCTCGGCAAGTCCGCGCAGTGGTCGAACAACATCACCACCAGTCTCGATATCAACCTCAAACAGATTGGGGAGAAGATCTGGCCGACGGCAACTCCTGCGCCGCCGCATCCACCGGGAGACACCACCGCAGTGCAAGCAGGCCCGTCGTTCGTTGACCTGTTGGATCAACTGACGCGCTGGCTCATCAAGACGCCGATCTTCGATTTCGACCGCATCAGCATCACCTACGCACAACAGAATCGCTCGCAGAACAGCGGTGTCGTGGGGCGGCCGGGGTTTCTGAATATCTGGGGCCGGGTGCCGTTCATTCAGAGGTCTTTGCCGGATTACGGTCCGTCGCTTCTCTATCAGCTCGGACTCTCGTCCGACCCGCACGGCGATATGACGCTCAAAGGAAAAGGAGCGTTCCCGTTCTTTACCGGAACGACGACGCTGGGCATACGCGCCCCGCGTGGTAATCTGACGGATGTCTTCTCGCAAGGCAATCGTTTGAACATGCGCACCTCGCGGCCGTTGTGGGAGGGCGCGCGCCTCGAGTTGACGTGGAACCTCAACTGGGATTACAACGTCAACCAAACGCTTCAGACCGATTCGCTCGGCAATCCTCGCGTGCTGAACAGGATCGTCAGCGGCTCGCTCGATCGTTCGTTCGTGACGCTCCCGCCGGTGTTGGTGTTCAAGTTTTTCCGGACAAGCATCGAAGACGTGAACAAGCGGTTCGAGGAACTCAAGGCCGACCGGAACGACACGCGCTTGAACGACGCCAAGCTTGCGCAGGCTTTTGAAGAAGGCTTGGAGGCGCTTCCGCTCGGAAAGAAAATCATCAGCGACATCATCCCGCGTCCGAACTGGTCGCTCAGGTGGGATGGACTGGAGAAGATTATTCTCTTTAAGAGTTTTGCTCAGCGGATGGGTCTGGAGCACTCCTACAGCAGCTCCTACAAACGCCGATGGCGACTTGCCCCGAACGGCGTCGAGGTCATCGAGAGCCAACAGGTTTCGTACGGTTTTAACCCGTTGGTGGGGCTGAACGTTTCGTTCGTCGAGGTGTTCAAGGGCTCACTGAGCGCGACGTTCCGCTACGGGACATCGACAACGTACGACCTCTCACCGTCGGCGCAGAACATTGTTGAAGGGAACCTGACCGATATCGCGATCTCTGCAAACTACGGGCGTCGCGGGTTCGAGTTTCCGTTCTTCGGTCTCTCGCTGTCGAACGACCTCGATTTCAGTTTCTCGTACAGCTTCTCGCGCAATGTGCGCCGCGTGTACGACATGAAGTCAAATTTCAAAAAAGACGGCACGGCGTTGGAAGGTTCCAGCAGGACGTCGATGGAGTCGCGCATCAGGTATATTCTCAGCGCGCGTGTGACCGCGTCGCTCTTCCACAAGTACTCCAAACTCAAACCCGATGCCGGCGGTTCGCGCATTCCGGGGCAGACCGTCAACGATGTCGGTCTCGACATTCGCCTCTCGATTCAGCCGTAATGCCGTTCGTTGCTTCTGTAGGCATTAATGGTTACTTTGACGACCGCGTGTGATGAATGATGGGTAGAGCTATGGCAGACGTTCAAAAGAAAATACTGTGGGTGGATGATGAAATCGACCTGCTGCGCGCCCATCTACGGTTGTTAGAACAGAAGGGCTATCGCGTCGATACGGCCAGCAACGGCGAAGACGCGGTCGAGATGGTGCGCACCAACGGCTACGACCTGGTGTTCCTCGATGAAATGATGCCGGGGATGGGAGGGCTGAAGACGCTCGCACAGATGAAAGACCTTCAACCCAACCTTCCCATCGTGATGGTGACGAAGAACGAAGCCGAAAGCCTGATGGAAGACGCCATCGGCGGGAAGATCAGCGACTATCTCCTCAAGCCCGTCAACCCCAACCAGGTGTTGATGGCGTGCAAGAAGTTCCTCGAAGCCAAAAAGATCACCGGCGAGTATGTTTCGCGGGACTATGCGCAGGAGTTCCAGCAAATCGCTCTGGCGCTGATGAACCCCCTGTCGCATGATGATTGGATCGACCTGCATCTCAAGCTCACGAATTGGGAGGTCGAACTTGACGAACATCCCGAGTTAGGGCTTCGGCAAACGCTGACCGACCAGCGTCGAGAGTGCAACGTTGAATTCGGCAAGTACATCGAGCGGAACTATCGCAGCTGGATTGAACAGCGCGCAAACCGTCCCGTGCTCTCGACCGACATCGTCGAGCGCTATGTCGTGCCCGAGCTCGAGCGCTCGAAGTCGGTCTTTCTCTTCGTTATCGATTGTCTCCGCCTCGACCAGTGGTTGATGATGGAACGAACGCTGACGGATGTTTTCTCGGTCCACCGTGAGCACTACTACAGCATCCTTCCGACGGCAACGCCGTACTCCCGCAATGCCATTTTTAGCGGTCTCTTTCCCGTGGAGCTTGAACAGCGCTTTCCCGACGTCTGGCAGGCGGGCGAGGACGATGAGAACAGCCGCAATCGGCACGAGCATCAGCTGCTCGACAAGCTGCTGGAGCGGAAGCGCGTTCAGCTCAAACCGGAATCGAAGTACATCAAGATCATCGACACCGAGTTTGGACGGCAGGTGGAGAACAATATTCTCTCGTACACGCAGAGCAGGCTCACGGCGGTCGTTGTGAATTTCATCGATATGCTCGCCCACGGTCGGTCGGACTCTCCGCTGTTAAAAGAGATCGTGCCCAACGAATCCGCCTACCGCTCGTTAACCGGCTCATGGTTCCAGCATTCATCCCTGTTCGGCATGCTCAAGACACTCGCATCGCAAAAGGATGTTTCCGTCATCCTCACGACCGATCACGGAAGCGTCCGATGCCTGCGTGGGGCCAAGGTTATAGGCGACCGGGAAGCATCCACCAACCTTCGCTACAAGTACGGCCGGAACTTGCGTGTCGACGACAAGCAAGCGGTGTTTATCAAAAATCCGACCGATTACAAGCTCCCGCGCGGTAGCGTGACCAATACGTACGTGCTCGCGAAGGAAAATTACTATTTTGTCTACCCAACGGAGTATCATCGCTATCTGAACCAGTACCGCGACAGCTTCCAGCACGGCGGCATTTCGATGGAGGAGATGATCCTTCCCGTCGTCAGGCTGACGCCGAAGTGAGTATGAAGCGGGTTATCATAACACGGTCGGAAGAAGAAACGCGCGCAGCCGCTGGGGAGTTTGCCGCGTGCTTGAGGCCCGGCGATGTCGTTGCGCTGTATGGCGAGTTGGGGTCGGGGAAGACGCAGTTCGTGAAAGGCGTGTGCGAAGCGTTTCATGTACGAGAGCACGTCGCCAGCCCGACGTTTGTCATCCTCCATCGCTACAGCGGGACGGACGAGCGCGGCGATGAGCAAGTGCTGTATCACCTCGACCTGTATCGCGTGCGGTCCATCGAAGAGGTGTACGACATTGGATATGAGGAGTTGTTCTCCGGGGCAGGCATCACGTTGATCGAATGGGCCGAGCGAATCGCTGAGTTGTTGCCTGGCCGGCGCTACGACGTTCGCATCACACTTGGCACTGCTGAACATGAACGGCGATTGGAAATCGAGCGACTTGAAGTCGCCGATGCTGTTCACCACGCGAAGGCTTCTGCATGATGGAAAAGGTGCTCGGCATCGAAACCTCGACGGTGATGTGCAGCGTGGCTGTCATTGATGAGGCCGGGCGCTCCGCCGAAGGCGAAGAACGCTCGATGCATGAGCCGCATGTGCACTCGGAGAAGCTGCTCACCATCGCGCAGGAAGTGCTTGCCGAATCGGGATTGCGCCTCAACGAGCTTACCGCGATTGCCGTCTCCGTCGGCCCGGGCTCATTCACCGGACTTCGGATCGGGCTCAGCACCGCAAAGGGTCTCTGCTATGCGCTCGGCTTACCGATTGTCGCTGTTCCAACGTTTGAAGCGATTGCTGCCGCCGTTGTTGCCGACCGGCCGGATGTTCATCGGGTAGCGGTCGTTGCCGATGCGCGGCAGGGGGAGTGTTACGTTGCGAGTTTTCTGCGTGGCGCCCATGGCCTCCGGGCCGATGTCGAGACGCAGGTGATCGCCGCAGACCGGCTTCAAGCTGTTGTGGGCTTCGACGAACGGACGACGCTTGTTGCCGATGAGGGTGCGATGGCAATGCTTGACACTCGGGAGGCCGTGGTGCCGTTCCATGACTATTGTCGCGCTGTTTCAATCGCCCGGCTCGGTTTGCAGAAACCACGGCTGCGCGACTGGAGCGACCTCGAGCCGATGTACTTGAAGGACTTTGTTGTCCGGACGCAACGCACATCAGCCTTCACCTGAGCGTATGAAGAGTGTTCATTCCACAACCCGGAGGCTTTGATGGCCTGGTTTCGACGATCCAAAACGGGAATTACCGGTGGAGAGAAGAAGGAGACGCCGGATGGACTGTGGACGAAGTGCGCAGGATGCGGGGAAATCATCCACCGGAAACAGTTAGAGCAGAACTTCTTCACCTGCACGAAATGCGGTCAGCATTTTCGCATCGGCAGCAAGGAGTATTTTGAAATTCTGCTCGACCGAGGGACGTTGAAGGAACTCGACAAAAAGATGCGCTCCGTCGACCCGCTTCACTTTATCGACACGAAATCCTATACCGAGCGGTTGAAGGAAACGATGAAGAAGACGAACATGATGGACGCTGTGCGGACGGGGACGGGCGAGATTCACGGGATACCCGTTGCGATTGCGTGCATGGACTTCGCATTCATCGGCGGCAGCATGGGCTCGGTGGTGGGGGAAAAAATTGCGCGCATGATCGAGGTGGGTCTCAAAAAGAAAATCCCGGTCGTTATTGTCTCATCGAGCGGCGGCGCGAGGATGATGGAAAGCACCTTATCGCTGATGCAGCTTGCCAAGACGAGCGCGAAGCTTGCTCAACTTTCCGACGCCCGCATCCCGTATATCTCGATCATGACGGATCCTACGACGGGCGGTGTCACAGCGAGCTACGCCATGTTAGGCGATGTACAGATTGCTGAGCCGAACGCGCTGATCGGGTTTGCAGGCCCGCGCGTCATCAAGCAAACAATCGGCAAGGATTTGCCGAAAGGATTCCAGCGTGCGGAGTTTCTGCTGGAAAAAGGGTTCGTCGATATGGTGGTGCACCGCAAGGATATGAAGCACACCGTCGCACGACTTCTCACACTGTTGCAATCGTAAGCATTCCGAACATGTATGAAGATCCATCTTCTCGGTGTACCTATGGACTTAGGGGCCGGGCGGCGCGGCGTCGATATGGGGCCGTCCGCCATCCGGATTGCCGGCGTTGCGGAAAAGCTCCGCAGCCTCGGCCACACCGTCATTGATGAGGGGGACATTTCCACCAAGAATCCAGAGCAGCAACGCATCCGTGATGAAAAGCTGAAGTACCTTCCTGAGATTGTCCGCGCATGTACCATTCTTGCCGGTAAGGTTGAAAAAATCCTCCAGAGCGAAGGCTTCCCCCTTGTGATCGGCGGCGATCATTCCGTTGCCATCGGCGCAATCGCAGGAGTCGCCGCGCACTGCAGCAAATCCAACAAGAAGTTAGGCGTCCTGTGGATTGATGCCCACGGCGACCTGAACACCGCTGAAACTTCCCCCTCCGGTAACATCCATGGCATGCCGCTCGCCGCATCCATTGGCCTCGGCGCTCTCGAACTCCGATCGGTCGGCGGGAACATGCGCAACGTTGACCCGAAGAACGTAGCGCTGATCGCAACCCGACAGTTAGATGCCGGAGAGAAGAAACACATCAAAGACTATGGCGTCAACATCTTCACGATGGAAACCATCGATAAGCACGGCATGGCGGTCGTGATGGCCAAGGCCCTGCGCCGGCTTCGCGACGTCGGTCATGTGCATGTGAGCTTCGACCTCGACGCTGTGGATCCTACGGTTGCGCCCGGGGTTGGAACACCGGTGAAAGGCGGATTGAACTACCGCGAGGCGCATCTCATCATGGAGACGCTCTACGAATCGGGCAAGATGTCGTCGCTCGAGGTCGTCGAAGTGAATCCGATTCTCGACAACCGGAATCAGTCGGCAGAGTTCGCTGTGGAGTTGATTCAATCTGGCTTCGGAAAGAAGATTCTTTGACCGTGGACATCATCACGAACATTGCGGAGATGCAACAACGAGCCGAGCGGCTCCGGAACGAGGGCTTGCGCGTTGGCGTCGTGCCGACGATGGGATATTTGCACGACGGACATCTGAGCTTGATTCGCCGTGCACGGGAGGAAGCAGACGTGGTGGTAACGACGATCTTTGTGAACCCGACTCAGTTTGGACCGGGCGAAGACTTCGAGCAGTATCCGCGTGATTTAGAACGCGATCAGCAGCTTGCGGCGGAAGCGGGCACGGATATTCTCTTCTCGCCAACGAGCGCAGCAATGTATCCGGAAGGATACTCGACGTTTGTGCAGGTGGAGGTAGCGTCGTCGATCTTGGAAGGCAAATTCCGTCCGATGCATTTTCGCGGCGTAACGACGGTGGTGGCCAAGCTCTTCAACATCACCAAGCCGCATGTAGCAGTGTTTGGCCAGAAAGATGCACAGCAAGCGTTCATCATCCAAACAATGGCGCGTGAGTTGAACATGGATGCCCGGCTTCTTGTGACGCCGATTGTTCGTGAACCGGATGGGCTGGCCATGAGCTCCCGGAACGTGTATCTCAGTCCGGCCGAGCGCGAGCATGCCACAGCGCTCTACACATCGCTCAAGCACGCCGAACAGCGGATTCAGCAGGGAGAGCGGTCGGTGCACACGCTCCGCAGTGAAATGGAGGCGCTTCTTCGAGCAGCGGAGCCGACGGCCGTCGATTATATCGCATTCGTCCGTCCCGATCAATTCCGTGAAGTCGAGACGTTCGAGCCTCCTTCCGTGCTCATCGCTCTTGCAGTGCGGTTTGGCTCGACGCGTCTTCTTGACAACATCGTCGTCCCCATCTCGTAAGCAAAGAACACGATTCAGCACATGACGTCTCATCGAACGCAACGCGGCTTTGCGACCGTCATCCTCGCTGCCGGCAAGGGGACGCGGATGAAAGACCCCGAAACGGCAAAAGTTATGCAGGATGTCTGCAGCAAACCGATGCTCCATTATGTGGTCGGTCTTGCCGAGGCACTCCATGCAGACCCAATTGTTGCTATCGTCGGGCACAAGCGTGAGGTCGTCACGGAATATCTCGGAGTGCATTGTCCGCGCGTTCAGTCTGTCGTTCAAGAACCACAGCGTGGCACGGGGCACGCGGTGCTTCAGGCGCAGGAATCGCTCAAGGATTTCTCCGGCGATGTCCTTGTGCTCTCGGGCGACGTGCCGTTGTTGAAGAAAGAAACACTCCTCGAGTTGGTTGGGCTTCATCATTCGAGCAGCGCGGTCGCCAGCATCCTTACGGCGCAGCTTGATGCTCCGGCTGCCTACGGGCGGATTGTCCGCAATGCTGACGGCTCGGTTCGAAAGATTGTAGAACGAAGGGATGCGACCCCTGAAGAGGCGGCAATCGGGGAGATTAACTCAGGAATCTATGTGTTTGAGAAGGAACGGCTCTTCGACGCGTTGAGACACATCAATCCCCACAATGCTCAACAGGAGTATTACCTGACGGATGTGTTCGAGTATTTCTGGAGGCAACACCTCAAGGTTTCGGCGTTGATGTCGCACGACCCGCGGGAAATTCTCGGCGTCAATACAGCGGAGGAATTAGAGCGGGTGCGCGAGGTGATGAGCGCACGCCTGCGTGCGCTCCGTCGCTGAAGCTCTGGACGCCTCCGCCCAAAGCCGGGCTTTGGCGTCGGGCGAGCGTAAGCGACCGAAACACGCCGGCGGTGAAACCATGGCGTTGCCACGTGCAGCACTCCGGTGTGCAGGCACACTGACGTGGCGTGGGGATGCCGACCTGGTGAACAGGGCATGCGCTGGGGAACGGTATTGCCGCGTGAAATGTTGAGATTCTTGACAATCAAACGAGATTTGAGTATTATAATCCAATCTGATACCAACCTTGGCGAAGGGAGATGATCGACATGAACAGAATCCTTGGTGTACTCTTGATCGTGTTGGCGACCACCGGCATCGCATGGGGTCAACTTCGGACGCAGGTTGAGGCGCCGCCGAGTGTCGCCGGTTACGTTGCGAAGCCGGTATCGAGCAGCCTGTTCCTCGGCTTCCTTGACCCCAGTGCCTTCTCGATGCGTCACAGTTATTCGCTTTCGTACACCAGTTTTGCAGGGCAGGGACTCTCGATGGGGGTCTACACGAACAGCATGTTCTACAAGATTTCCGACCCGCTGGACGTTCAGGTCGATTTCAGTCTGATGCACTCGCCCTACAACACGCTCGGCTCGGAGATGCAGAATCAACTTTCCGGATTGTTCATCAGCCGTGCCCAGTTGAACTACCGACCGAGTGACAACATGTGGTTCCAGATTCAGTTCCGACAAGTCCCGCCGATGTATTGGATGGGCAACTATCGCACCTCGAACTTCTTCCACGGCATCGACCGTTACGAAGGAGAGTACCGCTGATTCTTGATGCTGGTGTGAATGTCATTCTCAACCGAGCAGCCACACATCGACGCGTGAGGTTGCTCGGTTTTGTTTTGTGGAAGGACGCCGCTTGTTTCCACGGGGACGTGCTGCATCATGAGTGAACCGGAAGCGCAGGGCCATCGATCGGACGAGCAAGCGCGTCGGCCGCGTCGCCTCTTCGTTCGAATCCTTCCGCTGCTGTTTCTTCCTCCGCTGGTTCTCCTCGTGTATGTTCTCGTGAAAAACGCGGCAGCGCCGTCGGCTGAACCGTCCATCGTTGAGGATGGGTCGACGCGCATTATCCAGCTCGACGTGCTGAACGGAGCCGGTCAACCGCGACTTGCTCAACGTCTGACCGATTATCTCCGTTCACGGGGGTTCGACGTTGTCGAGCTCGGAAATTTCTCACGCTCCGATGTTGAAGAAACCATTGTGTATGACAGAGCGGGAAACCTCCAGGCCGCGCAACAGGTTGCGGCCGCGCTCGGGCTGCCACCGGAGCGGGCGGTCGAAAAGCTTGACACGACATTATACCTTGACGTTACAGTGGTCATCGGAAGAGATTTTCATCGTTTGCAACCATTTCAGGAGTGATACGAATTTGACATCGAGAACAGTCGCCAGAAAAATTGCCGAACTGGCATTGACGAAGAAGGCACATGATGTTGTGCTGATGGACCTTCGAAAGCTGCAGGCCGCAACGGATTTCTTTGTCGTTTGCTCGGGTGATTCCGATACGCACGTCAAAGCCATCGCCGACGGCATCGAGCGCGGAATGGATGAACGCCGGGTTGGTGTGTGGCGGGCGGAAGGCTACCAATCGCTCCAGTGGATCCTGCTCGACTACGTCGATGTGGTGGTGCATGTATTCCAGAAAGAATCCCGTTCCTTTTACAATCTTGAACGCCTCTGGAGCGAAGCCGTCGTGTCGTCGGTGAAAGAATCCCATGAAGGAGTTCGCCTCGTCAAACACACCCGCCGCTCCACCTCACGAACAACTCGGTCGCTCGTTCGTCAGGCCGGATAGCATTCCATGAAGCAATATCTCTACGAAAAATTCGCCAGTGCTCTGAAGACTCTCCATTACCCCGCCGGCTCCGAATTGACATTTGAGAAGCCGAGGGTTGCTGCCCATGGTGACCTGACGACCACCATCGCCATGACGCTCGCGAAGAGCGTTGGCAAGAATCCACGCGCCATCGCGCAGGAGATTGTCGGCGCGCTGAGCGTGGAACCGGAGCTGGTTGCGGCCGTGGAGGTCGCAGGACCAGGGTTCATCAACTTCCGGTTCACCGATCGTTTTTTCACGCGCCAGCTTGCGACAATTCTGGAAGAGGCCGATCGGTATGGGCGGACAAACATCGGCGGGGGGAAGAAAACGCAGGTCGAGTTTGTCAGCGCGAATCCGACGGGGCCGCTCAGCGTCGGGCATGGGCGACAGGCGGCGCTCGGCGACACCATCGCCAACCTCCTGCAATGGACAGGCCACGACGTCTCACGCGAGTACTACTACAACAACGCCGGCCGTCAAATGCGATTGTTAGCGGAGTCGACGTTTGCGCGGTATATGCAGTTGTTCGATGCTTCATTTCCGTTCCCGGAAGATGGATATCAGGGCGATTACATTCGGGAGATTGCCGCCGCCATCAAGCAGCAGCACGGCGAGTCGCTGCGTTCGATGGATCGTGAAGAGGCGTTAGAGTTGTGCAAGCGGATTGCGGAAGCGGAGTTGTTTGACGCCATCAAGCGTGTGCTTGCGCGGATCGGTGTGAAGTTCGATGTTTTCTTTAATGAGGATTCGCTCTACACCAGCAGGAAGATTGATGAGGTTGTTCAGGATCTGCGCGCGAAAGGCCTTGCGTACGACCGCGACGGGGCTGTATGGTTCAAGGCGACAGCGTTCGGGTTAGACAAAGACAGGGTGATCATCAAGAGCACCGGGGAGCCGACGTATCGCCTTCCGGACATTGCTTATCACCGGGAAAAGTTTCTCAGAGGCTTCAAGCTCATCGTCGATATTTTCGGGGCCGACCACATTGCCACGATTCCGGATGTGCTCGCCGGAATCAAGGCATTAGGATTCGATGAGACGAAGGTGAAGGTTGTCATCCACCAGTTTGTTACGCTTCTGCGGGATGGCGAACAGGCGAAGATGTCGAAGCGCTTAGCCAATTTCGTGACGCTCGATGAGTTGATCGATGAAGTGGGTCCGGATGCGGTTCGGTTATTCTTCATCATGCGATCGACGGCGAGTCATTTAGAGTTCGACCTCAATCTTGCGAAAGAACAATCCGAGAAGAACCCCGTCTACTACCTGCAGTATGCACACGCGCGCATCGCCAGTATCGTGCGCTTCTCCGAGAGTCAGGGTTCTGCGCTCAACGTGCCGGAAGCGGCGCGCAAGCACGCGGAGCTCCTGAAAGAGCCGGAAGAGGTTGAGCTCGTGAAACTCCTGCTCGAGTTTCCCGACCAGATTCAGTCGTCGGGCGCGAGCTTCGAGCCGCATCATCTCGTGAACTATGTGCGCGATGTTGCTACGGCGTTTCATCGTTTCTATCATGAACACCGCGTTGTCATTCCCGATGAGCGTCTTGCCGCCGCGCGTTTAGCGCTGTGTCTGGCGACGAAAACCGTGTTAGCGAACGGGTTAGGCATTATCGGTATCTCGGCGCCCGAACGCATGTGACCGGTCGTTGACTCTCGACCAAAAAATCCTTACCATATCGCCGTCCTTCAACAGCCGATAGAGGTTCTTCCACTCTCCTCGCTTGCTACTGCGTTACCGCCCGTCGTAACCGACTTCGCAGTCGGGCTGTTCCATCAACAACAGAACAACTCACATCCCGGCTGTCGTCACGTCGATCGACGTTTTTGATTTTCGCACAATGTTTCGTACGTTTTGTGTACTCGAGGAGACCACGTGCAGTTCTCTGAAGGCCCCATTCATGATGTTGTCGTCCGCGAGCTCACGAAGCATCGCGACCAGCGCGGCTGGCTGGCGGAGTTGTTCCGTGAGGACGAGCTGGACAAACGCTTTCTTCCGGTGATGGCCTACGTCTCGGAAACGGCCGTCGGCATCGCTCGGGGACCGCATGAGCACCGCGACCAAGCCGACCTCTTCTGTTTCCTTGGCCCATCGACGTTTCGCATCTACCTCTGGGATTCGCGTCCCCATTCAGAAACACGCGGCCGCTCAATGGTGTTTGACGCGGGCGAACATCGTCCGTGCACGGTGCTGGTTCCAACCGGCGTCGTGCACGCGTACAAGAATGTTGGAACCGTGCCCGGCTGGGTCATCAATCTTCCGAACAGATTGTATGCGGGCAAAGAACGCCGCGCGCCCGTCGATGAAATCCGCCATGAGAACGACCCCGCTTCACCGTATCGGCTGGACTGAACGATGAACCTCCTCATCACCGGCGGCGCGGGCTTCATCGGCAGTAACTTTGTGCGATACATGGTGCGGGAACATCCGGACTATCGTATCGTCAACCTCGACGCACTCACCTACGCCGGCAATCTTGAAAACCTGGAGGATGTTGAGCAGCATCCCGGCTACCGATTTGTGAAGGGAGATGTGGCGGACGCAGCCCTCATGCGAACCGTCCTTGAAGAACACACGATTGATGCAATCGTCAACTTTGCCGCGGAGTCGCATGTCGACCGCAGCATCATGGGTGCGTCGGAGTTTGTTCGCACGAATATCGTCGGCATCAATGTTGTGTTGGAGTTGATCAAAGGGCATCTCCCCCGACAAGTCGGGGGACGCTTTGTGCAGATTTCGACGGATGAGGTCTACGGGTCTCTCGAGAGAAGCGGCGCATTCACCGAATTCTCGCCGCTGCATCCGAACAGTCCCTACGCGGCAAGCAAAGCCGCGGCCGACCTCTTGGCGTTGGCCTACGCGCATACGTTTGGCCTGCCGGTGATCATCACACGATGCTCGAACAACTACGGCCCGCATCAATTACCCGAAAAACTGATCCCGCTCATGATTGCCAACGCCATTGAGAACAAACCGCTCCCTGTCTATGGAGACGGATTGCATGTGCGAGATTGGATTCACGTCGAAGACCATTGCGCGGCCATCGATCGGATTTTGCATAATGGGCGGACGGGTGAAATCTACAACATCGGCGCTGGAAATGAGCGGACGAACCTTGACGTTGTGCGACTCATTCTTGCTCAACTCGGCAAACCAGAGTCGCTCATCACCTTCGTGAAAGACCGCCCGGGGCACGACCGGCGCTATGCCATCGACGCCACGAAGCTTCGGCGGGAATTAAGATGGGAACCGAAGCACGATTTTGAGCGCGGATTGGCTGAAACGATTACATGGTATCGTGAGCATGAGGCGTGGTGGCGGCGGATTGTGTCGGGCGAATACCGCGAGTATTACCGGAAGCAGTATGAGGAACGGTAAAGCCTGCCAACCTGCAGGTAGGCAGCATCGGAACTGAGGGGATGGAGAAACGGCAACGAGACGGAGGGTAACAGCCGTTGGGTAAAAAACTTGTTGGAGGGAGTCCTTGTTGCGAGGGAGTACCCTTGTTGCGAGGGAGTTAAACTCCCGAGCACTTAGTTGAGACCTTAGTTGAGACTATTGCCAGATTGAAAACCATTCTGAGTGTCGTTGGAGCCCGGCCGAACTTTATGAAAGTGGCTCCCCTGCACAGAGCGCTGCAGGCACATGCGGATACACTGCGGCATCTCATCGTCCATACAGGCCAGCATTACGACGATGCGATGTCGAAGGTGTTCTTTGAGGGTCTCGACCTTCCTCGGCCCGATGCGTATCTCGGTGTTGGCTCCGGCACGCACGCGGAGCAGACGGCGCGCATCATGGTAGAGTTTGAACGGGTGGTGCCGGCGATGAAGCCGGACGTCGTTGTCGTCGTTGGCGATGTCAACTCCACGCTCGCCTGCAGCTTGGTGAGTGTGAAGCTCGGCATACCGGTGGCGCACATCGAAGCGGGGTTGCGGAGCTTCGACAGGACAATGCCCGAAGAGATCAATCGACGGGTAACGGATGCGGTGGCGGATTTTCTGTTCGTGAGTGAACCGAGCGGTCTCGCGAACCTCCGGCGTGAAGGCGTCGATGAGCGACGCATCTTCCATGTCGGGAATATCATGATTGATTCGCTTCTCGCGTACCGTGAGCGTGCTCGGTGTTCAGCGATCCTGACCAACCTCAATGTCGATCCAAAGGCATTCACGCTTGTGACACTCCACCGTCCGAGCAATGTCGATACGCGAGAGGGGCTGGACGCGATTCTGAAGATCTTCGAGCGGCTTGCCGAGCGCACGACGATAGTCTTTCCCGTCCATCCGCGCACGAAGAAAATGATGGAACATTTCGGCATGATGCAGCGTGCGGCGGCCATCAAGCGCCTGAAGCTGACGGAGCCGTTGGGGTATCTGGATTTTCTGAACCTGATGGAAAACGCCCAATTCGTGCTGACCGATTCAGGAGGAATACAGGAAGAGACAACGTTCCTCGGCATCCCCTGTTTGACGATGCGGGAGAACACCGAGCGTCCCATCACGATTGAAATCGGGACGAACATTCTGTGCGGTTCGAATGTCGAGACAGTTGTGCAGAAGAGTTTTGATATTCTCGACAGCCGACCAAAGCAAGGACGTGTGCCGGAGTTGTGGGATGGGAGGACGGCCGAGCGGATTGCAACACTATTGCGTCAACGATTATGAGGAGGATTCCTGTGAGTCAACTTCAATTGTCCATCACGCTGATTGCACTCGTACTGAGCGCACACGCCCTCGTTGGTCAGACAGTGCCGCAGCGACCGTTAGGAAATGAGCGGCTTCCTGAGCGGATGCTGCCCACGCAAACCCTCGATAAAGATCGGGCTGCTGAAGCGTTAGCTGTCAGTCCGATGGAAGGTCCCGTCGACCCGGAAACATACGTCGTCGGTCCCTCGGATTTGCTGCATGTTGGTGTCTGGGGGCCGTTGACTCTTTCGCATACGATCCCTGTTACACCGGAAGGTTCGATCATCATTCCAACGGTCGGGGAGATTCAACTTGCTGGAAAGAGCCTTGCCGAAGCCAAGCGAGAAGTCGGTGCTCGCGTGCGGCGAGAATACAAGATAGGGGACGTAACGCTCACGTTGGTGAAACCGCGATCGTTCATCGTAACGCTGCGGGGTGCGGTCTTAAAGGAGGGACAGTATATCGCCAGTGCGGTCGATCGTGTGGAGAAGATTCTCCGTGAGGGATCTACCCTGGAGCCGTTGCGGGCGAGTGCGAATGTGTTGTTTGATCCAACTGCTGGTGTCGATCCATTTGGTGATGCCCCACTGCGCGTTCCCGGTGTCCGGCCAGCTTCAACGTTGGATGACAATGCATCACTTCGAAACGTCCGTCTGATCCGGCGCTCGGGAGACACCGTCCATGTTGACCTCTTGAAGTTTCATGTGCATCGTGATGACCGTTTGAATCCCTTCCTGCGGGATGGTGACGTCATTGAAGTTCCAACGCGCAACCTCTCCCGCAACTTTGTTACCGTCGACGGTGAAGTGCATTCACCGGGCCAGTATGAGTTTGTCGAAGGCGACGACCTCCTCACGCTCCTCTCTATGGCGAACGGGTTGAAAACGGCCGCCGATTCCTCTCGTGTGCTCATGTATCGCATGAACGAATTTGGTGAGATGATTCAACCGACGGTCGTTAACCTTCGTGAAGTTCGAGCCGGCCGAGCGGACAATCTCATGCTCAACCGACGGGACCGAATTGTCGTGCAGGCTCAACCACACGCACCCAGTCCATCCCGCGTGTTCCTCACGGGAGAAATCAAAACCACCGGTCAGTATCCGATTGGAAATTCGGGTAAACATCTTTCGAAGGTTATCGAAGAGGCAGGTGGGTTTACCAACCATGCGTTCCTTCCCGGGGGCATGGTGTTGCGTCTGCAGTCTCGTCTCCACGATGTGGTTGACCGAAGGTTGGAGTTGCTTCGCATGATGCGGGCGTACAATGTGCCACCGTCGGATAGCGCGTATTTTGTTCAGGACTTTGAAGTCGGGCGACAACCAGTGGTGGTGGATTTTGTGCGGCTCTTTGTTGACCGTGACACCACGGCAGATGTTTTGCTCCACCATGGCGATATCGTCTATATCCCATCCCAACAACAGACCATCCTTGTGCAGGGACAGATAGCGAATCCGGGCTACATTAATTATGTTCCCGGCATGCCGCTAAGCTATTACATCCAGCGCGCGGGAGGATACTCGGAGCTTGCAATAACGGGTGAGGTCAAAGTTATCAAGCGAGGGAGCTTGGTTTGGGTCGATCCATCTGATACGGAGATTGAGGCTGGTGATCGCATCTGGGTGCCGAAGAAACCGCTCAGAGAGTTTGAGTACTACACGCGTGTCCTCAGCAACGTTGCCACCATCGTCTCTGCCATCACAACAACGATCATTCTTATTATCCAGATCAGTCGGTAATGTGTCGGTTAGCAATCATTCTCGGATAGGATTCTTATGGCGCAATCTAGCAGCTCGTCGTATTCATTCTCGGACTTCATCGCAACGGTTAGCCGGTGGAAACGTCAGATCGCGTTGAGCGTTCTGGCCGTGACAGTCGTTGCAGTCGGTGTAAGTTTCTTGCTTCCGCGGTGGTACACCTCATCGGTCTCACTTCTCCCGCCCAAAAACCCGGGACTGAGCGGTTTAGGTGGACTACTTGGCGGCGTCGGCGGAGCGGGGCCGTCGATTGTACGACAGCTCGGTTCACTGCGCGCGCTCGGTGCGGCTCCGGGGACTGCCGACCTCTACTCCTACATTGCCATTCTCAAAAGTCGCACATTGCTCGAACGGGTCGTTGAGGAATTCGACCTCATCACAGTGTACGGCATCAAGAAAAATTCTATCCTCGACGCCGTCGAAGAACTCCTCTCCAACGTCAACTTCGTTGTGAATGAAGAGGGGACGCTGATCATCGAAGTTGCCGATCGCGATCCGCAGCGCGCCGCGGCCATGGCGAATTACTTTGCCAAGGTATTGGATGAACACAATCGCGAGCTCAGCGTCCGTGAAGCCCGCGGGCATCGGCAGTTTATCGAGGCGCGGGTTGAACAGAATCTTGCTGACCTCAAACGGGCGGAAGAGAACCTGAAAGAGTTCCAGCAAAAGCACGGCATGGTTGCGGTCTCTGAGCAAGCGCAGGGCTCCATGTCGGCCTTGGCAGACCTGTATGCGGCGCGCGAGAAGAAAGCTCTTGAAGTGAACTTGATGAAGCGCATCCTCGGCGAGAACAACCCACTTCTTATCTCGGCGCTGTTGGAGCTCAAGGAGCTTGATGCAAAGCTCCAGAATGTGCCGGACCAGGGCGTAGCGTACCTGAGGCTCTACAGGGAGTTCATCGTCCAGCAGCGGCTGTTCGAAACATTGCTGCCGCTCCTCGAGCAAGCAAAAGTGGAAGAGAACCGCAGCACGCCCACGCTGATGGTGTTGGACTCGGCCGTTGTTCCGGAGCTCCCGTCCAAGCCGAGGAAACGCATCATCGTTCTCGTCTTCTTTCTTCTTTCGCTCATCGTGAGCACATCGGTTGCGGTGTTTGTCAGCCGGTTAGAGCGCATGCGGGCGACGCATCCGGCTGAGTACGACAAGCTGCTACGAGGCTGGCGCGAGTTGTTCCGTTGGAAGAAATGACCGATCCAGCGATGCAGGAGAGCCCACCAACCGGCCGTGCAGTGGTTGTTCTGTATGTTGGCCTGAAGTACGACTACGGGGATCCCCGGCGTGGCGCAAGCTACGAGCATGTCAATTTCCATCACACGTTGTCGCGCATGCCGTCGGTTCGACTCGAAGCGTTCCATTTCGACGAGGTGATGCGAACCGTCGAGCGTGAGGCAATGAACCGGCAGCTTCTGGAAACAGTCCGTCGCGTACAGCCGGATGTCTGCTTCTTCGCACTCTTCACCGATGAGATCAAGCCTGAGACCATCGAACAGATTTCGAAGCAGTGCGTAACGGTTAACTGGTTCAGCGACGACCATTGGCGGTTCGAGAGTTTCTCGAAGTTCTGGGCACCTCGGTTTCGCTGGGTGGCGACGACGGATGCGCACGCGGTTGAGCGTTACCACGCCATCGGTTGCAGGCAGGTGATCCTGACACAGTGGGCGTGCAATCATTTTCTTTACAGGCCCCATGCAGAGAAAGCCGACCTCGATGTGACGTTCGTCGGCCAGGCACATTCTTCACGGAAGCAGTGGATCGAGCGGCTACGAAAGGCCGGAGTCGGCGTGCAGTGTTGGGGACGAGGTTGGGAGAATGGGCGTCTGGGGCAAGACGAGATGATGCGGCTGTATGGCCGGAGCAAGGTCAATCTGAATTTCACAGAAAGCTCGGCGCGGTGGGGTGTGAAACCGGTTGCGAAGATTTTTTTGAAGCGCCGCGCAGATGGAACGTTTCGCATCAATTGTCCGCGTGCAATGGCGGGAGCGCTTTCGGTGCTGATGAGGCCGCCGCGAACACAAATCAAGGGGCGGAACTTTGAGATTCCCGGCTGCGGGGGGTTTCTCTTGACGTCCTATGCCGAACGACTGGAGGAGTTCTACAAGCTCGATGAGGAGGTGGCGGTGTTCAAAAGCGAAGAGGAACTGGTCGAAAAAGTTCGGTACTACATAGGGGATGAGGCGAAGCGGGAAGCGATTCGCCGTGCAGGCTACGAGAGGACAATACGCGATCACACGTTTGAGCGGCGGTTCGGCATGATGTTTCGCACGATGGGGTTTGAGGTGTAGGTTTGTGGTGTTTTCTGGAGAGCGACTCGGATGAACCAGCGTGTAAGTGTTGTCATACCCCTGTACAACGCAGGCCGATACGTTGAAGAGGGTTTACAATCCGTCCTCAAGCAAACGTTTCCTGTGTATGAGATACTCGTCGTAGACGACGGTTCTACGGATGATGGCCCTGCACGCGTCCGGAACATTGCCCAGGGGAAGCCCATGATTCGTTTGTTACAGCATCCCGGTGGTGAGAATCGAGGTCCGGGCGCTACGCGTGCGCTGGGGGTCGCCGAGGCAAGAGGGGAGTATGTCGCCTTTCTTGATGCCGATGATGTATGGCGAGAAGATAAGCTCGAACGGCAGATGAAGGTCTTTGTCGAACATCCAGACGTTGTTCTCGCATACGGAAGGGAATTGGTCGTTGATGAACACCTGCGCCCGACTAATATCAATGGTATGACTGTCCTTGGCGGGGGGAAGCCAAACGTGCCGACGAGGGTGTTTGCAACACTCATTCGTGAGAATGTTATACCCACCTCATCCGTCATTGCCAGGCGAGAAAGCATCCTTGGAGTTGGGAACTTTAGAACCGAGCCTCGGGATCACTTTGAAGACTGGTTAGTATGGACGCGGTTGGCCTACTTCTATCCCTTCCTGTTTCTTCCTGAAACTCTCGCGTACTATAGAACGCACGGCGAAAACCTGACGACAACATATTTTTTCCCCAACCGACAACACATCCGGCATGAGGTAGGCTTCATCATGAATCTTTATTCGTACCTCAAGAATCGGCGCGATACGGATAGCGAAGAAGTACGCAGATCGCTCCGCACGAGCATTGTTCGACTTTTGTTGAGGGCGCGCTCATGGGGTGCTTCCCGTGAAGAACTCCAGACGATCACCGCTTCACTTACACAAGCGTTCCCTGATGAGGCTCGTCGGGTCCGTATACTCCATCATTGTTCGCTCCTGTTGATGCCTCAGCTCCTGAAAATGCTTCGTCGTTTTCGGAGACGACTTGCTTTTTCGAGAGCTTGAAACGGTTGTATGCTCCAGAGTATGACACATAGTGCCGCCATTGATCGGACATTGTTCAAGGCGACGTGGTTACTTCCCATTGCCATGTCGGTTGTGGTGTTGTCGGTGTTCGTTATGACGAATGAACTTGTGTTGGCGATTGTTCTCGCTGGGTTGGGCGGCATCGCGTTGAGCGCATCCGTTCGCAGCAGGCTTTACCTCCTCGTCGTTCTTCTTCCGTTTGCTCATGCCGGCATCGGCTTACCGGAGTTCACCGGCTTCGGAGTGTACGATATCTTTGTGCTCTGGTGTATTCTATTGTTTCTCTGGCGTGTGACTGTTGTACAGCTTTTGCGGTTCGAGCTTCCAGCGTCGCTGCAACTTGCATTCATCGTGATGGCTTTTTTTGTGCCGAGTGTGGTACACTCAGTCGATTTGTTCGAGACGTTCAGAGCCTTCGTGCAGTTCACCGTAAGCATTCTCACCGCTGCAGTGGTGTATGATTGTCTCAGGCGTGCAAACGATGTTGCGTTTCGTGATCGCGTTCTCAAGCTTCTCGTCTTTACAGCGGCGATTGTGAGTGTGATTGGGCTGGTGGAAACAATCCAGCGGGGCGGCTTCTTTGGCGTAGCGATGGGGAGAGCGTCGTTCAGCTTTTTCGCCGACCCGAATTACTTTTCGGGCTATTTGCTGATGGCGCTGGCGGTTGGCGTTGGCTTGACACTCAACGAAAAGAAGATTTTTCAGCAAGTGCTCCTCCTTGGGTCTTTGCTCGCCATCGTTGTGTCGATTATCGCAGGGGTCTCCAGGTCTGCCCTCCTTGTGCTGGTGTTGCTCATACTTGCCTATGCGGTGTATCTTTTGTTTCAGCCAGGCGTCCGAAAGTTGTTGAGCGTCGTCGTCATCGGTGGTTTTGTGGGGTTGGTTGGTGTACTCTTGTTCACCGATGTCGGTTCCAAAGTCGTTGACCTCTTCACACTGTCTCGTCGGATTGAGACCGTGGTCGCTGGCCAAGATGCGTCTGTTCAACAACGTCAAGCCATCACTGTTGTTACGCTCGGGGTCATTCAATCCAATCCTCTGATAGGGGTGGGGTTTGGTGCATTCGAAAAAACATTCGGCCAGTATCGCGGAGGCTATCTCTCCACCATTACGACAGGTTCTGCACATAACACATTCTTACGGATCCTGGGTGAGACAGGTCTTGTCGGTTTTCTCCCCTTCATGGTCTTTGTCGTGTTAGTGATGAGAGGACTGTGGAGAGCTTACCAAAGCAATCGAGACGAGAACGAGCGCGTGTTGTTCATTGCAATCTTTTTCTCCCTTTCCACCTTCTGGCTGATGAGCCTCACGCTCGATCAATTGTTCGAGCCGCATTTCTGGGTTGTGTACGGAATAGGCTTGTATATGCTCTGGCGCCAATCGCAATCGACTCTAGCCGGAGACGAGAAACAAACAAAAACGAGTGATGTCGGACAGGTCGGGGAAGCGTAAGACCGCAGCACAATGCTCCGTGGAAAACGTGTGATGAAGCTCTTGTTTGTGAATCCGGCAAGCGACCTTGGGGGAGTATCACAATACATTCTCTCTATTCTTCGTCACTTGCCGCGAGACGAGTATGACATTCACACTGCCGTCCACGGAAACGGATTGTTATGCGAAATCTTGCGGCGAGACGGTGTTCCCGTTCACCAACTACCGGTGGACTATTCAACCGTTTCGTTTTTCTCTTCGCTCATATCGTTGAGAAGGTTTTTGAAACGGGAGAACTTTGACCTTGTCCACGCACACACCGCGAAAGCGGGCCTGTTGTGTTGCCTCGCCAACGTGGGTTTGCCGGCAAAGGTTGTTTACACCGGACACGGATTCAGGTTTACGCAGAAGAGCTTCCTGCCGTTGAAGCTGTTGTTTTTTGTGTTTGAGCACTTCATCTGCCGCGCTGCTGACGTGGTCACCGTTTTGAGCCGGAGTGAATATGATTTTGGGATTGCAAAACGGTTGTTTAGCCCTCAGAAAGCCCGTATCGTTTCGATGTCGGTCGACGTCGAGCGATTTACCGATGGAACATCAACCCGGGCGCAGGCGGAACGAACGAAACTCGGAATACCCCACGATGCCTTCGTCGTAGGCATGATCGGAAGGATCACGCACCAGAAAGACCCCGAAACCTTCGTCAACGCGGCTGCGGTGTTGAACGCTCTCCTTACGAATGTCTGGTTTCTCTGGGTCGGCGATGGCGACCTCCGTGAGCAAACGACAGACCTTGCAAAGCGAATGCGAGTGTCGGACAGGTTCATCATCACCGGACAACGCGATCGGGAGGACATTCCACTCCTGCTCTCAGCAATAGATGTTGTGCTGTTCACTTCGCGATTCGAAGGACTGCCCATCGTGTTGTTGGAGGCGATGGCCGCGAAGAAGCTTATCGTTGCCGCAAATGTCGGAAGCATACGGGATGTGATTCGAGACGGCGAGACGGGCTGGCTGTTTGATGCAGGCAATCATGCAAAAGCGGCTGCAATTCTCGAGACGATCTATCACAACCGGGGGCACCTCGATGCGATAGCGGATACGGCTCGAACGCTTGTTATGCGGAACTATACCCCGGAGGAAAAAATGGCGCGGGAGTTCCAAGCGATTTACCAAAAGGTTTTGGAACTTGCCTCTATCCGACCGTCAGAATCTGGGTTCACAGGCAGCAGGTGTGGTGGATTTTAGGTGGTTTTGATTCTGACGCTGAGTAACTGATATTACGCAGAAACATCTCCTGCTCTTTCTTCAAGATCCCCTCTGTTCCGAGGGAGTTTGCGCCAAAGGCGCATCAGCCTATGGCTGAATACTCCCGAGGACAACAGGTGGGCGGGGTGGGGTGTTCGGGAGTGAAACTCCCTCACAACTTCAAGACCCCCTGTTTATCCTCGTTCCCACGCTCCGTTTACCCCGTCGCTCTTTGGCGGGGCGTGGAAACGAATTGGCATGAGACTTAGCGTTGCCCCGACGAGTCGGGGGGATGCAGTTCCGACGCGTCCCGCCATAGAACGGCGGGACATCCCGCTCAAAAGCAAGCGGGATTCAAGAGGCGAACACAAAACGTGGACCGTCGGAACGAGAGTAATAATCAGATATAATCCCGCATAGAAGAAAAAGCCTCTTTGCGTAACATCACTGAGTAATTACTTTGAGACTTCTGAAAAATTGATTTTCTACTGTAGCTGCAAACTCTGGGTTGTCTTTTTCCCACGAACTTGCACCGTATTCGACCTCATGCCTCACCTCTCCATCGTCATCATCACCTGGAACATGCGCAGGATGTTGGAAGACCTGCTCGCATCGATCCTGCGCTACACGGAAGGCATCACATACGAGCTGATCGTGGTCGACAACAACTCGGGCGATGGAACAGCCGCCATGGTGCGTGCGCGGTTTCCGGAAGCGAGGCTCATCGAAAACGACCGCAATCGCGGCGTTGCGGCTGCGCGCAACCAAGCGTTCCGCATTGCACAAGGGCGTTACGTCGTTACGCTTGATGCCGACATGGTCTTGCGTGAGAATTCACTCCAAAAGCTTGTCGAGTTCATGGTCCGCACACCCGACGCAGGCATTGTCGGATGTAAGCTCATCTTTCCGGACGGCACTGTCCAGCCGAGCGCTCGCAAGTTCCCAACGCCATCGGCGTTTTTGTTCCGGCGGCTTCAGTTTCTCCACTTCATCCGCAACAGCAGAACGCTCCGCAATCATGAAATGGCTGACTGGGATAGGAGCGACACACGGCCGGTTGACTATGTGATCGGCGCTTGCCAACTTATCCGTCGCGAGGCGATGGATCGGGTTGGATTGCTCGACGAAGCAATCTTCTACGGCCCCGAGGATATCGATTATTGCCTTCGGATGTATCAACATGGATGGAAAGTCTATTACTTTCCCCATACGTCCATCGTCCACTTTGAGCAGCGCATCACCAAGAAAAAACTGCTCTCCAAACTTTCGTGGTTGCATCTGAAGGGCGTGCTCTATCTGTTTCGCAAGCACGACTGGAAACTCCAGGCGTGAGTTTCACTCCCACTTTCGTATGAGGGTCGAGTGAACAAGGCACTCATCACCGGTATCACCGGACAGGACGGCTCGTATCTCGCCGAGCTCCTACTCGCTAAAGGCTATGAGGTCCACGGCATGATCCGCCGTGCGAGCACGTTCAACACACACCGCGTCGACCACATCTACGTCGACCCGCACGAGCAGAAGGCGCGCATGTTTCTTCACTATGGCGACCTCTCGGACGCAGGGTTAGTTACCGACATCCTGTACAATGTAAAGCCACAGGAAATCTATCACCTCGGCGCGCAGAGTCACGTCCGCGTGTCGTTCGACCTGCCGGAGTACACAGGAGACATCACCGCGCTCGGCACGACGCGCATCCTCGAAGCCATCCGCCGCAGTGGAGTTTCGGCGCGGTTCTATCAGGCTTCTTCTTCGGAAATGTTCGGCAGCGCGCCGGCTCCGCAGAACGAGCGCACGCCGTTCGAGCCGTGCAGTCCATACGCCATTGCCAAGGTGTATGCCTACTGGATGGCGGTGAATTATCGCGAAGCCTACAAGCTGTTTGCGTGCAACGGGATTTTGTTCAATCACGAAAGTCCGCGCAGGGGTGAAACGTTTGTCACGCGCAAGATTACCCGCGCGCTGGCAAACATCCTCGCCGGCAAACAGAAGCGGCTGTTCCTCGGCAACCTCGATGCGCGTCGCGATTGGGGCTTCGCTCCTGAATATGTCAAAGCCATGTGGCTGATGCTTCAACAGGATGAGCCGGAAGATTATGTGGTCGGCTCCGGTGAAAGCCACAGCGTGCGCGAGTTTTTAGAGCAAGCGTTCTCCTACGCCGGCGTCGAGGTGGAATGGAAGGGGAAAGGTCACGAGACGCACGGGGTGGTGAAAAGTTTTGCCGATTCCTGGAACGGCGTCCTGAAATCCGGCGATGCAATTGTGCTGCGGGACGAACGGTATTTTCGTCCAACGGAGGTCGACCTCCTGCAGGCCGACATCAGCAAAGCGAGAACGAAGCTCGGCTGGAGCCCGAAGTTTACCTTCTCCGAGTTAGTGAAGATCATGGTGGATTACGACCTGTTCGCGGTTGGAGTAGCGCCGCCGGGTGAAGGGGTGGAAATTCTCAAGCGCAAAGGTCTGACGTGGACGTCCCACCGCTTTTCCTTCCACGAAAACATCCGCAACGAACTTGCATGAATCGGATAGTTTTCGTGTGGTTAGCGTTTTTCGCGGGTTGATGCACCAATGAACAAATCCTCCACAATCTATGTCGCCGGCCATCGCGGACTCGTCGGGTCTGCACTCGTGCGGAAACTGAAGGAACGCGGCTATGCGAACATTATCGTGCGATCGCATCGTGAGCTGGACCTCACGCGCCAGTCCGATGTCGAAGCGTTCTTCGAACGGGAGCGCCCGGCCTATGTGTTCCTCGCGGCAGCTAAGGTTGGCGGTATCCTGGCAAACAACACGTTGAAAGCGGATTTTATCGGCGAGAACATTGCTATCGCGCTCAATGTCATCAACGCCGCGCATCGGACCGGCGTCAAGAAGCTGATGAACTTCGGGTCCTCGTGCATCTACCCACGCCTCGCGCCGCAGCCGTTGAAGGAAGAATATCTGCTCACCGGCCCGCTGGAGCCTACCAACGAGCCGTACGCCATCGCCAAGATTACGGCCGTCAAATTGTGTCGCTCCTTCAACGAACAGTATGGCACGAACTTCCTCTCCGTTATGCCGACGAACCTCTACGGGCCGAACGATAATTTCAACCTCGAGACGTCTCACGTTCTGCCCGCGCTCGTCAGGAAATTCACGGTCGCAAAACTCTTGCAGAATCAGGACTTCGACGGCCTCATGCACGACATCCGCCGCTTCCCCGTCGGGTTCGGTCTGGATGAACGGATTGCGAGTGGTGATCGCACGGCCATCGTGAGCGCGCTCGAGGGCATCGGCATCGCGGCGCAGGAAGTGACGCTGTGGGGGACGGGGGAGCCGTTCCGCGAATTCATGCATGTGAACGACCTCGCAGACGCGAGCGTGTTTCTGATAGAGCGATACAACGCAAGAGACATCGGCGAGTTCATCAACATTGGAACCGGCATCGACCTGCCGATTCGGGAAATCGCCGCCCTCGTCAAAGAGATTGTCGGCTATTCGGGGGCGATTCGGTTCGACACGTCAAAACCCTCCGGCACGCCGCGCAAGCTGATGGATGTAAGTCGGCTGAAGAATCTCGGCTGGGAAGCGCGCCTGTCGCTGCGCGAGGGAATTCAACAAATGCTCGCGTGGTATCGCGGTGAGGTGCGCTCCGTCTCTCCGCACACTGCCAACCGTGACACTCCATGAGTAAGCGCACCGAACGAATATTGCTGTTGCTGGTTGATTGCGTTTCGGTCAACGTAGCCTACGCGCTGTATTACCTCATCCGCATCCGCAGCGGATGGATCGACTATCCCATCGAACCCGACCTCCTGCTGCCGATGGTTGCCATTTATCTTTACTGGCTCATCTGGTTCGGCTTTTTCGGGTTATATCGGTCGTGGTATGCACAATCACGGCTCGATGAGGTGGTTACGCTGTTTCGTACCACGGGCGTTGGCGTGCTGGTGTTGTTCTTTCTGATTTTCATCGACGACGCCTCCACAGGCTCGCAGCCGGCATCGCGGTTCCTGATTGTTGCGTACTGGGGGATTCTGTTTGTCTTGGTGACTATCGGCCGGTTGTCGATCCGCGCAATACAACGGCGTTTATTAGAGGCGGGCATTGGAGCGCGCAACACCGTGATCGTCGGATGGTCTCAAAAGGCATTCGAGTTGTGCGATATGGTCTCGAAGGCTCCCGCGCTCGGCTACAAGCTCGTCGGGTTCGTGAAGCCATCGAAGACATCTGCTCGCCGCAGCAAAAAGAATGCATACAAAGGAGTTCCTGTTCTCGGCACGCTCGAGAAACTCCCGAGGCTCATGGCACAGTATGATGTGCACGAGGTGTTGATTGGACTCGACTCGACGGAGCACGACAAGCTCCTGCAGATCATCCGCTCCTGCGACGGCGAGGATGTGGGGATGAAGATCATCCCTGACCTGTACGACATCGTCAGCGGTCAAGCGCGCATGAACTCGATCTACGGCGTGCCGCTGATCGAAATCAGTCCGCAGTTGATGAGGCCGTGGGAGGAGGCCCTGAAGCGCACGCTGGATGTGTTGGTGTCGGTAACCATTCTCCTTGTGGGATTACCCTTCTGGCTTCTGGTGGCGTTGGCGATCAAGGTGGATTCTCGCGGACCGGTGCTTTATAAACAGGAGCGTGTAGGAAGAAACGGAAAGCATTTCAACATCTACAAGTTTCGCTCGATGTATACGAATGCTGAAACCGGCACAGGCCCCGTGTGGGCGAAGAGGAACGACCCGCGCGTTACTCATGTGGGCAAGCTCATCCGCCGCATGCACATCGACGAGGTACCGCAGTTCATCAACGTGCTGCGCGGGGATATGAGTCTGGTTGGGCCGCGACCGGAGCGGCCGTACTTTGTCGAGAAGCTCTCCAAGGAGCTTACGCTCTACAAGCGACGGCTCAAAGTTCGCCCCGGCATTACCGGCTGGGCGCAGATCAAGCACAAGTACGACCAGTCGATTGAGGACGTGAAGACAAAATTGCAATACGACTTGTTCTACATCGAAAACATCTCCTGGCGGCTGGACTTGAAGATTCTCTTCAACACCGTCTATGTGATGCTCATGGGCAAGGGGCATACGTAGGAGGTAACTCCTTCTGCTTCAGGGGGTTGCGTATTGCGTGCAAATTATCTATGTTATACCATCAATAATTTGTAAAAGGCGGCTAAGTGATTGATTTACAAGCGATTTTGAAGCAATATAACCCGTGGTGGAACGATCCCGCAGCGGGATTTGCTAATCTTCCCACCTTTCACCGTCCCATTTTCGATAGTCTTTCACAAGAACTCAAAACGGTTCCGCAAATTCTTTCCATCACCGGACCTCGCCGTATCGGGAAGAGCACGCTTCTCTATCAGCTTCTCCGGAAGTTGATTGCCGAGGGTGTCTCGCCGCAGCATCTCATTTACTACTCCTTCGACGACCCGGTGCTGAGCGCACGCCGTATAAAGGTAGACGAGCTTATCGATCGAGCGATGAAACTGGTTCTGAAACAAAAAGATGCCGGACAGACATATCTCTTCCTCGATGAGATTCAGCGGCTCGAACGTTGGGAACTCTACCTTAAGAAATATTACGACCTGAAGTATCCGATCAAAGTGGTAATTTCTGGTTCCGCCTCATCGCCGATCTTCAAGAAAAGCAGGGAAAGTTTGTTGGGACGAGTGAAGGATTTTCATTTGCTGCCGTTTTCGTTTCGGGAATATGTCCTTTACTCATTGCAGCAGAACAATACACTCCTCGACGGAGTGAATGCTTTGTATGAGTTGGGAAAGACCGCGCAGGGAATGTTTGCGGAAGATCCTTCCGTGCAGACGAACGAGGTTTCTCTTGCAGCGCCAAGCCGGGAGCTTCAGGCACAATTCGATTCGCTTCTTCAGCGATACTTTCTTGAAGGCGGTTTCCCGGAAGTCTGGTCGCTTCCAACGTGGATAGCAAAGCAGGAATACCTGTATGATAATCAAGTGAAGAAAGTCATCTATGAAGATCTCATCCTTGCGGCAGAGTTCCGTAAACCGGAATTGTTGAAACGTTTTTATATCTCGCTGCTTGAAATGCCCGGCAGGGAAATCAGCGTACAAACGGCCGTAAAGGAGACAGACGTTGCAGCATCGCAGATTGAAAAATATTTACCGCTGTTGGAAATGACCGATCTCGTGTACAGGATTTCCAAGTTTCGTACGAAAGCTCTGCGTGTGAGAAAAGGATTGATGAAATTCTACCTCGTCGACCTTGCCCTCCGGAATGCTGTTCTTCGCCTGAACGAAACACTGCTCTCAGACGAGACCGTGCTTGGCTTGTATGCTGAGAATCTGGTGTTTCTTGCACTGAAAAAGTGGCGAGGGACGATACAAATGGACTATTACAGAGAGCGACACGAGGAAGTTGACTTTATCGTACACTGCGGTCCGCACAGATTTTTGCCCGTTGAAGTGAAGTACCGAAACGAGATAAAAGCCCGAGATTTTGACGGTGTGAAGAAATTCTCTGCAAAGTTCAAACAATCGACACAGTCGATCATGGTCACAAAACGCTGGACTGATTTTGGAAAGAAGGAAGACGTTTTTCAATTACCGCTTCCGATGTTTCTTTTGCTTTTTGATTAAGAGAATCATGTGAGAATTTACATCGACACTCAAAAGATTAAAGATGTCGCTCAACGGTTTTGCTCACCCCGATGCCTAAAGCGCATCGGGGGTATGCGGCTCCGGCCGCAGAAGAAATGATCATTTGGAGCGGCCTTCGCCGCTTCTTTCTGAGTTCGCAAAACCGCTGCGTTGTTACCACAAATCGTTATATGCCATAGCCAGCCCCCTCGATAATTGAAGAGTTGTGCAACTAAACAGTATATTGTGAAGAATTTGAAGTGAGCCGTACACCATCTAAGGACTACGAATGCCGGAACAACGAACCATCCCGACCAAAAACAAGTCGGGACAAGCCAACCTGCCTGCCGCCTGCCTGCCGCAGGCAGGGCAGGCAGGCGGAGCGAACTTAGGGTTCGAGAACGAGTTGTGGCGGGCAGCCGATGCTCTGCGTTCCAATATGGACGCGGCAGAGTACAAGCACGTCGTGCTCGGACTCATCTTTCTGAAGTACATTTCCGATGCTTTCGAGGAGCAGCACACGAAGTTGGAAGCCGACAAACCGAAAGGTGCTGATCCCGAAGACCCCGACGAGTATCGTGCGGTAAATATCTTTTGGGTTCCACCCGAATCTCGATGGCAGTACCTTCGAGGACGGGCAAAGGATCCGAAGATCGGCAAGATTGTGGACGATGCACTTCTCGCAATCGAACGGGACAATCCGACACTCAAGGGAGTTCTGCCGAAAGATTATGCCCATCCACGACTCGACAAGCAGCGTCTCGGTCAGCTGATTGACCTCATTGGCAACCTTGGCCTGGGCAGCAAGGAAAACCGGTCGAAGGACATCCTCGGTCGTGTGTACGAGTACTTCCTTTCTCAATTTGCCAGCGCCGAAGGCAAGAAAGGCGGACAATTCTATACGCCTCGATGTGTCGTAGCAGTTCTGGTCGAGATGCTCGCACCATACAAGGGTCGCGTCTACGATCCGTGCTGTGGTTCCGGCGGAATGTTCGTGCAATCCGAGAAGTTTGTCGAAGCTCACGGCGGCAAGATTGGCGACATTAGCGTGTACGGCCAAGAATCGAATCACACAACTTGGCGACTTGCAAAGATGAACCTTGCTATTCGCGGCATCGACGCCAATCTCGGCAAGGAACACGCTGACACATTTCACCGCGATCTTCACCCCGACCTCAAGGCCGATTACATACTTGCCAATCCTCCATTCAATGACAGTGACTGGCGCGGAGACTTACTCAAAGAGGACAAGCGCTGGAAGTTTGGCATTCCTCCCGCTTCAAACGCTAACTTTGCGTGGGTTCAACACTTCATCCATCACCTCGCACCGACTGGACTTGCCGGATTCGTTCTGGCAAACGGTTCAATGTCATCCAACCAATCAGGTGAAGGCGAGATTCGCAAGGCAATTATCGAAGCCGACCTCGTTGATTGCATGGTTGCTTTGCCGGGACAACTCTTCTATTCTACGCAGATTCCCGTTTGCCTCTGGTTTTTGGCACGAGACAAGAAGAACCTGCCTGCGCCAAGCGGAGCGCGGCAGGCAGGCGGAAGGTTCCGTGACCGGCGTGGTCAGACTCTCTTTATTGATGCACGTAACCTTGGAACCATGATTGACCGCGTGCATAGAGAACTGACCGATGCAGACATTCGTAAGATTGCAGATACGTACCACGCGTGGCGGGGGGATAAAGATTGTAGACAGAAGTACCAAGATATCCCTGGCTTCTGCAAGAGTGTCACGCTGGAGGACATCCGCAAGCATGGACATATACTGACTCCCGGACGTTATGTCGGCGCGGCTGAGGTTGAAGATGACCTGCCTGCGCCGCGCCCCGGCTGTTTCTTTGTGTATGCAATTAGATGCAACGACAATAGTATCTACATTGGACAAACAGACGATGTAGCACGACGTTGGACCGAACATACGAGAGGGCAAGGCACCGATTGGCTCAAGAGGCATAAACCTGTTCGCATTGTCCACTACGAAGAATTCACAACCCAAGAACAAGCAGTTGCTCGTGAGAAGGAACTGAAGACAACAAAAGGGAGACGTTGGTTGAAAGAAGAGATTGCAGCGGGGCGGGCGCGGCAGGCAGGCGGAGAGCCTTTCGATGAAAAGATGAAGCGCCTTACCGCTGCGCTTCGCGAACAGTGGAGTGAAGCTGAAAAGCTGGATATTGCGATTCGGGAAAACCTGAAAGACCTCGGATATGGCGTCTAAGAGACCGGCTCGAAAACGTGCTTCTTCCATACCGGTTCGTCGGCAAGCACGTATCGCTTCCGGCTTGACGTTTCCCTCCCTTGTCGATGCCATTTGCAAGACCGACAAATACGTCGCGGCACGGGTTGGCATGACTGTCAATCGCCAATTCTTTGTAGCCTATCCCCAGATTCGGCAGACACTGATTGCCAAATCGGGATGGCAGTTTCCAGCGGATGAGATTTGGCAGACACTGTTTGCCAAATCTGAAATGAGATCCAACAGGTCAATAGTGGGGACGGTGTCCGCACAATTGGAAACGCCAGGTGCAAGACTACTGAAATCACTTTCCTTCTCCCATTTCACAGAGCTCATCTCGATTGAGGATCCCCTCAAACGCGCCTTCTACGAAATCGAGTGCATCCGCGGTAACTGGTCGGTGCGCGGACTGAAACGGCAAATCGGAAGTCTGTACTACGAACGCTCCGGCCTTTCAAAGGACAAGAAGAAGCTTGCAGAACTTGTGCGCAAAGGTGCGGAGAGCGCCGAGCCAAAGCTTGCAATCCGCGATCCGTATGTCTTCGAGTTCCTCGGCGTCAAATCCAAGGAAGTGATGGCGGAGTCCGATTTGGAAGATGCATTACTCGATAAACTGCACGATTTTTTGCTCGAGCTTGGTCACGGTTTTTGCTTTGAGGTACGACAGAAGCGCATCCTCATCGGCAAGAAACCGGGATATGTGGATTTGGTTTTCTACCACCGTGTGCTGAAATGTCACGTGCTGATTGAACTAAAGGTGGAAGAGTTCACACACGAGCACATCGGACAGCTTAACACCTACGTCAGCTGGTACCGCAAGAATATGATGAACGATGGAGATAATCTTCCTGTCGGCATTCTTCTCTGCACCCAGAAAGACCACGCGCTCGTAGAGTATGCACTCGCCGGAATGGACAACCGGCTCTTTGTGTCCAAGTACCAACTCGAACTGCCGAAATGGAGCGATTCCTCGAAGAGCAGATGAAGGAGATCGGGTATGGCGGGTGAGTGGAAAGCCTTTACTTTTGGTGATGGCCCTATTGAGGTAATTGACGGTGATAGAGGATTAAACTATCCGAAGCAACAGGATTTTAGCCAAACCGGCTATTGCCTTTTCCTTAATGCAGGGAATGTCACTGCTACTGGATTCAACTTCTCGGATTGCGCATTCATTTCTGCTGAAAAGGACTCACTCTTGCGCAAGGGAAAACTCCAAAAGTATGATACTGTTCTCACTACAAGAGGAACTGTAGGAAACGTGGCATACCTCGACGAATCAGTTCCGTACAGCCACATCCGCATCAACTCTGGAATGGTGATTCTTCGAGCACTGGATAAGGAGCTTTACCCCCGATTCTTGTATTACTTTGTTCGTTCAGCATTATTTGTGTCACAGGTTCAATCATTACGAACGGGGAGTGCGCAACCACAACTACCGATCCGAGATATCAACCGGATCAAAATTTCAGCTCCCCCACTAACAGAACAACAAGCCATCGCCTGCATCTTGGGTGCGTTGGATGACAAGATCGAGTTGAACCAGCGGATGAACGAGACGCTGGAAGCGATCGCCCAGGCGATTTTCAAGAGTTGGTTTGTGGATGCGGTGAACAATGGGTTGCCGGAGGGATGGCGGGAAATCTCAATGCTCGACTTTGCCAATTTGCTGAGCGGTGGTACTCCCAAGACTGATGTCTCGGAGTACTGGGACGGAGACATTCCATGGGTTTCTGCCAAGGATGTCACTAATGCACGGAATTCCTTTGTTCTGAGCACAGAGCGTCAGATAACCCAGACCGGAGTTGAGAATAGTGCCACGCAAATCCTACCTGCTCTCACCACGATCATAACAGCACGCGGTACGGTAGGGAATCATTGTTTGCTCGGTCGACAAATGGCAATGAACCAGACCAACTACGGACTGACACCAAAAGACAAACGAAGTCACTACTTCTTATTCTTCACAGTGTCGCATCTCATAGATGAACTCAAGCAGCAAGCCTACGGGACGATTTTCGATACGATTACCACACGGACGTTTCAGTATACCAACATTGTTCGGCCTCCCGAACCAGAGATTGAGCGATTCGAATCTACTGCTGGTTCCTTTATGAACAAGGTATTGACCAACCTGCAACAATCTGCCGCCCTCGCTGCCTTGCGTGATGTACTTTTGCCCAAACTCATCTCCGGCGAGTTGCGGGTACCGGATGCGGAAAGAATTGTGGGGAGGTGCGCGTGATGGGTGAGCTTATACCAAAACACGGCGGATATCGAAACCTGCGCAGCTTCCAAACGGCTCAACAGGTGTACGACGCCACAGTGATCTTTTGCAGCCGTTTCATTGATAAACGCTCCCGCACGCACGATCAGATGGTTCAGGCCGCCCGGAGCGGTACACAGAACATTGCTGAAGGAAGCATGGCTTCTGCAACCTCAAAGAAAGCGGAACTGAAACTGACAGGTGTTGCACGTGCAAGTCTTGAAGAGTTGCTCATTGATTACCAGGACTTTTTACGGCAGCGAGGCATGCGTATTTGGCCGAAGGATTCCCCAGATGCGATGAAAGTTAGAAGGCGCTATTCGTCGGACAAGTCCGACGGGTCAGACGAGTCAGACCCTTACGGAATTGCTTCGGCTGAGCCTGAAGTAGCTGCCAACACGATCATTTGCCTGATCAATCAGGCAAGCTATCTTTTAGGCAGACAACTGAAGGTACTGGAGACCCAATTCTTGAATGAGGGTGGTTTTACAGAACGTTTGTACCGAGAGAGGCGAAGGCGCAAGGGCCAAGTTTGATGATGCCGACAATAATCCCGACAAAGTGTCGGGATTCCAGAAATGAGGATGGAAGAGTCAGGTGAATAGGTTTTCTGAATCAGTGGTTGAACAGGCGGCACTCGCATGGTTGGAAAGCCTTGGTTACACCATTCTGTCCGGCCTCGAAATCGCTCCGGGTGAATTACAGGCTGAGCGCGAGGATTATCGACAGGTGGTTCTTGAAACACGGCTTCGCCAAGCACTACAACGGCTAAATCCTCAAGTTCCATCGGATGCAATCCAAGAGGCATTTCGCAAACTCACGCGACCGGAAATGCCTTCACTGATCGCCAACAATCACATCATCCATAAATACCTCGTTGAAGGTGTTCCTGTAGAATACCCTCGCGCCGACCGATCAATGGGCGGCGATCTCGTTCGTTTGCTTGATTACGACTTGATTGAAAACAATGAATTCCTCGCCGTCAATCAATTCACCGTCGTCGAAGATCACCACGAACGCAGGCCCGATGTTGTTCTCTTCATCAATGGATTGCCGCTCGCCGTTCTCGAACTCAAGAACGCCGCAACTCAGGGAGCGACGATTTGGTCGGCGTTCAATCAGCTTCAAACCTACAAGGAACAGATTCCATCTCTGTTTGCGTACAACGAAGCGCTCGTTATCTCGGACGGCATCCAAGCGCGCATCGGCACGCTCACAGCCAACAAGGAGTGGTTCATGCCGTGGCGCACCATCGAAGGCGAACAGTTAGCCGATACAAAGCTTCCCCAACTGCAAGTTGTTCTCGAAGGTGTGTTCGACAAGCGACGCTTTCTTGACTTGATTCGGTACTTTATCGTATTCGAAGAAGCTCCGGGTGCTGCCTTTGTTAAGAAAATGGCAGGCTACCACCAATACCACGCTGTTAATGTCGCTGTTAAGGAGACACTTCGCGCTTCTGTTCTTCCATCACGCGTCGCTGATGAAGGCGGTGCATACTTTGCTAAAGCTCAACGTGAGGCCAAGCGAGGCGACAAATGTGTTGGCGTCATCTGGCACACGCAGGGCTCAGGCAAGAGTCTCACGATGGCTTTCTACGCGGGCCGGGTCGTCGCGCAACCTGAAATGGAGAACCCCACAGAGGGCGAAGATCAACATCCCCTACTTTCCAACCGCCGAAACATTGTTGTGATTGCCGACGAAGCCCACCGAAGCCAGTACGATTTCATTGACGGCTTTGCCCGTCACATGCGCGAAGCGTTGCCGAATGCTTCGTTCATCGGCTTTACCGGAACGCCGATAGAACTCACCGACAAGAACACTCGTGCCGTGTTCGGCGACTATGTCAGCATTTATGATATTGAACGGGCAGTCAAGGATGGCGCCACCGTTCCCATCTACTATGAAAGCCGTCTTGTCAAGCTCGAAATCGACGAAGCCGCCCGCCCCACGCTCGACGAATTGTCATCGTCCGCGACATGTGGCTCACAGGTTTTAACGCGCCGTGCCTTCATACGATGTATGCTGACAAGCCCATGCGCAGTCACGGACTGATGTAAGCCATCGCACGAGTTAATCGTGTCTTCAAGGATAAGCCGGGCGGGCTTGTGGTCGATTATCTAGGTCTGGCACACGAACTCAAACAGGCGCTCGCAAACTACACCGAGAGCGGAGGCAAAGGTCAAACGGCAATTGACCAAGAAGAAGCAGTCGCCGTCATGCTGGAGAAGTACGAAGTCTGTTGCGCTCTCTTTGCCCTGCCTGCGCCGCTGCCCAGCCCCTTCTATGTCTATGCCATTGAATGCGAAGACGGAAGCTATTACATCGGACACACAGACGATCTCACTCGTCGTTGGCAAGAACAGAGATCTGGAACGGCATCTGAGTGGACGAAGAAGCATCAGCCTGTCCGAATTGCTCACTACGAACTTGCCTCGACCAGGAGACAAGCAGTGCAATGAGATTCGGGACGATGTCGCATTCTTCCAAGCTGTCAAAGCTGTTCTGGGCAAGAGCACAACTAACGGCGAAGTCACACGCGATGACGTTGAGTTTGCTATCAGGCAAATTGTATCTAAAGCCGTTGCATCCGACGAGGTCACCGACATCTTCGCCGCTGCCGGGCTCAAGAAACCGGACATTTCCATTCTCTCCGATGAATTCCTGGCAGAGATTCGCGGAATGCCCCAAAGAAACTTGGCCGTCGAAATGTTGCGCAAACTCCTCGACGGGAAAATCCGAACCCGCAGCCGCAAGAACATTGTGCAGGCCCGTTCCTTTGCGGAGATGCTTGAGAACTCCATCCGATTGTACCAGAACCGAGCCATTGAGACCGCCCAAGTCATCGAAGAGTTGATCGGATTGGCAAAGGATCTACGCGAAGCCGACAGACGAGGTGAAGACCTTGGATTAACCGAAGACGAGATCGCTTTCTACGACGCTCTTGAAGTAAACGACAGCGCCGTCAAAGTTCTCGGCGACGAGACACTCCGAATCATTGCACACGAGTTAGTCAAAGCAGTTCGGGGCAATCTCAAAATCGATTGGACCGTCCGCGAGAATGTTCGAGCCGAGATGCGTGTTATCATCAAGCGCATCCTCCGGCGTTACGGCTACCCGCCAGACAAACAAGCAAGAGCAACCGAACTCGTTCTCGAACAAGCAGAAGTGCTTTTCCGAACGCGGTCGTTCCCTTGGAGTCATTCTTCTCTCAGCGCAACAGTTTATGAGTGCCGTTCATCCCAGAGTGACGGGAAACTCCGTAACCAAAATTCTTGGTCAGAGTACTTCGAGCGAAGTGATGCAACCCGACTATCGTTTTCTCGATCAGGACTTAAAATTGTCCGTGACGAGGTTGTCTAAAGGCGAGTTATTGGTGCAACACCCCGTGTTTCGACAGCCGGTAAGATTGTATTTCCGATGCCTGCGTACAAACAAGAATGAATGATTTGTTCATCGTTATGTATCTCACACAAAAGATAGAGGTTTTCCGTCAACCGATCGCAAGCAGCTCTTGAATCCTGATCAGACACCATACCGGGAAGCACACCCAATGAAGAACACACCGAACATTCAGATGGTCGATGTCGTTGGACAGTACCGGAGGATCAAAAGCGAGATTGACGAAGCGGTCCTGGGCGTGCTCGGATCCGGCCAGTATATTTTGGGAAAAGAGGTGGCTGAATTTGAGTCAGCCGTTGCTCGCTACCTCGGTGTGAAGCATGCCGTCGGTTGCGCGTCGGGAACGGATGCGCTGCAGGTGGCCTTGATGGCGCTCGGCATTGGTCCGGGAGACGAAGTCGTCACAACACCCTTCACGTTTGTTGCAACGACGGAGACGGTCGTGTTGCTTGGCGCTCGACCCGTCTACGCGGATATCGACCCGATGACGTTCAATCTCGATCCTGCGCGCATCGAACGAGCCATCACGCCGCGCACGAAAGCCATCATGCCCGTGCATCTCTACGGCCATCCGGCCGACATGGATCCAATGGTAGAGCTGAGTCGGCGCACGGGTATCCCGATCATCGAGGACATGGCGCAAGCCATTGGTGCGGAGTACAGGGGAACGAAGGTCGGCTCGTTCGGTGCGTTTGGGTGCATCAGCTTCTATCCGAGCAAGAACTTAGGCGCATTCGGCGATGGCGGTATGGTGGTCACGAACGACGATGCGCTCGCCGAACGCGTGCGGATGATTATTAACCACGGTTCCCGCGTGCGCTACCAGCATGAGGTCCTCGGCGTAAACAGCCGGCTCGATGCTCTCCAGGCGGCTATCCTGCGCGTCAAGTTGAAGCATCTTAATGCGTGGCTAGATGCCCGCCGGCGCGCGGCAGAGGTGTACAACAGGCTGCTCGACGGCGCCGATGATGTAGTTCGTCCAATTGAAGCGCCGTACGCTCGGCATGTTTACCATCAATATACCCTTCGGCTCAAGAACCGGGATCGTGTTGCCGCGCGATTAGCCGAGCGCGGCATTCCGCATGCGATCTACTATCCGATCCCGCCGCATCGGCAAGAAGCATTCCGGGAGTTTGGCGCCGGCTCATTTCCGATTTCTGAACAAGCCGCCGCCGAAGTCCTTTCGCTGCCCATGCACACGGAGTTGACGGAAGAGCAGCAAGCGTTTGTGGTGGATGCGGTGAAGTCTGTGCAACAAGGGAAGTGAATCCTGTTTTCGGTGAAGTGTTTCGAAGCTTTGCAATCGTAAAGGAACTGAATGAACCGTTGCCTCATTGTTATCCCGACGTATAACGAAGCTGAAAATATCACGAAGATCATCCCGGAAGTGTTGAAGCACAATGAGCGCTTCGACGTCCTTGTGGTCGACGACAATTCTCCCGATGGAACAGCGGAGCTTGTCAAAGTAATGCAGCGGTCGTCAACCGACGGGGAGCGCATCCATCTCATCGAGCGGGAGGAGAAGCTCGGGTTGGGAACGGCGTACGTCGCGGGTTTCAAGTTCGCGCTGGAGAAAACGTATGAGTATGTCTTCGAGATGGATGCCGATTTTTCGCACGACCCCGCTGAGCTCACACGGTTGCTCGATGTGGCGCAGAGCTGTGAGATGGTCATCGGTTCGCGCTACAAATCGGGTGTGAATGTCGTCAACTGGCCGCTGCGCCGGCTCATTCTGAGCTACTCCGCCAACCTCTATACGCGCCTGATCACGGGCATGCCGGTGCGCGATGCGACAAGCGGTTTCACATGCATCCGCCGCAGTGTCTTGGAGCGGATCGACCTCGACAGCATTCATTCAAACGGCTACGCGTTTCAAATCGAGATGAAATTCCTCGCCTGGAAGCGCGGCTTCCGGCTGTGCGAAGTACCGATCGTTTTCGTCGACCGCCGCGTGGGCGTTTCGAAAATGTCGAAGAAGATCATGTGGGAAGCCGCGTGGATGGTCTGGAAGTTGAAGCTGAAGAGTTTGTTTGAACGGAATTGAAGAAGAAGAGTCGTCATAGCGCCGGGCTTGACCTTTCCGTCATCATCGTCAATTACAATGTGCGGGAGTTTCTCGCGCACGCGCTGGATTCCCTGCGGAAAGCGATGCGTGGAATCCGGGGAGAGATGATCGTTGTCGATAACGCCTCCGACGACGGCAGTGTCGGGATGCTGAAACGCCGGTATCCATCCGTCAAGGTGGTCGCCAATAAGTCCAACCTCGGTTTTGCCAAAGCCAACAACCTTGGCCTTCAGCGCGCTCGCGGACGTTTTGTTCTCCTTTTGAACCCCGACACCGTTGTGCAAGAGGACACGCTCCACGTGATGCTGCGATTCTTTGAAGAACATCCACGCGTAGGACTTGCTGGCTGTAAGATTCTGAATCCCGATGGAAGCTTTCAGCTTGCGTGCCGTCGGAGTTTCCCGACGCCGTGGGTGGCGTTCACGAAACTCGTCGGTCTCGCAGCGCTGGTTCCAAAGTCCCGCCTCTTCGGCCGTTATAATCTCACCTATCTCGACCCCAACGAGCTGTATGAAGTGGACGCCGTAAGCGGCTCGTTCATGATGGTGCGTCGGGAGGTCTACGAGCAAATTGGCGGGTTGGACGAAGATTTCTTTATGTACGGCGAAGACCTCGACTGGTGCTACCGGATTCAGCAGTCGGGATGGCAGATCTACTACGTGCCGTATACCCAGATCATCCATTACAAGGGGGAAAGCACGAAGCGGAGCAGCCTGAACGAGATCAAGACGTTCTATGAGGCGATGCATCTCTTCGTGCAGAAACACCTGCGGCGGTCGTTCCTGTTTACGCTGATGATCCGCCTCGGCATTGCACTCTCGTCCCGCCTCGCGCAGCTTAGCGAACTGCTGCGGCCCATGCGTGTTGCCCTTGTCGACGTTCTTGTCGTTAACATCAACTTGATGATTGCTGAGTTCATCTGGCTCGGCACCTTCTTGTACTTCCCGGCTTCGTCGTATCCGGTTGTCTATACCGTGCCCGCACTCCTTGTCGTTGGCTGCCTCTACGCGTCGGGCGTGTACACCCATCGGCGCATGTCCATCTCCCGGACGATGGTAGGTGTCTTCTTTGGGTACCTCATCATCTCCGCGCTGGTGGCGTTCTTCCGCGACTACGCGTTCAGCCGCATGGTCATTATCATCTCCGGCATGCTCACGATGATCACGCTGCCCGGCTGGCGGCTCTTGTTGCGGATGAGCGGGAAGACCACCGCTGCAGGGCGTTCAAGCATCTTTGGTAGGCGCACGCTCATCGTCGGAACGGACAGGGCCGCGCAAGAAATCTACCGCCGTCTTCGCAGTCGCATCGGGCACGGCTATGAAGTGCTCGGCTTCGTCGATGAAACGCAGAAGCGCGTTGGAGCAGCAGTGGCAGGTCTTCCGATTGTGGGGAGCAACGATAACATCGGCAAGGTGATTCAAGAGTTGCGTGTGAGCGACGTGATTTTTTCGACGCAGTCGCTTTCGTACGGCAAGATTCTCTCCGTCATCAGTCGTGCGGGCGGGCATGCAGTCAATTTTCACATCGTGCCGAACACGCTCGAAGTCATCATCGGCAAGGCGAGTGTCGATTCGTTGGATGACCTTCCGCTCGTTCCCATTTCGTACAACATCGACAAACCGCTCCATCGCACGTTGAAACGCATGTTTGATGTTGTCGTTGCGGGACTGCTCTTGATTTCAGTGTATCCTTTTGTATATTTGAAACACGCACTCACATCGTCCACGAACTCCCGGTTTGTGCTCTCGCTTCCGTCGGTGTTGAAGGGGGAGCGAAGTCTCGTCGGTCCGCCGCCCGGTTCAGCCACCTACATGCATTTGAACGGCATTTCGGAACAAGCAATCGGCCTCGGCAAGCCGGGTCTTACCGGTCTTGTCCAACTGCAATCCGGACGACCGCTCTCGCGTGAAGAAGTGGAGCAGTTCAACCTGTACTATGCTCGCAATCAGTCGATCCTTCTTGACATCGAAATCCTCTTGAAGTCATTGTTTCGTTCGGAGGTGCCCGACCAGGGCAAGGGCATCACCGCACCGCGTGCCCAATCGCAGAAGGGAACAGCACGATGGCCAAAGTAGTACTGGAATTTGAGAAGCCAATCCTGGAGCTGGAGCAGAAGGTTGAGGAGATGCGCAAGTATGCCGACAACCTCGACATCGCGAAGGAGGTCAAGACTTTGGAAGAAAAAATCGACCAGCTCCGCAAAAACATTTACTCGAACCTCACGCGCTGGCAGCGTGTACAACTCGCCCGTCATCCTGAGCGGCCGTACACGCTCGACTATGTCGAGCGCATCTTTGAGGACTTCACGGAACTCCACGGCGACCGCCGGTATGGTGACGACAAGGCCATCGTCGGCGGATTGGCCAAGTTCGACGGCACCAGTGTCGTTGTCATCGGTCATCAAAAAGGACGGGACACAAAGTCCAACCTCTACCGCAACTTCGGCATGCCCAATCCAGAAGGCTACCGGAAGGCTCTTCGCCTGATGCAGTTAGCGGCGAAGTTCAAGAAACCCGTCATCACATTCCTCGACACGCCGGGTGCCTATCCGGGCATCGAAGCAGAAGAGCGCGGTCAGGCTGAAGCGATTGCGCGCAACCTTTTCGAGATGTCGCACCTGCCTGTGCCGATTGTTGTGGTGATCATCGGTGAGGGTGCATCGGGTGGAGCGTTGGGTATTGGTGTGGGCGACCGGATTTTGATGTTTGAGAATGCGTGGTACTCCGTCATCGCACCGGAGTCCTGCTCGAGCATTCTCTGGCGGAGCTGGGATTTCAAAGAGCAGGCGGCAGAGGCGCTGAAGTTGACGGCGAGCGATATGCTTGCGTTGGGGATTATTGATCGAGTTGTGCCGGAGCCGGTTGGCGGTGCGCACCGGAATCCCGACCAGACGGCAGAGACGTTGAAGAACATGTTGTCGGAAGAACTCCGTGCGCTGAGGAAGGTCAAACCGGAAAAACTCGTGAAGCAGCGGGTGGAAAAATTCTCTCGTATGGGTGCGTGGAAGGAATGAAATGCGGCACGGTTGAACCGATGATCAAGCAAACGACACAAATCCGTGTGCGGTATGCGGACACCGACCAGATGAAGCAGGTGTACTACGCGAAGTATTTTGAGTACTTCGAGCAGGGGCGGTCCGACTTGCTGCGCACGATTGGTCTGCCGTACGGCGAGTTTGAGAAGCACGGCACGTTCCTGCCTGTGGTCGAAGCATATGCAAAGTACCGACGCCCGGCATTGTACGACGACCTCTTGACGGTGGAAACGCTCGTGAATGAAATGCCTGTTGCACGCGTGCGCATCGAATACAAAGTATGGCGGGAAGGAGAAGAGGAGCCGATCGTCGAGGGTTTCACCGTCCACAGTTTTGTCAACGCAGAAACCGGCAGGCCGACGCGAGCGCCGCAGATGTTCCTTCAGGTGTTGGGAGAGGAGTTCAAGCAGTCATGACGTCGACGATTGACAAAGAACTGCTCAACCTTCTGTGCTGTCCGAAGTGCAAAGGCGACCTCCGACTGGAGGCGGAACGGAGCGCTCTTGTGTGCGAGCGATGCTCGTCGGTCTATCGGGTGAAGGACGGCATTCCGATGATGCTGCCGGAGACATGACCGCGAGAGAAAAAGCCTCTACGCGGCCTATGACTCAGAGGGCTTTTGACATTTGCGATGCAAGTCAGTATTTTCATAGTGGGTATCAACAATGGAATGCCGACGAAGATGAATACTTTCATAATTTCTGACCCAACTGTCATGATGGGCAAGCCCCTCATCAAAGGAACACGCATCACTGTTGAGCTTATTCTTGAGAAGCTCGCAGCAGGGGAAACTGTGCAACAGATCCTGATAGAACACCCGCAGCTGACAGAGGAGTCAGTCCGCGCTGCCATTGGGTTTGCGAAAGAAGCTCTCCGTTCTGATGTCGTTTATCCCACCTCTGAGGTCACGCCGTGACCGTTGTGGCTGATGAGAGTGTCGACAAACCCATTGTCGATCACTTACGACCCATCAGCCAAGCCATCATCTCGATTGCAGAAGAGCATCCGGGCTCTAACGACGAGCAGGCCCGCCTGCCGTTGTGGAGCTCGTGTATCGGCGGGCAGGTGCTCGCCCTCTGCGCGAAGCACCATGCTCTCCTTCTAACAGCCGATAAGGATTTTGGCGAGTCGGTGTTCCGGCAACAACGTGTTCATAGCGGTATTGTTCTCGTTCGTCTCTCCGGTCTCTCGCCTGAACGGAAGGCTCTTATCGTTGCCGAGGCTTTGGCTCGTCATGGGAACGAAATATACGATGCGTTCACGGTTATTACAGCCTCCACAGTTCGGATTCGGAAAAGGAAATCGTAAGTTCCGGTCATGCTCGACAAAATCCTCCGCCTCGGCAAAGACACCGCTATCTACGGGCTTAGCTCGATCGTCGGGCGCTTTCTGAACTTCCTCCTCGTCCCGTTCTACACCAACTATCTCCTCCCGTCTGAATACGGCGTCGTTGCAAACGTCTATGCCTACATTGCGTTCGCATTCGTTCTGTTCGGTTACGGCATGGAAAACGCGTATATGCGCTACGTTGCGTCTTTGGAGTTGGGCGACCGGCGCGAGAACTTCAGCACGCCGTTCTTCTCGCTCGTTCTCACCTCGTTGCTGTGTTCCGGCGCGCTCCATCTCTTTGCGTCACCCGTCGCCGGTATCATCGGTTTGAGCGAGGCACAGTCCCTTCTCGTCGTGTACGCCGCGTGGATTCTCTGCTTCGACACGCTGATGATCGTTCCCTACGCATCGCTACGGATGGAAGAACAAGCAAAAGTATTTGCCGGCGTGCGTGTGTTCCACATCGTGCTTAATGTCCTCCTCAACATCGTGTTCATCATCGCGGTTGGGATGAAGGCGGAAGGGGTGTTGCTGGCCAACCTTATCGCATCCGTTGTGACGATGGCTCTCCTCGCGTGGCTTACTCGTCGCAATGTCGTACTTCGGTTTTCCGTGCCGCTGTATAAGGAACTACTCCGCTTCGGGCTTCCCTATATCCCTGCCGGACTCGCCGGCATTGCCATTCAGGTCATCGACCGTCCCATCTTGAAAGCGCTCACCGACGATGCGACCGTCGGTATCTATCAGGCCAATTACCGCCTCGGCATTATCATGATGTTGTGCGTAGGGATGTTCGATTATGCGTGGCGGCCGTTTTTCCTCACGCAGGCAAACAGCGAGGGCGCTCGCGAGCTGTTCGCACGCATTTTTACCTACTTCATCGGCGTGCTGCTGTTCGTCTTCATTGCCGTGTCGCTGCTTATTGACGACCTGGTGCGCGTAGAACTGTTCGGCGGCTACTTCTTCAGTCCGGCGTATTGGGAGGGAGTCGTCATCGTGCCGTGGATTTTGCTGGCGTATATCTTCACCGGTGCCTATGTGAATTTTGTGGTCGGTGTGAACATTGAGAAGAAAACGCACTATCTTCCGTATGTAACCGGGCTGGGGGCGCTGGTGAATATCGGCGCCAACGTTCTTCTCATCCCCCTCTACGGGATGATGGGGGCCGCGTACGCGACGCTGTTGAGCTATGTGGTCATGGCGGTGGGAATGTATTTCGCCTCGCAACAGTTTTATAGGGTGGAGTACGAGTGGAAGAAAGTTGTCCGCATGGCAACGATCACCGTACTGGTGATCGGCGTTGGCGGATGGTTTGGGCTGGAGCCACTGACCGTATCCGGGATTCTGGTAAAGCTTGCACTGATCGCTTCATTCGCTGTGCTCTCGCTGTTCACTGGAGTGATTGAGAAGAAGGAAATCGATGAAGTTCGTTCCATTCTTGTTGAACGGTACAAAACTCGGACCGCTGCGCCGATGGTCAACGATATTCCCGGTCAGCCATAGCATTGTGGTCATGCTGATCGGTGGGCTGCTCCTCCCGGCCTGCGGTGGATCGAGCAAGGAGAAAACGGCCGAGAGCCCGCCTCAGCGGAGTGTTCATGCGTTGAGTTCCGCTGAAGAATCGGACACGGCGATGACCGTACTGCGGGGAATTGTTTACCGCATCGGCAACGAGCCGTTCACATCGCTGGCGATTCAGGACTCAGCGGGAATCATGCATACGATCGAGAAGGACACGATCTCTGAGTACCGCTTGCTCGAAGAATTACAGGGAAGGACTGTGGAGATTCATGTACGCATCATCGAATCAGCGTCGAACCGGATACAGTTGGAACGGGTGCGAGTTATCGAGGAGTAATATGCGCTGTTGGTTCACGATAGCGGTCGTGCTGTGCATCCACAGCAATGCAGTGTGGACGCAGCATGCTCACACGCATCCCGAGCCGTGGGCAGGTGAGTGCGCCACGATCGCGCTTGCCGACCCTGAGCTTGTGCGTGAAGCATGGCAGAACACACGAATTGCATCACCGGGCATTGAGGAGGCAGTCCACCAATGGCGGCTGTTGCGCAAAGGGGAGCTGTCTGCCGGCACGCAGGATCTCTTCTGAGTCTATAATTTCGAGACGCACCGCTTTGATACTGTGCGAGCGCGGCTGATGGTCTCCGGCGCTCTCAGTCATGTCTGGGTAGCTCTGAGCGAGTTGGAGCGGCAACATGTAACGACGACTGAGATCGACGTCATCCTCCGCGCACTCGAGCAGGCAACGCCTTCCACCTCGCGGGACCCCACACAGGGCATCCTCCAGCTCGACCGTCGTTTCTTCGGCGACCCCCCCAACATCAATTCGAGTTTCATCAAAGGCGCAGGCGATGGGAAAACGCATGTGCTCATCTGCGACATCAAAGACGGCTGGACGCCCACGAGCACAAGCGGGTTCACGGCGGGGGTTTTCTTCAGCGTGGATGTCGACCCGAACAGCGGCTTCGTTGCCAACAGCAATCGCCGCGACCTCATCTACATTGATTCCCACCCCGGCATCTTTCACAACAACCGACGGAATGCCGCTCGTATCCTCGGCACGCTCGCTCATGAGGTTCAACACTTGATCCACTGGAATTACGACCCGCGTGAAATCACGTTCTTCAACGAGGGTCTTTCGGAATACGCCGAAGTCCTGTGCGGCTTTCCGCTCCGCAATCCCGACCGTTACTTCGGCAACACCGGCGTTACGCTCACCAGCTGGCGAACCGGCTCGCAAGATGTGTTAAGCGATTACAGCCGCGCCGCGCTCTGGACGCTCTATCTCGGCGAGCAACTGGGCGATACCTTCATCCGTCGCTTTACCCAACATCCCACGAACGGCATTCCCGGTTTCGAAGTAGCGCTCGTGCAGGCGGGCATCACAACGTCATCCTTCACGCACATTCTTCAGAATTGGTTCCTTGCAAACTGGATCCGCTCGCAAGCAACCGATGTCTCGTACGGCTACCGGCATCCGGTGAGTGGAAGGCCGAAGGTGCGCGAGCACTTCTACGACCCGAACATCGCAAAGTCCGCCGCGCTGCCTGCGCTTGCGGTGCACTATCTTCGTTTTGAGCCGGCTGAGGATTTTCGCATGACGTTCACACTTCCCGCAGGCGTTACCGCACGGGCGCTTGTGAGGTCCGCGGTCGGGTTTTCGATTCAGACTGTCAACATTTGTGGATATTGATTTATTGGATTACCGCGAGCAGCTCACCAACCTTCGCACGCCGATCTACGTTGGGCTGATGGAAGATGATGACGATTCGGTGGGAACGTATGTCGCTGTTGATCATACCTATCGTAGAGATGTGTCGTTTGTGTATCGCGGCTCAAACCATCCGACCAATCCAAACACCTGGGCGACAATGACGGAGGTGAGTGCGCGGAACAATAACATGTTCGATGGCTTCAACCTGATGTTTCGGGCGGTGTTCGAGTACAGCGACTCGGGCAGAGCGCCGACCATCATCCCCGGCTATCTCCAGAATCCCCTCTTCACCGAATACATTTCCGTCGTTACGGCAAGCCCGGAACGCCTCATGCCGTCAAACCTCAGCGGCACTCTTACGTTCGGAGGCACCTCGCTGCCGGTCGGGTTCAGGCAGGTGCCGGGCTTCTTGACGGCGTTCGTGGACACCACGAGCCACCGACTGATGGGGGATGGGCAGGTGACGATCCGCGTACGCGGCACGCGGCTCTACGGCGTGCATTATACGGATACGACTGTGGTATTTCACGCGCGACTGTCGAAACGGGAGCAGGCGACAATCGTTGCAACACCAAGCGGCGCCGCTCGCCTCCTTGTTCCGGCGAACGCCTCACGGGATAATCTGATGCTGACGGCGTTCGATGGCTTGAGCAATCCGCTTGAGGCAGTTGAGGCAGGTTCTGCGCGAGCGGTGTACTCGTTTGGCCCGACTGACCGCAAGCTCGATGCCGTCGCAACGATTCGCATCAAAGCGCCGCCGGACGATGCCGACGCCGTCCTTGCTCTGCTGCGCGACGGCAAATGGTTGGCGCTTCCGACATCGTATGATGCTTCGGCGAGAGAGTTTGTCGGCATGACTGAACGGTTAGGCATCGTCGCGCTCGTCCTGAAAGAGGCGACGGCTGGTTCCGTGGATGTTGTGCCTCACACGTTTGCACTATCACAGAATTATCCCAATCCGTTTTCCACCGAAGGCGGATCCGCCTTTGGCGGAAATCCCTCAACCGTTATCCATTATCAGTTGCCGGGAATGACAGGCACAGTACATGTAACGTTCTTGCGGGTGTATAACATGCTCGGTCAGCTTGTCGCAACGTTGGTGGAGGGGGAGCGCGAGGCGGGTGAGCATCAGGTTGAATGGCGGCCGGAGAACCTGCCGAGCGGTGTCTACATCTATGAGCTTCGCACCGGTGCCTGGCGCGCATCGAAACGAATGACCTTAATAAAATGATGGCCATGAAGCGTCTTCTTGCAATTGTTACTGTCCTTATTCCCCTGGGTTGCGGCACAGAATTGTCAACCGAGCCTGACCTGTTACTGACGCCGGAGGAGCTGATTGCGCGCGGATGGAACAGGTTCACGTCAGGGTTGTACAACGAGGCAGTGGATGACTTCACCAGAGCGCATAACGGCGCTACACTCGGTTCGTTACGGTCGGAGGCGTTGAACGGCAGGGGATGGTCGTATGCGTATCGTCGCGAGTTCACGAGGGCTCGGAGCGATTTCACGTTAGCGCTGAACATTGTTGGGAGTCTTCCCCCAACACGTACCGATGTGCGCGCGGGGCTCGCGTTTGTGTTGTTCTCCTTGAAGCAATACAATGCCTGTCTCAATCAGGCGCAGAATGCTCTCATCGAAAACCCCAACTATCAGTTTGCACACGATGCGCGGGTGACCGCGCGCCGCTTGCGTTTGTTGATTGCGCAAGCCGCGTTCGCTGAGGGGTTGTTCAACGAAGCGGCCTCTGCGCTCGATCAGTTCGACCCGGCCTCCGCTCCTCACTCGAACGACCCCGTCGCACTTCTGCTGGCAATTCAGCGAGGGTTAAACTCGCTCTAATTGCGCCTCGCGGCTTTGTTTGGTATATTGGTCTATCCGCCTCCAGCAAAGCAGGATGCAGATGGCAGTGAATTCGATGAATGTAGTAACTCAAGTTGACCGCTTGTTTGAAGGGGTTAAAACCCCTAAATATATTGGTTGGAAATTCTATCCACGCCCTAAAGGACGTGGCTATAGCCCCGACCTTCAGGTCGGGGATTACAAAAAAACCAACAAAAAACCCAAGGGCTTCAGCCCTTTACACACTGCAGCGGTCAACTTGACTTGAGTAGTAAGTAGAAAGTAAAAAGTAGGTTAGAAGGGATGGTATCAAATGAGCTTCACACTCACCAATCACCACTCTCCCACTCACCAAGAATCCAGTTGGGTGCCGACGAACCCGCGGTATGATCCGAGCAAGCCGATGCAAATTGGCGGGCAGGCGGTCATCGAAGGCGTCATGATGCGTGCGCCGGGCTCGGTCGCAACGGCGGTGCGGAGGGCAAACGGCGACATCGTTGTGCAGAAACTCCCGTTTCGCTCGCTCAATGAGCGGTTCAAGTTGCTCAACATCCCGATTCTTCGCGGCGCCGTCGGCTTGATCGACATGATGTACCTGGGTATCAAGACGCTCAACTGGTCTGCCGAGGTAGCGATGCTGGATGAAGAAGCGAAGGCGGGTAAGAGTGAGAACGGCACGATGCGCACACCGACACAGCTTGTACTCGTCGGAACGCTCGTTGTTGCCTTAGCGCTGGGTATCGGTCTCTTTTTCGTGACACCGTTGCTGTTGACGACGTATCTCTTCTCGCTCGAACAACAGGCATTCTGGTTCAACCTCACAGCAGGGATGATCCGTATCGCGATCCTACTCGTCTATCTCGCCGCCATCTCGACGATGAAGGACATCAAACGGTTGTTCCAGTATCACGGAGCTGAGCACAAAGCCGTGTTCGCCTTCGAGCTAAACGACGAACTGATTCCTGAAGCTGTCCAGCGCCACAGTCGATTTCATCCTCGCTGTGGCACGAGCTTTCTCTTGATTGTGATGTTTGTTGCCATTCTGACCTTCAGTATTCTCGACGTATTGCTCATTGCGTGGTTTGGTGAGATGACGCTGTTGCTTCGGCTGGCGACGCATTTACCGTTCATCCCCGTCATCGGCGGGATTGCGTATGAGTTCATCAAGTTTTCCGCACGGCACAGCGCGACGTGGTGGGGCAGGATTCTCATCGCTCCCGGGTTGTGGCTCCAGACAATCACAACGAAGGAACCGGACGAGTCGCAGCTCGAGGTTGCCATCGTTGCGCTTCGCTGTGCGTTGGGTCTTGACGACGCGGAGCGTTATCCGCTTCGTCCTCTTCCTCACCCCGTCGACGTTGAGTTGGCGCCGGTGGGGTAGCTTCTCTCTTCCGCTCTTCGTATCGTTCACTGCACTTCATCAACATTTCTCGAACATCCACGCATGCTTGAAAAGCTTGAAAAAATAACTGAGCGCTACAATGAAGTGAACCGGCTGATGAGCGACCCCACCATTGCGTCGGATCAATCCCGCATGCGCGAGTTGGGCAAAGAGCTGCGCGTGTTAGAGCCGATCGTGAAGAAGGCGGATATCTATCGCAAGGTCAGTAAGGACTTTGAGGGGAGCCGTGAGCTCTTGGACTCCGTGAGCGACCCGGAGATGAAAGAGCTTGCACAGGATGAGTACGATAGGCTGAAGGTTCAGCTTGCGCAGTTGGAAGAGGAGATCAAACTGCTCTTGGTTCCGCAGGATCCGAATGACAGCAAAAATTTCATCATGGAAATCCGTGCAGGCACAGGTGGGGAGGAAGCAGCATTATTTGCGGCTGATCTTCACCGAATGTACACTCGCTACGCCGAGCGCAAAGGATGGAAAGTGGAGTTGATGGATTGGAACGAAACAGGGAAGGGAGGCTTCAAAGAGATTATCTTCTCTGTTGTCGGTGAAGGAGCGTACGGGATGATGAAATTTGAGAGCGGTGTGCATCGTGTACAGCGAGTGCCGGAAACGGAGGCACAGGGACGGGTGCACACGTCGGCGGCGTCCGTGGTGGTGCTGCCGGAAGTAGAAGATGTGGAGGTTGAAATCAATCCTGCCGACCTTCAATTCGATACATTCCGCTCGGGCGGAAAAGGCGGGCAGAACGTGAACAAGGTCGAGACAGCCGTCCGCATTACGCACAAGCCTACAGGCATCGTGGTGGCGTGCCAGCAGGAGCGGTCGCAGTTCCAGAATCGCGAGCGGGCGATGAAAATGCTGCGGGCGAAGCTGTATGAGATGAAGATGCAGGAACAGACGGCATCGGTGACGGCAGCGCGGCGGTTGATGATCAAAAGCGGAGACCGGAGTGACAAAATCCGCACATACAATTTCCCGCAAAACCGGGTCACCGACCACCGGATTGGCTTAACGCTCTATAACCTTTCAGCAATTATCGACGGCGAGTTAGACGAGTTGATTGAGCAGTTGCGGATTGCAGACCGGGCAGAGAAGCTGCAGACGACGGCGTGAGCTGCAATTCAATGAGTTAGAAAAAAAGCCGATGGAAGTCGGCTTTTTTGTTGTGTGCCGTGCAGTATCATTAGCTTAGAGGTTAAAGTCCTCTCATAATCGAACGCAAGCCGGGTTATGGAGCCAAGCGCAGGGTGTCTGTCGTGAGACGGAATCTGAAGGG
>JBGFRR010000149.1:0-11549 GCA_041695045.1 Bacteroidota bacterium
TAAGTACAGCTTTACGTGCGGCAGGCACGTCTGCCTTTTGAAGAGAAGATACGAATTCTTGTTGCACTCCAAAGGCTCGCTGTTGACTGGGGAGGTAAGAAGGATGTGATCGTCTGGAGATCAATCTCAACGTTCAGCAGTTTCACAACCAGTCATCAAAGGAGGTAGTGATGGACAAAGAGACGAAGGTTACGCAAATGCCCAGAGTCACTGCGAGAACCACGCGTGCCGAGCTCCTGAAGGCATACAACGCGGCGCTGGAGAAGATTGAACAGCTATCATCGGAAGAAGCGCCCCGCGAGTCAGAACAGCGAGTCCTTGAAAAAGCTCTCACGTATACGGACGAGAACGTCATCAAAACCATCGCCGATCTGCAGGTCTCAATCAGTAAGGCCTTGAAAGACCTTACGGAGAAAATGATCGCCGAGTCGAGCAGGTTGGGCGATCTCCGCGCGGCTGTCAATCTTGAAAGCGCAAGGCTTCAACAGCTTCACGAGGTCGAATACAACATCAATACACTCACTGCCCTCATCGAGGCGCAAGCAGAACGCAAGGCGGCGTTTGAGCGAGAGATGGCTGAGCAACGGGAATCCTTCGCAGCCGAGATGACAGTCAAACGTGAGGAATGGAACAAGGAGCAGCAGGAGAACGAAAACAGTGTCAGAGGACGCGAGCTCCAGATAAAAAAGCAGCGTGAGCGGGAGGAGGAAGAATATAAGTACAAGCTTTCGCTGGAGCGCAGGAAAGAGGCTGCCGAATACGAACTCCGCAAGACGGAGCTTCAGCGCGAACTGGAAGAGGAGCGCAAAAAGGTCGAGCGAGAACTTGCCGAACGAAAAGCCGTTCTCGCAGCGCAAGAGAACGAGCTTCTGGAGCTTCGAAAACGTGTTGAGCGCTTTCCGAAGGAACTGGAAGAGGCCGTCAAGAAAACTGAAGCCTCCGTTCGGACGGCGTTGCAACAGCAGTACGAGTATGATGCCAAGCTCGCTGCGAAAGATGTGGAGTCTGAGAAGCGTCTCAGTGCCATGAACATCGCCAACCTCGAGGCAGTTGTGGCAAAGCAACAAGCGCAGATTGCCGAGCTTGCCAAGCAATTTCAGGCCGCGACGAAGCAGGTGCAGGAAATGGCGGTCAAAGCCATCGAAAGTTCATCGGGCGGGCGGGTCCGCGCAACAAACGGCGGGGATGTTGCATCGGAGCAGAAGAGAAACGTATGATTACCAGAGACGGGAGGTCATGAGGTTGTCCTGCTCAGAAGCAGGCTAGAAGGCGTCGCGGGACAAAGATAAGATAAAGATCCGTATGCTTCTTGAGCAGGCAACAATCAACAAGAACCGATTGAGAGGTATTTTGGAACGGTACGGTCTCTGGGAACAATTCGAGCAGTCGTACCATGAGTGACGATACAGTAAAGATCGTGATGCGGGACAACGCTGTTATGACATTGCGGGAGCTTTTTGAAAGTGAGCGGGAAACGCGTAAAGAGCAAGCGAAGCTTCCCTTTGAGGAGAAGGTGAGAATTCTCGTTACCCTTCAGAGGCTCGCTGTTGAATGGGGCAGGAAGACGGATGTGATCGTCTGGGATGTTTCATAGATTCTTTGTAACAGCTCAGCGTGATTATCTACCAGTGATTCTGTATGCTGACTTATGCAGGACTAAAGTCCATCGTTGTCTTGTAGTTTGTGTACCACGAGCTAAAGCTCGTGGTAATGTATTGCCCCGGAGCTTGTGACGACTTATTACCTCGACATTCATGTCGGGGCGAGTAAGCACGAATAATGGAATCGGGCTTTAGCCCTGACATTCACTGCGACGCTTTTCACTGAGCCGTTACGATTCCTTACAACAGATCGGGTTGACTCGCGAATGTCGAGCGAACGCCTGGAACTGTAAACCTGAGACCTGAGACCCGAGACTTTGCCTATGACCATCCTCGGCATTGAAACATCTTGCGATGAAACCTCGGCGGCGGTGATACGCGACGGCCCCGAAGGGGCGGGTAGATTGCTCTCCAACATCACCACGTCGCAGCTTGTTCACTCGACCTACGGCGGCGTGGTGCCGGAGCTTGCCTCGCGTGCACATCAGAAGCTGATCGTTCCTATTGTCGAGGAAGCCTTACAGAAGGCTGGCGTGAAGAAGAACGAGCTCGATGCGGTTGCTGCAGTCTACGGCCCCGGCTTGATCGGTGCGATTCTGATCGGACTGAGTTTCGGCAAAGCGATGGCATTCGGACTTGGCATTCCGTTCATCGGCGTCAATCACATGGAGGCGCATATCTTCTCCAATCTTCTTGAGGATCCCAAACCGGGCTTTCCGTTTATCAATCTTACGGTCTCCGGCGGACACACACAACTTGTACTGGTGATTCGGCCGTTCGAGTATCGCGTGTTGGGGCAGACGAAGGACGATGCAGCTGGCGAGGCGTTCGACAAGGTTGCAAAAATGTTAGGCATCGGTTATCCCGGCGGACCGATGATCGATAAGTTGGCTGCGACCGGCAATCCGAAGTTTGTCGAGTTCCCACGCTCGTATCTGGATGAAGGCTCGTTTGAGTTCAGCTTCAGCGGCTTGAAGACATCCGTGCTGTATTACCTGCGGAAGATCGGCTTCAACCCCACGAAACAGAACGGGCAACTTGCCCCGAAAAGCAACACTTCGGGCCTCGTGCCCGATATCTGCGCGAGCTTTCAATCCGCTGTGATTGATGTCCTGGTACACAAGACAGTGACAGCGGCAGAGAAGTACGGTGTGAGGGATATCGCCATCGCAGGAGGAGTGGCGGCAAACAGCGAGCTTCGGCGACAGCTTGGGGACGTCGCCAACGAGCGAGGCTACCGTGTGTTCGTCCCCAAGATGGAATACTGCACCGACAACGGGGCGATGATTGCCATGGTGGGATATATGAAGATGTTAGAAGGACGGACGTCGGACATGGAGTTGACAGCAGAGCCGAATGAACAACTCGGCTAAAGAGCCGGCAAAACACGGTATGATTCTTCATGATCTTGTGGTATCGTGGTGATGAAATCACTGGCTGATCAGAAACATATTGCTGATAACGAGAAGGCACTTCTGCTTCGAATCAAACAGGCCGTTCGCGAACTTGAGCCAACGGCTGAGATGATTCTCTATGGGTCGCGCGCGAGGTAATGCTTCCACTGATTCGGATTACGATCTCCTGGTCGTTGTGGACGGTGAGATGAACCGTGCTCGGAAGGATCAAATTCGCCAGGCGATCTTTCCGATTGAACTCGAAACAATGGAAAACCTTTCTTCGGGAAAACATGCGGGTGTCCGCTCGCTCTTTCACCGACATTTTATCAAGACAGGTAAGGTTGGTACGTTAACAGCCGTCATTGAGCATCGACTGAAACAGGAAGAATGAATTGCTAGAGTATATCGATCTGGATCGACCGATAAACAGGATTGCGCAACTGCTCGCGAACCTGCAGCGGGTTGGCCGGAAGGCACTCATCCCCTATATCACGCCGGAGTTTCCGGTTCGCGGGGTGACGGTTCCTCTCCTGCGCGCATTGGAGAAGTCCGGCGCAGACATGATTGAGATCGGCATGCCATTCTCGGATCCGCTGGCGGATGGGAAGACGATTCAACGCTCATCCGAAATCGCGCTTCGTCATGGCGCAACAATCCCGACGATTCTTTCCGCGGTTCGCGAGTTCAGGAACGAGAGCGAACTCCCCCTTCTGCTGATGGGATACATCAATCCTGTACTTCAGTACGGTGTGGAGCGATTCGTTACTGATTGTCGAAACGCGGGCGTCGATGGACTTATCATTCCCGACCTCCCGCCAGAAGAAGCGGAGAGTCTTCGAGATCATTGCGCAACGGCAGGCCTCAGCAACGTCTTTCTCATTGCACCGACGACGCCCGACGAACGCATCACGTGGATCAGCGAGCTGTCGACCGACTTCAGCTACTGCGTCTCGGTGACGGGAGTGACAGGCACCAGAACTTCGCTCGGCCTGAACGGTTCTCTCGACGGCTTCCTCAAGCGCGTGCAGATGCATTCGACAAAACCGTTCGTGGTGGGTTTCGGCATTGCGCAGCCGGAGCATGTTCAGCGGGTGTGGCAATGGGCAGACGGCGCTGTTGTCGGGTCGTCGTTGCTTGAGGCGATTCAAGCGGCGCAGTCGGTCGAATCGGCTCTGCAGCAGGCGTCAGCATTCTTGGAACATCTTCTTCATTCTTGAGCACTGAGAGCATTCGGGATACATTACCGCAGATTCACCGATTTCGTAAGGTCGTAAGGGTGAGTCTTCGACGGCAACAGATTTACTTGAAACCAAGTAGAAGTTTCTCGAACATTAGCAAGCTGAAGAATTTCTCACCACTCTCTTAAGAATCTGTGAATCTGTGGTATAACAACGTTCCTTTTCGTTCATCACCGTGAGTTGACAATGGACCCACTGGCCGAGTGGCGCAAGAAGATTGATGAAATCGACTTTCAGCTCGTCGAGCTGCTCAACCGCCGTGCACAATACGCGGAAGAAATCGGCAAAATCAAACACAAACTCGGCATGGATGCCTACTCGCCGGAACGAGAAGAAGAAGTGATGCAGAATGTCATGTCCCACAACGGAGGTCCGCTTTCGTCCCAGGCGATGCGGCGATTGTTTGAGCGCATCATCGATGAATCGCGCGCAGTCGAGCGCATCGCTATGGAGAAGTCGAAATCGTAACCATGCCTGTCTTATCCGACCTCAAGCCTCGCTCGCCACGCGTTCTCTGGCTCATCGTACCTCCCCTCGCGCTCGTCGTGCTGGTCCTTGCTCTGGCGTTTTGGATCTTCTGGACGCCGAACCGATTCGAGCCGGAAGAAAAGGTGCTCTACGTTCCCAAAGGTGTGAGCTTTGCCGCGGTGGTGGATTCGTTGGAGCGGAACGGTATGATTCGCAGTCGAACCACATTTGAGCTTGCAGGACGTTTGCTTGGATTGACAAGCTCGATCCAGTACGGCAAGTACCACATCAAAAGCGGCATTTCCAATCTCTCTCTTCTGCGCGACCTCAGTGAGGGGCTGTCAAATCTTCCCGTTGTGCTGCGTGTGGGAGAAGGAGTACGCATGCATCATCTCGCTGGAAGGGCAGCGCGGGAGTTGGGAATCGATAGCACACGCATGGTAGCGCTCTGTCACAACCCTGGATTCATCCAAAGCCTCGGCGTCAATACTCCATCGTTAGAAGGATACTTGCTGCCGGATACGTACTTCTTTACCTGGCAAACGAGCGAGGAAGAAGTGGTGACGCGGTTGGCGACGGCGTTCAAGGAGTTTTATGTGGACAGCCTCCGCGCTCGACAGGAGCAATTAGGGATGACGTTGAACGAGGTCCTCACGCTTGCTTCCATTGTGGAGGGAGAAACAGACCTTGACGCTGAGCGTGCTACGATCGCGGGCGTGTATTTCAACCGGTTGCGTGTTCGCATGCCGCTTCAAGCCGACCCCACCATTCAATACATTATCCCCGATGGTCCGAGACGTTTGTTATACAGCGACCTCAAGCTCGATTCTCCGTACAATACGTATCGGTATTCCGGCCTTCCACCCGGCCCGATAAACAATCCGGGGCGCAACTCGATTCTCGCCGTACTCTATCCGGAGCGACATCAGTACTACTACTTTGTCGCAGACGGCACCGGGGGGCATCGATTCTCGAAAAACTATTCCGAGCACTTGAGAGCAGTTCAACAGTGGCGAAGACTTCGGCGTGAACTCCAACAGCAGGCAAACTCCGGCGGATGACCGCGAAGAAACTTCATCTCCTTGTTGGTTCACTCCTTCTGTTTTCCTGCGCGGGTCAAATGCCACCCAGCGGCGGTCCTGTCGATACCGACCCGCCGCACATCGTGTCGACATTCCCACCTCCCAACATGCTTCACTTTCGTGGCGATCGTATCGCGATCGAGTTTGACGAGTTCGTCGAGCGCCGCAGCGTGGAAGAATCCATCTTCATTTCACCGTATGTCGGTGCATTGGAGTTCAATTGGAGTCGGAAAGAAGTGGAGGTCCGATTCACCGAACCCCTCCGCGACAACACCACCTATGTTGTCACCGTGGGCACCGATGTTATCGACCTGAACAACCGCAATCGCATGACACAAGCATTCACGCTCGCGTTTTCTACCGGCGCAACCATCGACCGCGGCGCTGTTGCAGGGCGCGTGCTTCCTCGGCGGCCCACCGACGCGTCCGAAGGCGTGATGATTTTTGCCTATCACCTCGATGAGCTCCAGCCGGACACGCTCGATCCGCGGCGCAATCAACCGCATTACATCACGCAGACGGGCAAGGACGGGCGGTTTGCGTTGACGCATCTGAGGCTCGGCTCATACCGGCTTCTGGCTGTGCGCGACGAGTTTCGCAATTTGCTCTACGACCCGGAAGCGGATGACGTTGGAGTTTTACCGGCTGATATCACGCTTTCCGAAACCGACACGCTGCGCTCGGGGCTGCTCATTCAGCTTGCACGGGAGGACACGACGGCGCCGCGGCTCTTGACGGCGCGCTCCATCTCAGAGCGGCGGATCATGTTGGAATTCTCTGAGCCGATCGACACAGCAAGCATCGCACCGACATGGTTTTCCATCGTCGATACCGTGCAGGCCGATACGCTCACAGTTCTTGCAGTGTCGTCCGTCTATCCGGAGTTCACAAAAATTCTGTTACTGACACAAACCCAGGAGCCTACCGACTATCGCGTCAACGTCGCCAACCTGCGTGATCGTTCCGGAAATCGCATCGACCCGTTGGCGAATGCGTTTGTGTTTTCCGCCGAACCTCAGCGTGAGAGAGACCAACTGACCATCAAAAGCATTTCGGTGAAAGACAGCGCGCGGGGTGTGGGGATTCAACCGGAGATTCTCGTCGCCTTCTCCGACGTCGTGCAAAGGGATGGGTTCGTGCGGGCGCTTCGTGTTTCCGACGCAACCGGCAATAACGTTGACATATATACTCGTTGGCTTAGGGGGGATGTGGTGGAAATTCGTACTCCGCTCTTGCAGAGTCAATCATGGTATACGCTGACAATGGAGATGGAAAAGCTGTCCAATTTCTTCGACGAGCCGGCGGTGGATTCAACGCTTGTGATTCACTTCGAGACGATCGATGCCGAAACATATAGCTCGCTCGAAGGCGTTGTGCGAGATCGACATCCCATCGATACAGCGGGCACGATCATCCTGATAGCGGAAGATGCCGTGCGGAACGATGCGAAATCGCATGTCGTCGAAATCGAACGGCCGGGCGTCTTTCTTATCCCGCGCGTCCATGCAGGGAAATATCTCCTGCGTGCATTTCGCGACAGGAATAGGAACATGGTATTCGATCCGGGGATGGTTTTTCCGTTTCAACCTGCAGAGCGGCTCACGATGTATCCGGACACCGTAAGAGTCCGCGCAGGCTGGCCGGTGGATGGGATCGTGATTGAATTCAAGTAATCGTTCTCTCAATTGTAGAGTGAGACGATGTCTCGCTGGAGCGAATCTGCGATTCGCCCTACATCGTTCGTTGACTTTCAAGCCAATTTTGGGTAAACTCAGTACGAATTTCAATCCTTTCAAAAAACTGTACAACCGTTTATGTTTCACGAATACATCCCTATCTTCATGATGATTGCCGCCGGCGTTGCGTTTGGCATCATCATGGTTAAGCTGAATGAGTGGCTCGGTCCGAAGCGCCCCACCGAGGAAAAGCTGACAACCTACGAAAGCGGCATGGAGCCGGTCCGCACGGCGCGTGAACGGTTCTCGGTCAAGTTCTACATGGTTGCGATGCTCTTTATTGTGTTCGACATTGAGATTGTATTCCTCTACCCATGGGCGGTCGCCTTCACGGAACTCCCGCTTGCTGCGCATGGAGCGATGTTCCTGTTTCTTATCATCCTCGTCATTGGGTTCTACTACGAGTGGAGAAAAGGAGCGATGGAATGGGATTAGAAGACGCGCTCGGAAATAGTTTTCTCACCACCAAACTCGAAGAGGCGATCAACTGGTGCCGGAAGAATTCCCTCTGGCCGATGCCGATGGGAATTTCCTGCTGCGCCATCGAGATGATGGCGTTTGCCGGGCCGAAGTTCGACGTGTCTCGCTTCGGCTCGGAAGTATTCCGCTTCTCACCGCGCCAATCGGATGTGATGATCGTTGCAGGCACGACGACGTACAAGATGGCCAAAGTGGTGCGGAAGATTTACGACCAGATGCCCGACCCGAAATGGGTGATCGCAATGGGCGTTTGCACATCCTCGGGCGGAATGTATCGCACCTACTCCGTCGTGCAGGGGATCGACCTTTTCCTTCCTGTCGACGTCTATGTTGCCGGTTGCCCGCCACGACCCGATAACCTCATCAATGCCCTGATGCTGCTGCAGGAGAAGGTGCAGAAGGGGGAGAGCAGGGGAAGTTCCGCTGCCATCATCGGTGAGTGGGGTCATCGCCAAGCCCACGTTGCCCTTCCATGAACCAACTCGTGCTTGAAAAACTGAAGACGCGCTTCGCGGATGCTATCCTCGAAGCGTCGGAATTCCGCGGCGAACTGACCGTGGTCGTGCCCAAGGAAAAGATCGTCGAGGTATGTCGCTTCCTGAACGAGGATCCCCACCTGCGGTTCCATCTGTTGGCCGACCTGTGCGGCATCGACATGTATACCCCCATCAAGCGATTCGGGGTAATCTACAATCTCATGTCGATTCCCAGCAAGCACAGGATCAGGCTGAAGACATTCACCGAGGAAGACGACCCAACGGTTCCGACTGTCACGGGTGTTTGGAAGACAGCGAACTGGCACGAACGCGAAACGTATGACATGTTCGGGATTGTGTTCGAGGGGCATCCGGATCTTCGTCGGATGTACTTGCCGGAGGAATTTGAGTATTACCCGCTCCGCAAGGATTTTCCGTTGATGGGCATCCCCGGCTCAATTCCGTTGCCAAAGAAGTGAGAACGCGGATGGCGCCGATGAACACGGATTTTACGGATTATACGTTCGGAATGACGATCCAAAAAGTAGGTTCACAGCAACAGACTGCTTTCAGAGTAATCATTTTGAAGTGCGCATCCGCACAATCCGTGTAAATCCCCGCCTCCCTCTTGCATAACCTGTAGAGGCGGGCAGGTGTGGAATCAGCATAACATGGAAGCCAAAGTTCTCGAAACGGCCCGCAAAACAAGAATCCTCCAAGCTTTAGAGGATCAAAACACCAACGTTCAGTTTGACGACCCGCTTGAGAGTGAAATGATTCTCAACATGGGTCCGCAACATCCCGCCACGCACGGTGTTTTGCGTTTACTGCTGAGGCTGGATGGCGAGACGGTAACAGGCTGTGTGCCCGAGCTCGGTTATCTTCACCGCGGTTATGAAAAGCTCGCAGAGAATTGTACCTACCATGAATACATTCCCCACACGGACCGCCTCGATTATCTCGCGCCGCTCTCCAACAACACCGCGTACGTACTCGCCGTCGAAAAGCTCGCGGGTATCGAAGCCCCGCCACGCGCACAGTACATCCGCACGGCCATCAGTGAGCTTGCACGCATCTCATCGCACCTGCTCTGGCTCGGTACCATGGGGATGGACGTCGGCGCGCTGACCGTCTTCATGTGGACATTCCGTGAACGCGAGAAGCTCTACGATATCTTCGAGCATCTTACTGGCGCTCGGTTCACAACGAGCTACACGCGCGTTGGCGGCGTTGCTCACGACATGACGCCCGAAGTCGCAACAATGATCTGGACGTACCTCAAGGACTTTCCTTCACAGCTTGAAGAGTGTGAGAAGCTGTTGAACAAAAACCGCATTTTTGTGGAGCGCTGCGACGGTGTCGGAGTCATTTCGCCGGAGGAAGCACTCGACCTCGGCCTTACCGGCCCGTCGCTGCGCGCCTGCGGCGTCGAGTACGACCTCCGCCGCGTTCAGCCGTATCTGGTTTACAAGACACTCGATTTCAACGTGCCCGTCTATGAGGGGGGCGACACGCTCGCCCGCTATTACGTGCGCATCGCTGAGATGAAAGAGAGCTACAAGATTCTGCTGCAGGTCATGGAGCGCATGCCGAAGGGAGATATTCACGCCTTCAAAACGAAAAACGTTCTCCCGCGCAAGGACCGCGTGTATAAGAAGATGGAGGAACTGATCCACGACTTCATGTTAGTGAATTTCGGCATCGACCCACCGGTGGGGGAAATCTACCACGCCGTCGAAGCGCCGAAGGGGGAGTTGGGATTCTACATCTATAGTAGCGGTGAAGGCCAACCCTGGCGGTTGAAGATTCGGTCGCCATCCTTCGTCAACCTGCAATCGCTCCCGACGATGCTGCGCGGAGCAATGATTTCCGATGTGGTAGCAATTATCGGCAGCCTTGATCCGGTGATGGGAGAGGCGGACAAGTGAATGCGGATTGCGGATTTCGGAATACGGAATGCGGAGTGCGGAGTGGTGGAATAACGAGAATTCGGTGATGAGTTCATGAATCCAGAAGACCTCAAGAATCGAACGAAGGCATTCGCTATCAAGATTGTTCAGTTTGTAGAGTCGTTGCCAAACAACAAGACCTGCACAGCGATTGGCAATCAACTCTTGCGAAGTGGAACATCCGTGGGAGCAAATTACCGGGCGGCTTGTAGAGCCAAGTCTCGTGCACATTTTATCTCCAAGCTTGGTGACGTTGAAGAGGAAGCAGACGAATCGATCTACTGGATGGAAATCTTAGAAGGAATCGGATCGGTTCAGACTAAGGAATTGCAATCACTAAAAGAGGAAGCTAATCAACTTCTTGCAATTACTGTTAGTTCAATCAATACAGCTCGAAAAAACAATCGCAAGCCATAATGTCGCTCCATCGTTCAATCCACAATCCGCAATCCGCAATCCGCAATTGAATCATGCTGAGTGAACAAAACCTTCAGAAAATCGACGGTCTGAAGAAGAAGTATCCGACCACGAAAGCGCTCGTGCTGCCCGTCTTATGGATGGTGCAGGAAGAACACGGCTACATCTCACACGACGCGATGAAATACGTGGCGGAGCTTCTGGGGGTTCCGTACAGCCACGTGTACGGCGTCGTGACGTTCTACACAATGTTTCATTCAAAGCCGATCGGCAAGCATCACGTGGAAGTCTGCACGAACATCTCGTGCATGTTGCGCGGCTCGGAGAAGATCGTCAGGCATTTGGAGCAGAAGTTGGGGGTAACATTAGGCGAGACGTCGAAGGACATGCGCTGGACACTCTCGGAGGTCGAATGCATGGGCTCGTGCGGCACCGCCCCGATGTTTGCCATTGGAGAGGAGTACTATGAGAATCTGACCGTTGAGAAGGTTGACCGGATTCTGGAAACTCTCAGATGAAGATTAAAGATGAGGAAGATCGAATATTCTATTGTTTTGATCCCAGATACGGAGTCGGGTGGATATACACTAGCAGGCTGTTGAAAAACTCATAGAAAATATTTTTTCTATTCCATGTCGCAACCGCGCGATGATGTATTATATTTGTAGCTACTCACCACCAACAGAGGAGATCGTCCATCATGCG
>JBGFRR010000109.1:0-11311 GCA_041695045.1 Bacteroidota bacterium
TGTAGCGGGGGCAGGACTTGAACCTGCAACCTTCGGGTTATGAGCCCGACGAGCTACCAATTGCTCCACCCCGCAGTGTATTTTCCTTAAGTGGGTCAGCTTTTCTCTCCGACGGGTTATGAGCCCGACGAGCTACTCCCGATGCCCCACAGCATCGGGACTCCACCCCGCAGTGTTTGAACAGCCTCAATATACACACATTTGCCCAGCCAGTCAAGGTTTCTCTGTTCCTCATAAGGAGATTCTTTCGTATCATCCGTCGTGAATGATATCCTCCAGACAACCCGATCCCTGTTTGCCGAAGATGGACGAGTCGCTAAACTCGATTCGTTCGACTTCCGACCGCAGCAACAAGCAATGGCCTGCGCCGTGGCCGAAGCGCTTGCAACAAGCCGACACCTGATCGTTGAAGCACCAACAGGCGTTGGAAAAAGTCTCGCATACCTTATCCCCGCTCTCCTCTACGCAACCGCACACAAGCGCAAGGCAATCGTCTCGACACACACCAAGAATCTTCAAGAGCAAATTCTCCGCAAGGACATCGAGCTTGCGCGAAAAGTCCTTCGGGCTGATGTTCGCGCAGTCGTCCTCAAAGGACGACGAAATTACCTCTGCACCACGCGTCTTCGCAATGCTCTCCAACAACAGCGACAGCTGTTCGATATGGCGGAAGCGACCGAGCTTCAACACATCGAGGAGTGGGCCCGAGCGACACCCACCGGCGAGCGAGAAACGCTCCCCTTCGACCTCTCGACCGACATCTGGAGCCACGTCTGCTCGGAAACCGGCGCGTGCAGCCAGCTCATCTGCGGCAGCGATTGTTTCTTTCAGCAGGCAAAGCGCCGCGCTCGCGATGCTCAGATGGTTATTATGAACCATGCTCTCTTCTTCACGCTCCTTGCCCAGCACCAATCGGAAGAGTTCTTTCTGTTTCCTAATGACTTTGTCATCTTTGACGAGGCACACACGCTCGAACAGGTCGCCGGCAAAGGCATCGGTAAAAGCATCTCACGCGCACAAGTGTTCTTTGCTATCCATCGTCTCTATAATCCGAAAACGAAGCGCGGCCTGTTCGCAAAACTCAAACGGCGAGACTTCCATCGCGCCTGTGACGACGCAATAGAGTCGGCGAACACATTCTTCGACTCCATCACAACAATGGCGCGATCTATGAAGCCCAACGCGCCCTCCGTGCGTACTCGGACGCCGCATTGCGTCGCCAACACGGTCGAGCCATCGCTCCGTGCATTACTGGAGGCGATAGCACAGCTTATGCTCGAGGATGATCTTCCGATTGTGAAAGAGGAGCTGGCGAGCGCACGGCGGCTCATCTGGGAGGCCGACATCTTGATTCGCGAGTTTCTCGAGCAGGAAGATGAGACGATGACATACTGGGTCGAGCTCGGCCGCGGCAAAACAGTCTCGCTGAATGCCGCCCCCACCAATGTCGCAGTTTCGGTGGGTCCACGACTGTTCCGCGACAACACCTCGGTCATTCTCACCAGCGCAACGCTTGCTGTCGGTGGCTCGCTCGAATATTTCCGCCAGCGTATCGGCGCCAGCTCTGCACCAACGCTCATCCTCGATACACCGTTCAACTTCCAACGGCAGATGAGAGTGCACATCTACCGTGACATCCCCGAGCCGGAGCAGCCGGCGTACAAAGACGCATTGCCTGAGTGGATTTACCGCGCGGTGCAACATTCGGACGGGAAGGCGCTTGTACTGTTTACCAATGCGTCGGTGTTACGAAGCGCCGCGCGTGTTCTCGGCGATCGACTCTCACACGACGGCATCCGTCTCCTGGTGCACGAGAATGCCGAGCACCGCCACGCACTGTTGGAGGAATTCAAGAGGGATATACACTCGGTGTTGTTTGGACTCGAGAGCTTCTGGATGGGAATCGATGTGCCCGGCGAGGCGCTCGAACACGTCATCATCACGCGCCTTCCGTTCGCGGTGCCCGACGATCCGCTCACCGAAGCGCGCATGGAGGCCCTGACGAAGAAGAACGGCAACACATTTCTCGACTACACGCTCCCCGAGGCTGTGCTGAAGTTCCGGCAGGGAGTCGGGCGACTCATCCGCTCGAAAACCGACCGCGGCCTCGTCAGCATCCTCGACTCGCGCATTCTCACGCGCACATACGGACGCGTTTTTCTGGAGTCGATCCCGCGCTGTCCCGTGGAAATTCTCTCCGCTGATGGAACGACCGAAGAGCTTGTCGTTTCGGCGCTGTGAGGATGCTACGTGCGGAGGTGATTCATGGTCCACGTCTCGCCGATACTCGTGAGTGCAATCCGTTCCGGCGTTTGGCCGAGTGCGGCGGTGAACCGTTCGATCGGTTCATAGCGTGGCTCATCCCCCATCTCGAAGGTGTTCCAGTGCATCGGCAGAATTGCTCGCGCGTTGAGATGGTCTGCCATCGTCACGGCTTGCTCCGGCGTGCAGTGGTTTGCGATCCACGGCTTGTAGGTGCCGATCGGCATAATGGCCAAGTCCACCGTAATCCCCCGTTCGCCGACCGAGCGAAAGTGTTCGTGGTACGCTGTGTCGCCGCCGAACACGACGTGCCGCCCGTTCTTCGTGAGAAGATAAGCGTTGAAACTCCTGCCGAACCAATCCCCTTTCGAGCGGTCGTTCTCCCAGGGGAACCGCCATCCGAAATGCTTCACGCGCAGCGCTTCCACATGAATGCCCGCTACCGTTGCTGAGGCACCCCAGTCAAGCTCCACCACCGTCTTGCGTGGTAGGTTCTCAATCACGTCCACGGTATTCTTTGCCATGACGAGCGGGATGTCGCCGTCGAAACGGCGCAGCGTCGGCAAGTCGAGATGATCCATGTGCGCATGCGACAGCAGAATGAGGTCGATGGGCGGAAGTTTCTCGAACGGCAGCGCCGGCTCCACGAGACGCTTTGGCCCAACGGTGGTGAATCCTAACACGTTGATACCTACACGCTCCGAGAAAACCGGGTCGGTAATGATCCATGTTCCGAAGAAGTTGACGAGCACCGTTGCATGGCCGAGCCACGCCGCGGTAATGGTGGAGTTGTCCCACGATGCGGGGTCGGGACGCTGCTGCGCGGGAGCCGCTTCCGGCGAGGAGAACAACCTCAGGAAGCGCGAGGGAGACGAGCGTCCATCCTGCGCGAGCAGCACCTCCGGCGCAACGAGGCCAACGCCCAAACTCTTGATGAATGTTCTACGCGAAGGCATGGTACGCAGTTCCTACGGATTCAACATACGACTTCTAACACGAGGAGTGCGCGAACAATTCCCTCACCCCGACTGAATAAGCTTCCACATGTGCGTCACAAGCTGAGGGATATTCTCTCGCGTCGGCGCACAGATCGGGATAACAGGCGTTTTCTCACCGAACGTGAACTTCTTCAACCGCTTTCGTTCGGCGTCGTCTAACAGGTCGATCTTCGTCAGTGCGATGATGCGCGGCTTCTTCGTCAGTGCGGGGTTGAAGAGCTTCAGCTCGTTGAGCAAAACTTTGTATTGTCCCCGGGGATCTTGTGCTGTCGCCTCGATGAGGAACACAAGCGCCTTCGTCCGTTCGATGTGCCGCAAGAACTGATGCCCTAACCCCTTCCCTTCGTGAGCGCCTTCGATCAATCCCGGAATGTCCGCAACCGTGAAGCTTCTCCCCTCCTCCACACGCATAATGCCGAGGTTGGGCACGAGTGTCGTAAACAGATAGTCGGCAATCTTCGGGCGGGCGGCAGAGATCACGGAGATGAGCGTCGACTTGCCCGCATTGGGGAAACCGACAAGCCCGACATCGGCGAGAAGCTTAAGCTCCAGCAGAACTTCGCGCCCCTCCCCCTGCGTTCCCGGTTCTGCGATGCGCGGCGCTTGATTCGTCGGCGTGGCGAAATGCGTATTGCCGCGTCCTCCTTTTCCTCCACGCGCAATGACCACCCCGTCGCCGTGATGCACGAGGTCGGCGAGCACTGTATTTTCCGACGCGTCTTTGACCAGCGTTCCGCATGGGACTTTTAACACAAGGTCTTTTCCCCACTTGCCATCCTGGTTCTTGCTTCGCCCTGCTTCACCATCTTCGGCGCGGTAGATGCGTCGATACCGGAAGTCCAACAGCGTACCAAGCTGACGGTCTGCCCGCACAACAACGTTGCCGCCGTTTCCGCCGCTGCCGCCGTCGGGCCCGCCTTTGGGAACGTACTTCTCCCGACGGAAGCTCACAGCCCCCTTCCCGCCGTTTCCTGCTTTGACGCGAATCGTCGCTTGATCAATGAATTGCATGATGAGAGTTGAAACGAGTGGAACGCGTTGACGGTGAAACGCGAATCTGAGAAATGCCTATCGTGCCGGTTGGTCGGGATGATACCACGCGTAGATTTTGTCGGTGAACGCAACGGCCTCTTTTGAGAACGCATCCACGTCGTTGGCAACGAAAAGCTCGTCCAAATAGTGCGAGGCCTCTCCCCAAGTCTCGAGCGTATGGAATCTGTCGAGCGCTTCCCGGAACGCTACTTCGCTCTTCCGGAAAATCTTCCTTACAAACCGCTTCCGTTCGGTTGATGTGAATAATTCGGCAACATCCACCGATTCGAACGGCCGTCGAATCTCTCCGTCCGTGGGAGCAGTTTCAATTTGCTTAACCTCAAACACCAGATCACCATGATACACTGACGAAGGCTTGGGCTTCGGCATCGGCTCGCTGACCATCCGGCGCGCGTGCTCAGGTATCTCAGGCTGTGGAGGTGGAAGAGCTTCCTTCTCCTCCGCAACAGGTCGATCCTCCCGCACTCTTCCGATGATGGCTGCCAACTGAGCAACCGTAACCGCAGTAACTCCATGGTTGTTGCGCTCTTCTTCGAGCTGCTTCTGGATGTCGTAGAGTTTTTTATCCTCGAAGAACACAACAGCGGCGTTGATCGGGAGAGCGGGCGGCTCTTCCTGCGGACGCGGTGCGGGCAGGCTTTCCTCCACGAACGCTGTGAGTGCTCGCGTCATACGGGCAAGCTCGAGGTTGGAATGCTGCGCGACAACTTCAGCGTCAATCGTCGCAATGATCTTCTGGAACTCTTCATATTCGACCTCAGCAACTCCTCGCTCCACATGATACCGCTGAACGAGTTCGCTGAAGTACGAATAATCGACACAGTACCGCAGTTTGCGCTCGATGTCGCCAGCCTGAATGCGCCTGCGTTGTTCAAAGAGGAAGTTCATCAGCGTCCATTGTGGCCTGCAGAGGTAGTTGAACTGAAAATGCACAGCCTGGTCGAGCAGCGCGTTGAACTCATGCTGGTCGAACTGATACCGATACAACAACAAGCGGTCAATCTGCCGCTGAAGGCTTACGACCTCGGGGTTGGCGTAGGGGAATTTCTTCGAGCGGACTTCCTTCGCACGCTCTTCCTGCAGAAGGCGTTCGACTTCGGCGCGGAAATAGGCTTTCAACGCCGGATGAATGGGCGACTCGAGCACTTCCTCCAGCGTAATGTGTTCGGCCTCTCCAATCGTCCGCGCACGAACGGAGTTGATAATCGCTTCGACCTCTGCTTCAAAGATATATCCCACGCCGTTTCTCCGTTGCCGTGTTACTTCACCAACGCGTTTACCCTCTCAATCTCCTTCCGCGCGCAGTATCGAATTGCCGTTCCACCAGCGCGAGCGAAACGTGCGACTTCATACGGCGAAAATGTAGCACATATTGACTGGAGTATCAAGGTTCATCGGGCGGCTGTTGTTGCAATCGCTCCATGATGCATCGCCATCCTGCAACTTGACATCCGTGTTTCTGCGTCGTATATTCTGGTAGTTCTTTTCCACACTCAATGTTGCTGTACTTCCGTTAGGGGTGTCCCGATTCGCTTCGGCGGACCGAGGACTGAGATCAAACCCTTGAACCTGATCTGGATTATACCAGCGTAGGGAAACGGAGAATAGGTTGTCGTTCTTGAAGCCGTTTTCCGCTTGGGTTTGCCCGACGGAAAACGGTTTTTCTTTTTTGCATAGGAGGGTCGATTTATGAAACGCGTCGTCAAAACCTTTTTTCTGCTGCTCTTCACTTCGGTTCTTGTTGCTCAAGAACGAGGCTCCATTCAAGGTTCCGTTATAGACGCCGGTACCGGAAAACCGTTAGCCGGCGCCAACATCGTCATTCACGAAACGGGGCAGGGAACAAGCTCGGATGCGCAGGGGGTGTTTGTCCTCACAGAACTTTTTCCCGGAACGTATACACTCACCGTTCGCTACGTCGGCTATATACCAGCGACTCAGCGCGTCGACGCCCGTGCCGGAACACAAACATCGATCACCATTTCTCTTTCGCCCGCCGTCATTCCCCTTCCGCAAGTGCTTGTGACGGCAACAATCGCCCGTGAGCGCGAAACGCCGGCGACGTTCTCCAATATGGACAGAGAACACCTGCGCCACTTTTCTGTTGCCCACGATCCCCCGGCGGTCTTTGCCGAGCTTCCTTCCATCGTCAGCTATTCGTGGGAGGGAAACGATATCGGCTACAGCTTTCTCAACATCCGCGGATTCGACCAGCACCGTATCGCCGTTATGGTGAACGGCATTCCGCAAAATGATCCGGAGGATCACAACGTCTTCTGGATCGATATGCCGGATCTGCTTGCCTATACCGACAATGTGCAGGTGCAGCGCGGTGCAGGAAGCGCATTCTATGGTCCGCCTGCTATCGGTGGGTCGATCAACATTGTCACAACGCCCGTAGGAGCAAAGCCGCGGGTTTCTCTTTCCTCCTCGTTCGGTTTTCAGGAATACGGCGACAGAAACGAGACCGTTCTCAACACGCGCCGATATTCTCTTTCAGTCTATTCGGGCTTGATCGATCATCGCTATCAGATGTTCGGAAATCTTTCAACCATCCGAAGTTCAGGCTATCGCCACTTCTCCTGGACCGATTTGCGGAGCTACTTTCTCGGCGTTGCGCGCTACGATGAGACAATGACCACGCGTGTGCATCTGTTCGGCGGACCGTTAGATCACGGACTCGCCTACTACGGAATCCCAAAATTCTACAACAACAAACAACAACGCCGGACGAACTACAATTTTTTCCTTGTCGATCCCGCCGGCTCATCTTTGATCTTCGCTTCCCAACGCAAGGAATTAGAGCGAGGAACATTTTTCCAGCCGCACTACGAACTGCTGCACGAATGGAAACTCAACCCATCCCTCATGCTTCACAACACGATGTTCTATATTCAGGGTGACGGCGCGTTCGACTACGATGGTGATTGGGTCTGGTTTGATCCGAACGCCACTGAATGGATGCGACGCTACGTCGGCTACGATTCGACACAAACGCCCTCGCTCCTGTTGCGCGGATCTGTCGGAAACAAACAGTGGGGATGGTTGCCGCGTGTTGAATGGGATCACCAAAATGGCAAGCTCACCATCGGCGGTGAACTGCGCATTCATCGCTCGCTGCGCTGGGGGTCGATCGCGTTTGCAACACTCTATCCTACCAACGTCACACCCGACTTCCGGTTCTATCAGTACAACGGCGAAAAGGATATGATCTCGCTGTATGCCAATGAACTCTATCACCTCACTCCCACCACAACAGTGATGGCAAATCTTCAGCTTGCCTACAATCGGTACGGGATCAAAAACGAAAAATTCCTGGGCACGGCGTTCGACGTGCCGTACCTGTTTGTCAACCCGAGGGTGGGGATCAACCATAATTTCTCTGAACGGACGAACGCGTATCTTTCCCTCGGTTATACATCGCGACAACCACGACTCTTTCACCTCTACAATGGGGAACAATCGTGGATCGGTTCAAAGCCCGAGTTCGAAGCCACGTTGGTCAACGGAACGGCGCGGTACAACTTCGAGAAGCCGCTCGCGAAACCTGAGCGATTGCTCGATCTCGAGGTCGGAGGGGGCTACCAGACTTCTCGGTACAAACTCTCTGCCCATTTGTATTGGATGGAATTTTTCGATGAGATCATCAAAAGCGGCCAGATCGACATTTTCGGTCGGCCGGTAACAGGTAATGCAGAACGAACACGCCATATCGGTCTGGAACTGGTGGGTCGCGTTCAACCGTTGAGCAACCTCAGCATCGACGGCAACGTCACCATCTCACACAACAAGCTGGTGGAGTATAAAGAATTCGACCCCACGGTAGGAGGGTTTGTCTCCTTGAACGGAAATCCCATTGCGGGTTTCCCTGACCTTCTCGCCAATGCACGTGTCACCTACACCGGTAAGAACGTTCTGATTTCACTCTGGGGGCGCTACGTGAGCGCCATCTACACCGATAACAGAAAGCTCGCTCATCGCCGAACCGATCCGTACACAGTATTCGATCTTGATGCTTCGTACGATCTTCCGTTTGGATCGTTTGCGACGGTTACGCTCAAAGGAAAAATCAGGAATCTCTTCAATACGTTGTATCTCGCCGGAGGGGATGGAGATCAATTCTTCCCCGGGGCTGAGCGGAATTATTTCATTACATTGACGTTTGATTTTTGAAAGCGCAATGTAGGTCGGGATGTCATCCCGACCTACACCGGATTCTTGAGAAAGGAGGCCTTCCAATGACACATCAAACCATTGAACCCTTCCGAGGCAGCACGGCGCTCGTCGTACGAGACGAGGTGAAAAAGTACTGGTTCTTCAACCCGGAGCTTGCCGAAGTGTATGAAACCTTCTACGAGGGGAAGTACAAAGAAACCGACATCCTGGAAAAAGAAGCTCTTTCAGCAATGCTGAAGCATTTTCCCGACGCCAAACGGATTTTGGATGTCGGTTGCGGAACGGGGCACTTCACACGCTGGTATGTAGAGTTGGGATATGATACGGTCGGACTCGATATCTCGCCGATTATGCTCAACGTTGCCATTCGTCTGTGGGATGGTCCGTTCTACAACGCGCCCGCCGAAAAACTTCCGTTCGACGATCAGTCGTTCGACGTCATCAGCTATGTCACGTGCACGGAGTATATGCCGGACCTTCGACCGGTACTCAAGCAGGCGCGTCGCGTTGGCCGGCAGGGAGTCATCATCGGTCTGATGAACAAGTGGAGCTTCCCGACGCTTCGACGCAAGATTCAGGTCTGGCTCGGAAAAAATCCGTACTATACGACTGCAACGTTCCGGTCGCCCGGAGAGATTCGGAGGCTGTGCGTGGAACTCTTCGGCGAGGACGGATTTGCGTTCGATTGGATCGGCACGGCATTCCCGAAGTGGCTCGGTTGGCGGTTAGCGAAGAAACCGCTCGCGTCATTCGTTGCGCTTGCGATCACGTTTCAGGAAAGGCCGAAACACGACTAAGCTCCTGTGAAACAGCAGTACCAACCCCATTACCCGACTGTGATCCAGACGCGGAGCGTCTCGGCCGTCCGTTCCGACGGCTGACCGTCGGAACGAGTCAAACAATCTCAACGAACCAATGGCAGAATTCCCTCAGTTCGGAAAAATCGGAAGACAATTCTTTGACGAGGTTATTTATCCGAGACTTGGAGCCAGACGATCCGAGGTTCTCGTCGGCCCAAAACACGGCTGCGACAACGCGGTCATAGAGCTGAACGACGAACAGGTTCTGATCGTTATGACAGATCCGCTCTCGATTATTCCGGCGCTGGGACTGCAAGACTCCGCCTGGTTGACGGTGCATTTGCTCGCTTCGGACCTTGCGACGAGCGGCGTGGCACCCCAATTTGCGGTGTTCGATTTTAACCTTCCACCGGAGATCAGCGCAAAGGAATTCGAAGAATACATCACGGCCATCCACAGCGAGTGCGAGCAGTTAGGCATTGCGATTGTTGCCGGGCATACGGGAAAATTCTTCGGCTGCAACTACACCATTGTGGGGGGCGGTATGATGATGGCGATTGGCGATCGAGGCACGTATCTCGCGCCAACGATGGCACAACCGGGAGACCGTGTTGTTATCACGAAGGGTCTCGCCGTAGCCACCACCGGAATTTTCGCGCGTGTGTTTCCCGAGACAATTCGAACGTCGTGCGGTGAAGAGATGTACCAGCGTGCGCTCTCCTATTTCAGAAAATTCTCCGTTGTGGAAGATGCGTTGACCGCCGCCTCGGTTGGCGTGAGACGAAACGGCGTCACTGCAATGCACGATGCTACCGAAGGAGGATTGTTCGGTGCACTGACGGAAATGGCAGCAACCGCGGAATGCGGGTTCATCATTCAGCGAGACGCGATCCCCATTCCAGAGGAAGTCCGAAAGGTGTGCGAGTTGTTCCAAATCGATCCATTTATTGCGTTAAGTGAGGGAACGTTGGTATTGACGGTCGTGCCGGAGAAAGTAAAAACAGTTATCGACGCACTGGCATCGAAACAGATTCCGGCCTACGAAATCGGCGCGGTAATCCCCGCCTCCGAAGGTTTGTGGATGGAAGATGGAACTGAAAAAAAACCGATTATCTTTGACGGCATCGATCCCTACTGGGCTACCTTTGCAAAGGCGATGCAAGCAGGGTGGAAGTAACTGTAGAGGCTGTCCAAAATGTAGGGCGAGAAGCCTTCTCGCCCACATTGGTGTTGCGAAAACTGTCTAAATTCCCCAAATCTCGAACTCGCACATCACGCCAATTGAACTTTTTGGACAGCCTCTATTAGATACACAATCATACCTCAAAAGAACAATGAAGAACCTTCGTGGACTCTATCTCGTCGTCGACACAACAATCCCTGAGGAAAAGCTTTTCCCCGTAGTTGAGCAAGCGCTCGAAGGAGGCGTCGACATCCTCCAACTCTGGGGAACGTGGAATGATCGGGACGAAGCACTCCGATTGGGCAGACAGATCCATTCGCTTGCGCGGAAACACGAAGCGACACTCCTCATCGCGGATGACGTCGATCTCTGTGGTACGCTCAACGCCGAGGGGGTGCATTTCGACGGCTACGCACTTCCCAATCGACTCCCCGGAGATGTGAAAAAAGAGATCGGCACCGACAAAATCATCGGTTTGACGTGCGGTAACAACAAAGAAAAATGGCTCTGGGCTGAAGAGAATGGCGCAGATTACATCTCATTCTGCTCGATGTTCCCTTCTTCCAGCGTGGATCGTTGTGAGATTGTTCCATTGGAGATGATTCGTGAGGCCAAACGATCTCTGAGCATTCCGGTCTTTGCCTCGGGCGGAATTACGTTCGAGAATATCGATCGGGTGCTCGAAGCCGGCGCGGACGGTATTGCCGTCGTATCCGCGATTCTCAAAGCCTCTGACCCGCGCACAACAGCACAACAATTCAAACAGAGAATAGAAGCGCATCACAGTGCGTAAACAAGCCCTGATACTCGCCAACGGCCATCCGCCGCGCAAGAGCCTT
>JBGFRR010000008.1:0-62076 GCA_041695045.1 Bacteroidota bacterium
TGTGTGGCGCATCCCGGAATGGAAGGAACTTCAGCCCAATAACCTCCTTCTTCCGCTTCATGGACGATTACTTTCAGCTTCATAAAATCACCTCACTCATGTTTTCAAAAGCACATAACGGTGCGCTTCAGCCGCACGCGGAGCGAGGGAGCGAAGCGACCGAGCGGAGCGTGTCGGCTGGAAGCGCGTGTTAGGCGGTGCGTTCTAGGTCACGTATGATCTCTGCCAATAACTCTCGGTATTCATCCTTGATGTAATACACTTCTTTTAGCCAGGGATGGCCTGGATGTTGTTCATACCCTATCACCTGACGAAGAAAGTCATTTTTTGCCATACCCACTTGTTGAGAAATCAGCGACAGAAAATATCCAGCCTGATTTACGTTGTCTGCCATCCCGACTCTTACGAACTCTTCCTTGAGTAGCTCTCTGGTGGCTTTGCCATCTCGTAACAAAACGGGAATTATGACTTTTCGCATTCGTTGGGACGACCAAAGGTTAGATGATAGATACTGTGCCACCTTTTGTCTCAATTCGCCTTCAGGATAATTCCCTGGCACGTCTGACATTGCTATCTGGAATTTCTTCTTTTTCTCAACACGCTGCTTCTCTACTTCTTCTGAAATCACAGCCGCGCGGCTTAGTAGTTCGTCTCCTTTTCTGGTGCGCACATATTTCAAGACGATGGCGTTTATGCTTACATCGTAAGACTTTGAGAGCCAATTGACCATCCGCTCTAGTGCGCTTTCTATCCCCAACCCCACCAAGAAGATGCGTTGTGATTCGTTAATGTTGATGTTTTCAAGGTCGATGTCAGGAAAACTTTGTACCAAATGCTCTTCCAAATTCTTCCCTGTGTATTGGGTGCAGATCTCGCTCAACCTTTCTACGCTCCATTCGACTATGTCCGAAGCATAATCTATGGCTTGTGCGAGCGCTTCTCTGGGTAACATTTCTCGCTTCAACTCGACAATGACAACGTTTCCGTGATTGTCAATACCCAACAGGTCAAGCGGGCCGCTCTTTGTAATGACTTGCCTGCCGATGAACGTAATATCAGTGCTGACAATTGCAGGATTCGACGCTATCCACGTTTCCAAATCTTCATATTCTTTGCGACCAGTATCTACTAATCCGCTATCAACTGGTTGCAGCTTTCCATCAACGACCTGCCAAGTTTTTATCTCTGTGGACATTTTTCTTGCTCCAAATAGCACCGCCTAACGGTCGGCATAACCCGCGAGTGCGGGTCATTCCAGCCCACTCCAAATTGAGCGCGCCCAGCACTCGTCGGGTTGATGCCGTTGTTGGGCGGGGCCGCGCACCGCCCCAACCGGCCCTTCGGCAAGCTCAGGGCAAGCTTTGAACTTGCACGAGCCGGTGCGTTTCACCGACCGCGCTGTGCGTTCTCACCGACTGACGTGTGCTTGCACGAACCTGCGCGTTTCGCCGACCGCGCTGTGAGCTTTCGCCGACTGACCTGTGCTTGCACGCGCCTATGCGCTTCGCCGACCGCGCAGTGAACTCTCACCGACTGGCTTCATCCCGTCAGAGCGCATGCGCCTGTTGCACTCTCCGGCCAATTCCGGCGCTCGTCCTGACCACGACCTGCCCAACGCACCAGCTAACCGGCGCGCGCTCTTTGCGCGTCCGTGTTCAGCGCCTTGTTGGGCAGGATTCCTATTTTGGATTCGTCTCGGGTTTGAGACCCCGTTGGAGGATTCTTGTGACGGCATCAATAATTTGTCTCAACGTCTCCGATTTTAAATCACAAACTTGAGCAAGGATCAATTCTCGATTGGCTGTAAATAGTTTTCCAGGTCGAGCATAGCTGGTCCGCTGAAGTGAACCCTGGCGAAAACTGTTTTCAGATAATGTTACAGCCTCAGCATCCGAGTACGGATTACTGGTAACCTGGCATAAGATCCAATCATCTCGACCTGCATCCGCCAACACAACAGCAGGACGTAATTTCGATTTCGATAGATCTGAAAAGGGGAAGGGTACCAACACTACTTGGCCGGTTGCAGGTGTGACCACGCCTCGTCCTCCTCAGGCCGATTCCAATCCACTGCCAAGGCTTGTTCGCTTAACAGAGCCGTTTCAAGTGCTTCTGTTTTGGGGGTATCTTCTAAAATTGTTACTAATGCGCGTCGGGCTTCTGGGAGGGTAACCTTCTCCAATAGATGAATATGGCCTTCCTCGTCGATAATTGCCTCCACTGTTCGGATCATGTAATTCCTCCTCGATTATAGATACTACAAGCCGCCCAACGGAAAGCTTGAGCGGCGAGCGAAGTCGGCGCGCAGCGCCGACGCCGAGTAAAGGCGCATTGCTTACCGGCGTCCGCTCGAAGCGCTTGTTAGATTTCATCTGTTCGCGAGCGCCAGTACTCTGGTGCTCGATGCAGATGCGCAACGGCGATGATGACGATTTCGTTCTCCGATGGCTCATAGATGAGGCCGTACGGAAAACGATTCATTTGGCAGCGGCGAATTGAAGCAGATAATGGATGCCAGGCTTCAGGAAAGTTTTTGATGCGCTGAATTGTCTCCCAGACTTCATCTCGAAATTCCTCGCCCAGACGTACGCGTTGCGCGTTGTAGTAATGCACCGCCTCCCTCAGTTCGCGGCGCGCGGGAAGTAGGAACCGTATCTTCAAACCTGTCTGCCTAGCTCGGCAAAGACCTGTTCGGCATCCATTGCGGCAAGCTCCCCGGAGCGGTATGCAGCAAGTCGATCCTCAGCTTCTTTGAGCCACTGGGCATCGAGAGACGGGTCGGGTTTATCAAGGCTGAGAATAAGGGTTTCCACCAAGGCTGCACGATCATTTGGGGGCAGCTTTAGTGCCTGATCTAGAACGGCTTTTGCTGACGCGACCATCGAGTATCTCCACGCTGATTGGCAAAATGTACCAGTGATTCCTCATGAAATCTAACGATTTAAATCAGCGGCGGGGATAACAGCTTCGGAATCAAAACAAGGCCATTCCCCGTCCGCTGGATTTTTTTGTTAGCTCGTGCGTATTCCATTTTCAACGATAAGCTTTGCGAATTGCTCCCCATCAATAAGTTCAATTTTGATTCCCTTGTCCTCATAATATTGTTCAGCAGTCATAGCAGCCTCAACCGAGATGGCACCTGATGTTATAATCATTCCCAAGTTGGCCGATTCAGCCTCAATGCCCTTTATCAACTGTTCTACAACCTCTTTGCCTACTGGTGGCTCAGGTTGCCAATGCTTAGCCTGTATCGCAACGATTTGACGAAATGCAGCCGCAACACGAAATGTAGCAAGTATGTCAGCACCTTTATCTTGGCTGCGGGGAACAATGCGGGCATCGTCCGCCCCCAATCCAGTTAAGACGGTCTGAATCAGTCGTTCAAACCCAAAACTGTCCATGCGGCCGCTTCTCAATTCAGTCAAGGTTTCACGAATAAGGCGGGACTGTAAATCCGTTTGGAACGTAGGAGTTTGGCCGGAGGATGCAATTTGAAGACACTCCTTTATTTCCGTCAACAAATCGGTCGCATAAGCACATGTGCCTTGCGTCTTCATGCGAGAAATAAGTGCTGATTTCGCTATATCTCGACGAATTGGCTTTTTGTCATTGAGCCATTTGACGGAACGCCTGTAAGATGTGTCATCGTCAGTTTTTTGAGGATCATATGTTGCAGAACCACCAACTTCCGCAACATAGAATTCAGCCCCGTAAGGAACGACAACAAGGTCTCCTTTATTCATCTCACGAATGAAACGCCACATGTGTCCTGCGGCTGCTCCCGCTTTACGTAAATTGCTTTCACTGGTGTAATATGTCTCTCGTATGATCTCCCGAAATTGTTCCCATGTTAAATTTGGTTCAAGCAAACCATCTGCATTTGCCCAGCCTATTATTATTTGATTTTCTTTCAGGGCTTCAGGAACTCTATCAATATCGCTTGGTGCTATCCGCAACACAAATGCTTGTTGATTCATTATCATTTCTCCGAGCTAACGACAAAGCTCAGGGGCACGCCGCTGGCGGTGCGTCCCCTGCAGCGCCGGGTTGGGCGTCACGTCTATGATCCGCTATAGAGAACACCACGCTAATGGGCAACCGACTTCGAGAACAAATTGAGTACCACCACACCGCTGACAATGAGCGCCAAGCCGAGCATCGCTGGGAGGTCCAATGTTTGGCCATAGAGCAACCAGCCGATCAGGGCAATGAGGGAGATGCCAATACCAGACCAGATTGCATACGCGATACCGACTGGGATGGTACGTAGGGTGAGCGAAAGGAAGTAGAAGGCCACGCCGTACCCGAGAATCACGATGACAGAAGGGACGGTACGCGTGAAGCCTTCGGTAGCTTTGAGTGCAGAAGTTGCAACGACTTCGGCGAAGATTGAAATACCCAAGTAGACCCAGTTCATGTGGACCACCCCTTTCGAATGCCTGAACCCCGTGACGCCCAACGACTGATTATATGGTTTCCACATAAGACGCTTACGCCGTTTTTGGTCAGTATAATACGCCTCTGTGGCTTGTTTGTCAAATCCTTTGTTTTCATTGTATTAGCTTTACCTTGAATTCTCCTTTGTCATGTTAGATAGTTTCCGTCTAACATGCAACTGCCATCACTCACAGCGTATCGACGGGGCTCTTGACTCCTCGACCGCCCCGGTTCAATACGTGGGTATAGATCATCGTGGTACGCACATCGGTATGCCCCAACAGCTCTTGAACCGTACGAATGTCATACCCGGCTTCTAACAAATGCGTTGCAAAAGAATGCCGTAGCGTATGACAAGTCGCTCGCTTCGTTAAACCTGCCCTGACGACTGCTTGCTTGAATGCCTTCTGGAGAATGGATTCATCTATATGATGTCGCCCTTGTTCCCCTGTCTCTTCGTTTTTCCACCGATTCTCCTGAGGAAATACCCCTGCCTGCAGCAGGCAGGCATTGCCAACGCCATTCGCTTGAAGCATTCGGGTACTTTCTGTCGAGTGCGTCGGGCAACCGCACCCTGCCCCATCCCGCGCGCACATCCTTTTCATGCATCGTCTTTACCTCTTGCAGATGGTCTTGCAGAAGCTTTTTAAGACTCACCGGTAGCATCGTGACTCGGTCCCTTCCACCTTTACCATCCCGCACGGTGATCTCATTGCGCGCAAAATCAATATCCTTCACGCGCAAGTGCAGGCATTCCATCAATCGCAGCCCCGCTCCGTACATCAGCAAGGCCATCAACCTCTTGTCGCCAGTAACTTGTCCAAGCACAGCTTTCACTTCCTCGCGCGTCAACACAACCGGTAACCTTTTCGGCCTACGGGCACGGATCACTTCCCCTACGTTGCCCACTTCGCGCCCAAGCACATGACGGTAGAGAAAGAGCAAAGCCGAGAGCGCCTGATTCTGCGTCGAGGCGCTCACTGTTTCCTTCACAGCAAGGTGGGTCAGAAATGCGTTCATCTCCGGCTCAGCCATTTCTGCTTTGGTTTTGCACCGCGTGTGCTGACCCTGATAAATCGGGGCGGAGTCGGGGTGTCCAATCGAACGGTATTCGTTTCGGTTTCTTGCATGACACTGGTAACTTGAGCGATGGTTCAAATCTATATTATTTCGTTCATATTGTCAAATCTTTTTGCCTTTATGCCCGAAGCAGCTTCGCCGCTTCTTTGGCGAAGTAGGTCAGAATGAGGTCGGCCCCGGCCCGCTTGATACTTGTGAGAACCTCGAGCATCACACGTGGCTCATCAATCCAGCCGTTACGACTGGCGGCCTTGATCATTGCATACTCTCCGCTCACATTGTAGGCCGCTGTGGGCATCTGAAAGCGTTCTTTGACGCGGCGGATCACATCGAGATAGGCGAGGGCGGGCTTCACCATCACGATGTCGGCACCTTCGAGAATGTCTTGCTCCACTTCGCGGAGGGCTTCGTCGGAGTTGGCGGGATCCATCTGGTGCGAGCGCCGGTCGCCAAACTTCGGCGTGCTTTCCGCCGCATCGCGGAACGGGCCGTAGAAGCCGGAGGCATACTTTGCCGCGTAGGACATAATCGGCAGATGATGGAAGCCATGTTCATCCAGTATTGTGCGGATGGCCTTTACTCTTCCGTCAAGCATATCGGACGGCGCAACCATATCGGCACCGGCTTGAGCGTGCGTCAGCGCTTCTTTGGCGAGCAGCTCCACGGATTCGTCATTCATGATTTCGCCGTCGCGGATGATGCCGCAGTGGCCATGGGAGGTATACTCACACAAACAAACGTCGGTGATCACGACAAGTTCTGGGATCTCTTTTTTGATTGCTCGAATCGCCATCTGCACGATGCCAGCTTCATCGTACGCCTCGCTGCCCATCTCGTCTTTGTGGGAAGGGATGCCGAAAAGGATGACGGCGGGAATACCCAACGTTTTGACGTCGACACACTCGCGGACGGTTTGATCGATCGAGAGTTGAAACACGCCCGGCATCGATTTTACTTCGTTGCGGACGTTGCTGCCTGGCATAACAAACAAAGGGTAGATGAAATCTTTGACGGAAAGCTCGGTCTCTCGCACCATCGAGCGAAAGGCCTCGGTCATTCGTAAGCGGCGGAAACGCTTGAACGGTTCAGTCTCGGTCTTTGAAAAGAATCCGATGTTTGATTGTTCATTCAGCATTGCATCATCCTCTTAACAAGATTTTCTTCACCCAAGTTATCGAATGAATGCATAAAGGTCAATTCTGCGTAGGGACACACCATGTTGCTTCCCTGCGACCTTAGCAGGCTGTTGAAAAACCCTTCCGCGATGAAAGATGAACCGCAAAGACGCCAAGAGCGCGAAGATATATCAAAGCTGGTTCTTCACCTTGGCGTCCTTTGCGTCTTGGCGGTTTCCTTTTTCAACACCCGTTAGAAGTGTCTTAGCTCTCCGGAATACCGCGTCAAGCATTGGCTCAGTTAAGCGGCCGGTGAATGTATTCTGCTGGCTGGGGTGAAAAGAGCCGAGCAGGGTGACGCGATCATTCAGAGCGTATTCCACGCCATGCCCAAACTTCGGCTTGTGCTCGAGCGTCGACCAACCAAGCTCCTGAAACGAGCCCACCGCCGCCTCAAACCCGACTTTCCCAAGCCCAACAATCACTCTGACATTCCGCAACAACTGAAGCTCGCGTAGCAGGTAAGGTCGGCAGTTGCGAATCTCTGATGGCAACAGTTTGTTGAGCGGCGGTGCACAGCGGCAGGTGGCGGTAATGTAACAGTTGATGAGCTTCAAACCGTCATCACGCGATACCGACATGGGCTGATTGGCGAAGCCGGCTTTGTTCAGAGCTCGGTAAAGCCAGTCGCCGCTGCGGTCGCCGGTGAATATGCGCCCCGTCCGATTTCCGCCGTGAGCAGCAGGGGCGAGTCCGATCAAAAGCAGCCGAGCGTTTGGATCACCAAAGCTCGGATTCGGCTTTCCCCAGTAGTCCCAATCGGCAAAGCGCCGCGTCTTCTCGCGGGCGATCTGTTCGCGCCATCGACCCAGACGTGGACAAAGTCTGCAGCGAATGATCTTCTCTTGAAGCTGAGCCAACGATTTACGGTCTACGCGTGTCACTCTGTTTCACGAACAGGTAGAGGATGGTGCCGACAGCAACGCCGCCAAGAGTGAAGTAGACCTCCTTCGCCGTCGGATAGCTGAGCAGATAGAGAGCAAAGAGAATGCCCAATACGGGAATGACTGGCCCGAGCGGCATGGTGAAGGGCGCCGGACCTTTTTTGCGAAACACCAGGACCGCCGCGCACGTGGTGACGTAGTAGATTAACCGGGAAACAACACTCACGGCGGCGAGCGTGATGAAGTCCGAAAACACGGCGAGGAGATACACCACGACGGAGTAGAACAGGATAGAAACGTGCGGTGTTCGAAATCGAGTGTGGATACGGGCAAAAAACTGTGGGAGCTGGTATTTCTCGGCAAGGGCGTAGGTCAGTCGCGGCACGGCGAGAATGGAGCCGCTAAAATATCCAAAAGTGGATACGAGAGCGCCGAACGCAATGAGGTCGCCGCCGCGTGGACCGAGGATAGCAGTTGCGACGGCTGCCGTGGGGCGTTGCTCCGACGCCAGCGTCGGCAAGACGGCGACGGAAATCAGTTGAATAAGGCAATACACCGCGGTCACGATGGCCAGGGCGGCAAGCAAGGCGCGGGGGACGTGGCGCTTCGGGTCGATGGACTCTCCTGAGGGGAGCGTCGCCACTTCAAACCCGCCGTAGGTAAAGGTGAGCAAGAACATCGCTCGCATCAAGTCTTCCGTTGGCGGAAGTTCCTGTACGACGAGGTGCTCGGATTCGACGTATCCAATGCCAACGACGATCAGAATCAGCAAAGGGAGAAGTTTGGCAATCGTGATGGTGTCGACTGTCCATGCTCCGTACTTGATGCCGCGGACATTGATGATGGTGAACATCGCAAGGAGGGCGAAGACAACCGATGCGCGTAAGATACCTGAAGCCATCTCGGGGAAAAAGTGTCCGAGGTAGATGATGAACAGATTGTAGTTCGCACCGGTGGCGGAAAGTCGCGTCAAGTACGCTAACCAGCCGATTTCAAATCCTACAAACTTCCCGAACGCTTCATACGCATAGAGGTATGGCCCGCCGGCAGAATCAAACCGGCTTGAGACCTCGGCAAACGAGAGGACGAAGGTGAGCGTTACCACCGCACAGAGCACGTACGCGTAAGGGCTAAACGCGCCTGTTAATCCGGCAATTGTGGAAGGTAAAAAGAATATCGCACTGCCAATGATCCCGTTGACCGTGAGAGCAATGAGGTCCCATTGCCCCATGACACGGGCGAGAGATGACGGAGGTGATGGTTGACTCAAGGTGGCCTTTTAACTCTTATAGTATCTACTCAGCCGTATTTTTAACGTTCAACTGATTTCCTCAAAAACACTGAAAAAAAATGTAACCACAGATTTCACAGATGAATTCTAAAAAAACATCTGTGAAAATCAGTGTAATCTGTGGTTTTTTATTTTATGCGGAGCAGTTACCTCTTATAATTGAATCACTCAAAACCGTTTGAGGAATTTGAGAAGGGCGGAGTTGAAGACTTCAGGGTTTTCGATGTTGCTCATGTGTGCAGCGTTGGGGATGACGACTAATTCCGATCCGGCAATCTTCTCATGCATGGCTAGAGATGCCGAAACAGGCGTCAGTGCGTCGTGTTCGCCGACGAGAATAAGCGTGGGAACCTTGATAGCCGACAATGACGCGGTCGTGTCCGTACGAGCGGCGAGGGCAAGCAGGGTGCCGCAGATGCCGAGCGGTGAATTCGCCTCGATCATCTTCCTTACCGTCTCGATAGCAGCAGCGTTCGACTGAAAGGTTTGCGGCGCGAAGACAGCCTTCACGAATCCTTCCGCAAATGCCTTGACGCCATTCGTCTTCACCGCTTTCATCGAGGCAGAACGCTTTATCTTTCCCTCGTTCGGATCGGCTTCGCTGCGTGTGTCGCAGAGGATTAGACCCTTGAATCGTTCCGGGTGCCGCTCCATTGCCCGGAGCGCAATGTATCCGCCCATCGAGAGTCCGCAGACCACGACCTGTTTCAAGACAAGGTGGTCGAGAAGCCCGATGAGATCCTCGACAAAAAATTCGATACTATAGATGCCGTCTGTCGCGTCGCTATCACCGTGACCGCGGACATCGAAGGCAATAGCCCGATACTCGTTCGGCAGCGCGAGCATCTGCGGCTCCCACATCGAATGATTAAACGGGAAGCCGTGAATGAACACGACCGGCAATCCCTGCGGCATGCCGCGTTCAACATAGTTGATCTGGATATCGTTGAGCTTGATCCTCATAGTAAACTCCTTCTGGTTCGGATTCTATCCATGGTAGTACGGTCCCATTTTCTGTTTGATGGTCTCAAGAACCTCGGGCGCAGCTTCTTTTTCCAGGAGCGGGAAGAGCACGCGGTCTTCTTTTCGGATATGTTCTTCCAACAGCTTGCCGAACTCTGCCAAGCGCTCTCGTGTCGCCTGTGAAGCGTCTGCCCGGAACTCTTCGACATACTGTTCAAACCGGCGATGATCGCGCAGGAGGTCATCGACGAGCGGTTGTGCGCCATCCACGTCTGTGATGAACGGGAAGAGGCCCCGTTCCTCGGCCTCAAAGTGATGACTCAAATCTTTTTCGTAGAAGTCCACAACATACTTCGCCTGCCATGCCGGGTCATGCGACCACAGTCGTTCAAGCGCTTTCTCACCTTGCTGAAGGCGCAGCGCGAGCAATAAACCGTGGTAATGGTCGCGCGCAAGAGGGACTAAGCTGCTGTGTCGTTTGGCCATGCTGTGTTCGATGGTGGAGCAGTGAACGTGCTGACAAGATACACAAGGAAGGATGAGAGAGCAAACGCGGGAACAAGCTCATACATCGCGCTCTTGAGTGCGGGCGTTTGATTCCAGATGATCACTGTTGCCGTTCCGGAAATCAATCCCGGCGAGGATTCCCCTCGCCGGGATTTCAAGAACGAGGTGCAGCCATCGAAGGCTCAGATGCTACGTACGCTTGTCGCTCGGAACCCAGTTGCGCTTCGGAGGCCCGAGATAGATTTGTCTGGGTCGGGCAATCTTCTGATCGCTGTCGAGTAAGTGCTCTTCCCAATGCGCAAGCCAACCGACGGTGCGTGGGATGGCAAACAGGACGGGGAAGAAGTCCATCGGGAAGCCCATCGATTGATAAATCAAGCCGGAGTAGAAGTCGACATTGGGATACAGTTTTCGTTTGACAAAATATTCATCCTCGAGTGCAATGCGTTCGAGTTCGAGCGCGATGTCGAGTTTCTCGTTCTTGCCCGTAACCTCGAAGACTTCATAGGCAAGCTTCTTGATGACTTTCGCACGCGGGTCGTAGTTCTTATACACGCGATGCCCAAACCCCATCAACCGGCCTTTGCCTTCCTTCACTTCTTGAATAAAGGCAGGCACGTTATCCTTCGTGCCGATTTCGTCGAGCATCTTGAGGACGGCTTCGTTGGCGCCGCCGTGCAGCGGTCCCCACAGTGCCGCTGCCGCTCCTGCACACGCGGAGTATGGGTCGACGTAGGAACTGCTGATGCTCCGCATTGCGTTCGTGCTACAATTCTGCTCGTGGTCGGCGTGAAGAATGAACAACACCGTCAGCGCGTGCTCGAGCACGGGGTCAACTTTGTAGACCGGTTCGGCGACTTTGAACATCATGCTCAGGAAATTACCGGCGTACGTCAGTTGGTTGTCGGGATAGACATACGGCATCCCTTTGGAATGACGATAGGCGAATGCAGCGATGGTCGGCACTTTCCCCACGAGGCGGTAGATTTGCTTCCGGCGCGTCTCGCGGTCGTGAATGTTCTTCGCTTCGGGGTAAAATGTTGAAAGGGCGGCAATCGTGCTGATGAACATGCCCATCGGATGCGCGTCGTAGCGGAAGCCTTCCATCAGCTTCTTGACGTTTTCGTGCACGAAGGTGTGGTTCTTAATGTTGTTCCGCCATTGTTCAAGCTGCGACGGTGTTGGAAGCTCACCCTCGATGAGCAGGTAAGCGGCTTCAAGAAACGAGTTGCACTTCTCCGCAAGCTGCTCGATGGGATAGCCGCGATAATGCAGGATCCCCCTGTCGCCATCGATGAATGTGATCTTGCTCTTCACCGATGCTGTGTTCATGAACGCCGGGTCGTACGACATCATCCCAAAGTCGTCGTCGTTGACTTTGATCTTACGAAGGTCCATCGCCCGGATGGTGTCATGCTCAATGGAGACTTCGTACGTCTTGCCTGTGCGATTGTCTGTGATTGTCAGTGTGTTGGGCATAGAAATCCTCTGAGGTAGGCGGATGCAGCAATGAGGGATTCAGTGCCAAGAAGAAACAAAAATTTCTTCTCTTTCGCCACCGAAAACATCCCTAACTGATTGTATTTCCATCGTCAACGGAGACGGTCGAACTGTCTCGCGGGCTGTGGAACATTTCCGCTCAGTGGGGTGTTAGAAGAAGTGAGCCCGTCATCATCCTGCCTTCTCGGGCTCTGTAAACCTCCCTTACCCCGACGTGAACGGTGCGCGTCGGGGTTTTTTGTTTCCCTCGTTATCAGAATCATTCTTCATTGAAATTGATACTCTCTTTCTCTACCTTCACGCTTCACATGGTGGGCGTTTGTTTGCTCACGGCAGTGAATATACTCTTGGAACATCCAACCTACAAGGACGATCAATCGATGGAGGAAGAATGACTGGTCAAGTTGCACCGAAACGGAGCGCGCTCTACCGTTTTCTCGATATTGTTGAATGGGGGGGGAATACGCTGCCCCATCCGGCAACGTTATTCATCATTTTTGCGGGACTGGTGATCGTTGTCTCCGCTATGATCGAAGCAATCGGTTACACGGCCATCCATCCTACGACGGGCAAGGAGATCGTGCCTGTGAGCTTGTTGAACGGCGACGGTTTGCGGCGGATTGTGACGACGATGGTGACAAACTTCACTGGTTTCGTGCCGCTCGGAACGGTTCTCGTGGCGATGTTAGGCGTTGGCGTTGCCGAGGGATCGGGGTTGCTGTCGGCCGGCGTGAGGGCGATGGTGCTCTCCGCGCCGAAAAAGCTGATTACCATGGTAATCGTATTTACCGGCATTTTGTCCAACGCTGCGTCGGAAGCGGGGTATGTGATTCTCATTCCGCTTGCCGGTGTCATCTTCCAAGCCTTTGGCCGACATCCGTTGGCGGGAATGGCGGCCGCATTTGCCGGAGTCTCAGGAGGATACAGCGCTAATCTCGTACTTGGGACTGTCGACCCGTTGCTCGCGGGCATCACCGAGGAAATGGCGAAAATCGTCGATGAAACGTACAAAGTCAATCCAGCGGCGAACTATTACTTTATGTTCGGCTCAACATTCTTGCTCACATTCCTCGGCACATGGGTCACCGAGCGCATCGTGGAGCCCCGCCTCGGTCGGTACGAAGGAGATGATGCGGGGCTTGCTATCGAAGGCCTCTCACCGGTCGAACGACGCGGGCTGAAAGTTGCCGGCGTGACGACGCTGCTCTTCCTTGTGCTCCTTCTGCTCGCCGTTGTTCCCGAAAGCGGCGTGCTGCGCGACCCGAAAACGAGAGACATCCTTCATTCGCCTTTCCTCTCAGGAATCGTTGCCCTGATCTTTTTCATGTTTCTGCTGCCCGGTCTTGCCTATGGCATTGTGACCCGATCGTTGCGCAACGATACGGATGTTGTCAACGCGATGGGCAAGGCGATGAGTAATCTGGGCGTGTACATCGTGCTCGTATTTTGTGCGGCGCAGTTTGTGGCGTACTTTTCATGGACAAACCTCGGAATCATTACAGCCATCCGCGGTGCAGAGCTTTTGAAATCGATCGGTTTGACCGGCATCCCACTCATCGTCAGTTTTGTTTTCGTTGCGGCGTTCCTGAACCTTTTTATGGGTAGCGCGTCGGCAAAGTGGGCGATCATGGCTCCCATTTTTGTCCCGATGTTCATGCTGCTTGGCTACACGCCCGAGCTCACGCAGGCCGCGTATCGCATTGGTGATTCAACGACAAATATCATCACACCGATGATGTCGTACTTTGCGCTCATCGTCGCGTTCGCGCAGAAGTATAAGAAGGACTCCGGCATCGGTACCATCATTGCGATGATGCTGCCGTACTCGGTCATCTTTCTCATCGGCTGGTCGCTGTTCCTGGTGGGATGGCTGTTGCTTGAGTTGCCGGTAGGTCCGGGTGCAGGGTTGTATCTTGGAGAGTAAGAGTGGAAAAGGAGATCGGAAGAGCATCAAACTCCCTCCCGAAAGTTATGTTTTTCATCAATTCCGGTTATAGGAATACGATGATGACGATTTCGCTTGCATGTCGTTGATGAAATCGCTAAGTTGGTGCTGCAATTAACAGTACACCGTTGTTGCCTGTACCTTGTCCGCTGTGGCGGATGTCCCGATACAGATCGGGATGTGAGTTCGATGGAGCTTCGATCAGAGAAGTTCGTAAGCTTGCAGACCCCAGGAAGGATTCATCTGGACAAGGGTCGGAGAGTAATCTCCGGAGTAGCGTTGTAAGGCCCAGCAGGCTGTACGCATCCAATCACACTCTGAGAGGAGGTTCCATCATGGAACGAGGTACCGTGAAGTGGTTTAACACTTCGAAAGGGTACGGCTTCATCCAGCGCGCCGGCGGCGAAGATGTCTTCGTTCATTACAAGGCGATCAAGGGTGATGGTTTCCGTAACCTGAATGAGGGAGACATGGTCGAGTTCGAAGTCGAGCGCGGCCCGAAAGGTCTCCAGGCTCGTGATGTTGTGAAAGTCTAAACCACGACACAACCCTGCCTACTGGCAGGTAGGTCAGAGCCCAATCAATCCCCCGGAGCAATTCGGGGGATTGTTGTTTCCGGGCATAAAAAAACCTCGGCTCATCACCGAGGTTTTTTCTGCGTTATGGAAGGTCAGTGTTAGTTCTGGTCGAGGACTTCTTCGCCCAGTTCCTTAATCTCGTCGTCGCCCTTGTCTTTTGATGAATCGACGAATCGCAGGTCATCAGTTTTCTTAATGTATTTTACCTTGACCTTGCTGCCCGAGGTAAACGTGCCTTTGAGTATCTCTTCGGCGAGCGGATCCTCGACATATTTTTGCACGGCACGACGGAGCGGCCTGGCCCCAAATGCGGGATCAAAGCCCTTGTCCGCGAGGAACTCCCTCGCACTCCGCGTCAATTCCACCGTAATGCCCATCGACGTCATACGCACCAACAGTTCCTGCGAAGCGATGTCGATAATCTGCAGAATGTGCTCGCGTTCGAGGTTGTGGAAGGTGATGGCATCATCGACGCGATTGAGAAATTCGGGGTTGAAGACCCGCTTGAGGGCGTCTTCGATATTCGACTTCATCGCCTTGTACTTGTCGTTGCCGGACTGCGTGCCGAAGCCGAATCCACCCGTCACACGAATATCCCGTGAGCCGATGTTGGACGTCATAATGAGGATCGTGTTCTTAAAGTCCACACGACGGCCTAAACTGTCGGTCAAAATGCCGTCGTCCAACACTTGCAGCAGGATGTTGAAAACGTCCGGATGTGCTTTTTCGATTTCATCTAACAACACCACGGAGTACGGCTTGCGGCGAACCTTCTCCGTGAGCTGCCCGCCTTCTTCGTAACCGACATAACCCGGAGGCGCGCCGACAAGCCTCGACACGGAGAATTTCTCCATGTACTCGCTCATGTCGATGCGGATCAGGGCCTCCTCGGAATCGAACAAGTAGCGAGCGAGTGCTTTCGCCATCTCCGTCTTTCCGACGCCCGTGGGTCCGAGGAAGATGAATGAGCCGATCGGCCGGTTCGGATCCTTTAGGCCTGCACGTGCACGACGGATGGCCTTCGTAAGCTTTTCAATGGCCTCATCCTGCCCAACGACGCTTTTCTTGAGGGCATCATCCATCTTCAACAGCTTCTCCGATTCGCTCTGGGCAACCTTTTGAACCGGAATGCCGGTCATCATAGCAACCACAGCCGCACAGTCTTCTTCTTCTACCTCATAAATTGTGTCCTGAGCCTTGATCTCCCATTCGCGTTTGGCGATTTCGAGGTCGCTCAAAAACTTCTTTTCCAGATCACGTAACCGGGCGGCTTCTTCGAAGTTCTGATTTTTGACAACCTGGTTCTTCGCTTGCTTAATCTTGTCGATTTCCTCCTCCAGATGGAGGATTTCCTTCGGAACAATAATGTTTGCGAGATGCACACGGGAGCCAGCTTCATCTAACACATCGATGGCCTTGTCCGGCAGGTAGCGGTCGGTGATATAGCGGTCGCTCAACCGCACGGCCGCTTCGATGGCCGTGTCGGAGTATCGGACGCCGTGGTGCTCTTCATACTTATGCTTGATATTTTCCAAAATCTGGATGGTTTCCTTAACGGTCGTCGGGTCGACCATGATCTTCTGGAACCGGCGGTCCAGAGCGCCATCCTTTTCGATGTATTGGCGATATTCGTCTAACGTCGTTGCACCGATGCACTGCAGATCGCCGCGAGCCAGTGCCGGTTTGAACATGTTCGATGCATCGAGCGAGCCGCTTGCACCCCCCGCACCGACAATCGTATGCAGTTCATCGATGAAGAGGATGACGTCCTTCGCTTTTTCTAACTCATTCATCACAGCCTTCATGCGTTCTTCAAACTGCCCGCGGTATTTTGTTCCGGCAACCAGCGCAGCAAGGTCGAGCGTTACGACGCGCTTATCATGGAGCACCCGCGACACTTTCTTCATGACGATGCGGAGAGCAAGACCTTCGGCAATGGCTGACTTACCGACGCCCGGCTCACCGATGAGGACAGGGTTGTTCTTCTTGCGGCGGCTCAGCACCTGAGCAACACGCTCGATTTCTTTCTCTCTTCCCACGATCGGGTCAAGCTTATCTTCTATGGCGAGTTTTGTAAGGTCGCGGCCGAAATTATCCAACACCGGTGTTTTGGAACGCTCCTGTTTCTTCTCGCCGGTGTGTTGGCTCGGTGGTGTAGAGGGTTTGCCGGATATGATGTTGTCCAGTTCGTTGCGCACAACGTCGTAGTGCACGTTGAATTGATGGAGGATTTGCGCAGCGATGTTGTCGTCATCCCGGAGCAGGGAGAGCAAGAGATGCTCTGTCCCGATGACGTCAGACTTGTACAGCTTTGCTTCGAGGTAGGTGATCTTGAGGACTTTCTCGGCTTGCTTGGTCAGTGGGATATTGCCGATGGTCAGTGTCCCGCCGGATGTTCGCACAGTGTCTTCGATGGCTTTCTTGAGCCGATAGAGGTCGGCGCCGAGGTTCCTGAGAATTTTGACCGCGATCCCTTCCCCCTCGCGGATAATGCCTAACAGCAGGTGCTCCGTCCCGATGTAGTCGTGGCCGAGTCGGAGTGCCTCTTCGCGGCTGAGGCGGATGACATCTTGGACGCGGTTCGAAAAATTTCCTTCCATAATGCTACGCTCAAAAGTGATCCGAATGAGAAAGCGGCCCGATGGTAAAACGAGCCCGCTTCCTTAAAAGTTTCCGGGGTCAATATAACACAAATTGGAGGGGCAGTCAAGCAAGCCGATTCTCGCTTTCACTCGTCTAACGAATCGTGGCTGAGGTTTTTTGATGAGAGAGGGTAATCACCCCCACATCCGAGAGATCTTCTGGCAAGTTGTCAGCATCGATACGTGCGCGCCGGATTGTTCTTTGACTTTCGCTACAAAAAAGGTTACATTCATCGTTGCGCGCAAGCAATTTTTCCCAACATTCGGATTGACAGTGGCATTAGAGCAAGCAACAGGACGGGACAAAGAGTTGCAGGAGCAACTCAAGAGTTCAGGTGCCATCCCCACCCATATCGCCATTATTATGGATGGGAATGGACGCTGGGCAAAACGGCGTGGGTTACCGCGCATTGCTGGACATCATGAGGGTGTCAACTCCGTCCGTGATGTCGTGGAGGCTTGTGGACAGCTCGGCGTGAAATACCTGACGCTCTATGCGTTCTCGACGGAGAACTGGAATCGTCCGCAAGACGAAGTTTCACTGCTCATGCGATTGCTGCTCAAGGCGTTGCGGGATGAACGGGACAAATTGCATCAGAACGAAGTCCAGCTCAAAGCTATCGGGGAAATCTCTGCGCTTCCGCATGAAGTGCAGGATGAGTTGCTCGACGCAATTAAACTGATGAACAGCAACCCCGGCTTGACGCTTGTGCTCGCTCTCAGCTACAGCGGCCGATGGGACATTACGAACGCCCTCCGGAGGATTGTCTCCGATGTGCGGAACGGCCTCCTCAGGGAAGATGATGTTACCGAAGAAAGCATCTCCAGATACTTAACGACGAAGGATATTCCCGACCCCGACCTGCTTATCAGGACGAGCGGTGAGCTGCGAATCAGCAACTTTCTCCTCTGGCAAGTAGCCTACAGTGAGCTCTACATCGAAGATGCGTACTGGCCGGATTTCCGCAGGAACCATCTCTACCATACCATCCGTTCGTACCAGCAGCGGGAACGTCGGTTCGGCATGACCAGCGAACAGCTACACACCACGTCCGGCAAGCACATAGCATATGTGGAAAGGCTTCTCAAAAGTGTTGCGAAACTCTAAGTGTGCTGCGCTTCTCCTCTGCAGTCTGTTTATTTTCCCTACTCTTGTTGCACAGCAGCGTCCGGAGGTGTACCGCATCCTCGGCATGAGCGTCGAAGGACAACGCACCGCGGACGCCAACGCTATCATCGCGAACACGGGGCTGAAGGTCGGCGACGAAATCACCATCCCCGGCTCGCAGACACGCATCGCCATTGAGCGGTTGTATGGGCTGAGACTGTTTCGAGATGTCCAGATACTCATCGAGCGGAGGACGCCAGAGGGGGTCTATGTGCTCATCCGAGTCGAGGAAAACCCTCGCCTCGAGCGCGTTGAGCTTGAAGGAAATGACGCCCTCAGCAATAGCGACATCATGAAAATCGTCAACCTGACGCGCGGGCAGATTGTCACTCAACAGGATATGAGTTCCGTTGTCCGTCAGATCAGAGCGAAGTACGAGGAGGACGGCTACCTCAACGCGACGGTTGACGCTCAGTTAGTCCCCGATGACGCCGCTGTTGCCGGCCGGATGGTCCTGAAGCTGACGATCGACGAGGGGCCGCGGGTGAAGGTCGATCGCATTCGATTCTTCGGGAATAAGCATAGGGACGACGGCGACCTCAAAGGCGCCATGAAGGAAATCAGCGAGCGGCGCTGGTGGAAATTCTGGCAGAGCAACCGTTTCGACCGGAAGAAGTACGAAGAGGACAAGAAGCTCATCGTCAAGTACTACCAGAAGCACGGTTTCCGCGATGCGGAGATTCTCACCGATTCGCTCTCATACGATGACACGAAGCGCCTGTTGACGATCGACATCTACGTCTACGAAGGCCCACAATACAGAGTCCGCAACATTGTGTGGGAAGGGAACACGGTGTATCCGGACGAAGTGCTCTCGGCACGACTTGGCTTCCAGAGCGGCGACATCTACAACAAGGAGAAATTCGAGCAAAACCTGTATCGCAACGAAAGCGAAAACGACGTTACCTCTCTCTACATGGACAACGGCTACCTTTTTTTCCAGGTTGAGCCGGAAGAAATTCGGGTCGCCGAGGACAGCGTGGATATCGTTCTCCATGTTCGCGAGAGGAACCGGTTCAAAATCGGCCAGGTAACGATTAAGGGCAACACGAAGACCTACGAGAAAGTGATTCGCCGTGAGCTGTATACCCGTCCGGGCGACGACTTTAACCGACAGCTCGTCATTCGGAGCGCTCGGCAGTTGGTGCAGTTGAATTACTTCAACCCCGAAAAAATCAAGCCGGATATCCGTCCGGTCGACGACAAGACCGTCGACCTTGTGTACGAGGTGGAAGAAAAGTCGAGCGACACGTTCAACATGTCTGTCGGCTACAGCGGGCTCTTTGGCTTCAACGGCGCGCTGGGCCTCACCTTCAACAATTTCTCCCTCTCCGAGCCGTTTAAGGGCGGCGGAGGGCAGGTGTTGAACTTCGACTGGCAGTTCGGCGAAGGCAATCGCTTCCGCACGTTCTCGATCGGGTTCCAGGAGCCGTGGCTCTACGACACGCCGACGTTGTTCGGCGTCAACCTCTTTGACACGCGGCAAATCTTTTTTTACGACCTGCGTCTCACCGGTGCATCGGTCCGTGTAGGGCGTCGCTTCCGCTGGCCGGACGATTTCTTCCGCGGAGACTGGACCTTCCGCTTTCAGCGCAACGACGTGAAGTTTGGTGGCGAGTTCCACATCGAGGGCATCACCACGCAGTACACGATTTCGCAGGTGATCTCGCGAAACAGTACCGATAGCCCGATCTTCCCGTCGCAAGGGTCGAACTTCTCGCTGCTCACGGAAATCAACGGCGGACCGTTCCTCCCGGGCAACGCACGGTACCACAAGCACGTGTTCAATGCCGACTGGTATGTGCCGCTCTTCGGCATCAACAAGCTTGCGCTAGCCACATCGAGCACGATCGGATTCATTTTCGAGTTTGCCGATAACGGTCGCATTCCGCCGCAAGAGTTCTTCTACATGGGGGGTACTGGGCTTGGCCAGTTCGCTACAACGCCGCTCCGTGGTTATGAGGACCGCAGCGTTGGCCCGCGTGAGAGGTTCGGCGCTGGTAAGTCGATGATCAAGCACTCGGTGGAACTGCGGTATGCGTTGGCGGTCAATCCCATTCCCATCTATACGTTGGCGTTCGCGGAAGCCGGCAATGTGTGGCTCGACCATGCGATTCAAGACCCGTTCGACCTGCGCCGATCGGCTGGCGTCGGCGTTCGGTTACTCATCAACCCGATCGGACTTGTGGGTTTCGATTACGGCTACGGGTTCGATGCGCCGTTGCGGGGAGGTCCGGCGCCGGGATGGAAGTTCCACTTCCAGTTCGGGCGCGGGTTCTAAGTGTTGATTGCATCTATTCATCATTCATCCCATACCTAAGAGGTCATCGTGAAGAAATATTTCATCCCCCTTCTCATTCTCGGTTTGGCGGCAGTGCCCGTCCTCGCACAGGTGAAAATTGCGTTTGTCGATTCCGAGGTCATTCTGCGTGATCTGCCCGAGGCGCAACGGGCACAGCGGGAGTTGGAAACTATGGTCAAGGGCTGGCAGGATGAGTTGGAAAAGATGGCGACAAACATCCAGCGCGAAGTTGAGGATTACCAGAAGAAACAGGCGATGCTTGCCCCGGCCGCGAAGGAACAAAAGGAACGTGAGATCGCCGACATGCAGCAGAAAGCGCGCGAGTTTCAGGCACAGAAGTTCGACCCGCGGCAGGGAGAAGCCGTAACAGCGCGTGAACGAAAGTTAAGCCCCATCCGCGAGAAAGTGCTGAAGGTTATCGAAGGGGTTGCCAAAGAAGAGGGCTTCAGCTTTGTGTTCGACAAGGCGAACGGCGCAAGTCTGTTGTTTGCAGACTCGAAGTTCGACCTCACGCACAGGGTGTTGGATCGTTTGAAACGGGGCACAACCCCCGCCCGCGGGAAGTAAACTGACCACCGGATGCCCGTCCATCCAATCGAGTTCCCGCCCCGTCTGCCTCCGGCAGACGGGGACATTGTTTGTCTGAGAACGAGGCTTAGCATGAATCGAATCGCTGCACTGGTTATCCTGCTCGTCATGGGGACGAGCGCCGTGTTCGCGCAGGCGAAGATCGGCCACATCAGTTCGGAAGCCATCATGAAAGAATTGCCTGATGCCCAGGATGCACAGAAGCAGATCGACGCGTTCGTCGTGGAGTGGCAAAACGAGCTCGTCCGGATGCAACAAGAGTGGCAGCGGAAGTACGAGGAGTACGACAAGCGGAAGCTCATTATGACGGAGGCACGACGCGCCGAGGCCGAGCGCGAGCTTCAGGACCTCGACCGGAGGATCATGGAGTTCCGCAATCAAAAATTCGGGCAGAACGGTGAATTGTTCGCGAAGCAGAACGAGCTGATGAAGCCCGTGCAAGAGAGGGTCTTCAAGGCAATTCAGGAAGTGGCGCAGGAAGAGGAGTTCGACTATGTGTTCGACAAGAGCGGTGAAATCCTTCTGATGTATGCAAACGAGAAGCTTGACCTCACCGCGAAGGTGTTGGCAAAGCTTCAGCGCGGCGCACCTGCACCCAAACGGTAACAAGGCCTGCATGACTGCGGCAGAACTTGCATCATGGTTGAAGGGGGAGCTCGTCGGCGACGGCACCATCCAGATTACTCGCGTGGCCAAGATCGAAGAAGCCGGGCCGGGCGACCTGACCTTTCTTGCGAACCCGAAGTACGAGAAACACCTTGTGGCATCGCGTGCATCCGCCGTTCTCGTCTCCCGCGAGTTCAAACCGAAGTCCGAACGCTCTCTCACCCTCATCAAAGTTCAAGACCCGTACGTCGCGTTCCTCCACGCGTTCAAACAACTGACTCCGCACATCGACCCGCTGCCGTATGGCATCGACCCAACAGCGAACATCTCCTCCTCTGCGAAGCTCGGCTCCAATGTGTCTCTTGGTGCCTACGTTGTGGTCGACGACAATGCGGTCATCGGCAACAACACACGGATTGGGCATGCGTGCATCATCGGCAAGGGCGCTGTGATCGGGGCGGATTGTATGCTCTACGCCGGAGCACGAGTGTATCACCAATGCGTGCTCGGCGATCGGGTAATTGTGCATTCGGGAGCTATTGTAGGGAGCGACGGCTTCGGTTTCGCACGCAACGCCAGCGGGGAGTATGAGAAGATTCCCCAGCTCGGCCGCGTGGTGATTGAGGACGATGTGGAGATTGGCGCGAACACGACCATTGACCGTGCGACGCTCGGTGAGACGCTTATCCAACGCGGCGTCAAGCTGGATAACCTCATCCACGTAGGACACAACGTCACGATCGGCGAGCACACGGTCATCGCAGCGCAGACGGGCATTAGCGGCAGCGTGAAGATCGGCAAGCATGTGATGATTGGCGGTCAGGTGGGTATCGGCGGACACTTGGAGATTGCCGACCGCGTGATCATCCTGGGGCAGTCGGGAGTGACGAAGTCGCTCGGGCCGGAAGGGGCGGTGTTCTTCGGCTATCCCGCAAAAGAACAAAAACGTGCCCACCGCATCGAGGCGGCAACGCGCATGCTGCCTGAACTGTTGCGTGAATTCCAGGAACTCAAGACAAAACTGTTGTCTCTCATCGACGAAGCCAACAAGTCGTCCACGCATTCCTAACACGTCATGCTTGCTCAGCAACACACTATCAAAAAAGCGGTTACCCTCGAAGGCGTCGGCCTGCATACCGGCGTCACGACGAGGATGACCTTCAAGCCGGCACCGGAGAATTACGGCATCCGCTTCCGCCGCGTCGACATCGGCGGCGCACCGGAAATTCCCGCCGATGTTGACCACGTGATCGATGTTGCCCGCGGAACCACCATCGGCATCGGCGAAGCACGTGTTCACACGGTCGAGCATGTGCTCGCCGCCATCGTCGGGATGCAAGTGGACAACATCATCATCGAATTAGACAACATTGAACCGCCGATTGGAGACGGAAGCACGAAACCGTTCGTCGATATGATCCTCAAGGCCGGCTTGCAAGAACAGGATGCACCGAAGGACTATCTCATCATCGACCAGACCATCCGCTATCAGAATGAGGAGAAGGGGGTCGACATCGTCGCGCTTCCAACCGACGACTATCGCGTAACGGTCATGGTCGACTACCACAACCCGGCGCTCGGCAGTCAGCATACCGGCTTATTCAATCTGGAAAAGGAATTTGTTACGGAGTTCGCACCGGCACGCACCTTCTGCTTCCTTCACGAAGTCGAGATGCTGCGGGATCAAGGCCTCATCCAAGGCGGCACCCTCGACAACGCCATCGTCATCGTTGACCGCGACCTCTCCGATGATGAAATCGAGAAGCTCACGGCGAAGCTCGGCATCTCCGAGGCCATCATCCTCGGCACGTCGGGGGTGCTGAACAACAAGAGCTTGCACTTCAAGAACGAGCCGGCCCGGCACAAACTCCTCGACCTCATGGGCGACCTCGCACTCATCGGTGCGCCGCTGAAAGCACAAATCCTTGCTGCGCGGCCGGGGCACGCAAGCAATATCGAGTTCGCACGCAAAGTCCGCAAACTCTATCAACAAAAGAAACTCGTCCGTAAGTACCAGCACGAAAAGAAGGAGGGCGTTGTCTTCGACGTCAACGCCATCCAGCGCATCCTGCCGCATCGTTATCCGTTCCTGCTTGTGGACAAGATTGTCGATTTCCAAATGGACGAGCGCGTCGTAGGGGTCAAGAATGTGACCTTCAACGAGCATTTTTTCCAAGGACACTTCCCCGGCCAGCCCGTGATGCCCGGCGTGCTCATTATTGAAGCGATGGCGCAAGCGGGCGGCATCCTGTTGCTGAACGGCTCGGAGAATCCCGGCAACAAGCTCGTTTACTTCATGGCGATTAACAATGTGAAGTTCCGCAAGCCGGTTGTACCCGGTGATATGCTTGTGCTGGATGTCGAAATGATCAGCCGGCGGACAAAGGTTATCCAGATTCGCGGCAAGGCGTACGTCGACGGCGCTCTCGTCGCAGAAGGGGATTTTACTGCCGCGATTGTGGACCGGCAAGATGGCCGCGCTGACGCTGCATCCACCCACACACCACTCACCAAGGCCACGCCCGAACGTTCATGAGTTCACACATCGACCCGCGCGCAGACGTCAGCAGTAAGGCGGAGATCGAGAACGGTGTGGTCGTTGCACCGTTTGCCGTCATCGAAGAGGATGTCGTCATCGGCGACGGCACATGGATCGGCCCGCACGCGGTGGTCTTCAACGGCGCGCGTATCGGTCGTGGCTGCAAGATTTTCCCCGGCGCATCCATCAGCGCTCCTCCTCAAGACCTCAAATACAAGGGGGAGAAAACCACGCTCGTCATCGGCGACCGGACGGTGGTGCGCGAGCATGCCACGCTCAATCGCGGCACCTCCGCCAGCGGCACGACAATGATCGGCAGCGACTGTCTCCTGATGGCGTACACGCATGCAGCGCACGATTGTGTTATCGGCAACCACGCGATTCTGGCAAACTGCGCGTCGCTGGCCGGACATGTGACATTAGGGGATTATGTTATCCTCGGCGGACTCACGGCTGTGCATCAGTTTGTCGTCATCGGCGAGCATACGATGGTGGGGGGCGGGCTGCGCGTGACGAAGGATGTTCCGCCCTACATTCTCGCGGGACAAGACCCGCTCTGCTTCGAGAAACTCAACCTCGTCGGGTTGCGGCGTCGCGGCTTCAATGAACACGCGGTGCAGACGTTAGACCGGGCCTATCGCTTGCTGTATCGGTCCAATCTCAACGTCTCCCAGGCAGTCGAGCGCATTCGGCAAGAGGTCGAGCCAACACCCGAAGTGCAAACACTCCTCGCGTTTATCGCTGCGAGCAAGCGCGGCATTATTCCCGGTCATCCTCGACGAGTATGATCTGGCAATTCGAATACAGCGGCAAGCGTTCCGGCTTCTACAATATGAGGCGGGACGGAACGCTTGCACAACGTGTTTCGAGCGGACTACAACCTCCAACGCTTCGAATCTACGGTTGGGATCCGCCCGCCATCTCTCTGGGGTGGAATCAGTCGTCTGATGCAGTCGACCGCGAGGCCGCACGGCGCGCAGGGATCGATGTCGTGCACCGGCCGACGGGGGGGCGCGCCATTCTGCATGACGATGAAGCGACATACTGCGTAACGATGCCGGCGCAGGGAAGGGGCATTCATGAAACGTACAGGCAGATCGGAGAAGCATTAGTCTACGGCCTCCGCCTCCTCGGCGTGGACGCGGCGATGGAGCAGCACCAGGCAGATTTTGCTTTGCTCTCCCGCACGTTTTCGGGGGGAGTTTGCTTCACCAGTTCAGCACGCTATGAGATTTGCGTTGCGGGGAAGAAGCTGATCGGCAGCGCGCAGCGTCGGTTTGCAGTGGATGGAGGAGAATACGTTGTGCTGCAGCATGGCTCGTTGTTGCTCGGACCCGCGCACAAAGGAATCGTTGACGTTCTCAACCTCCCGGAGACTTCAAAACAAGCAATGCGTGCGGCGTTGGAAGAGAAGACCATTGACCTCGCAATGATTGTGCGTCGGCGTGTCCGCCTGGAAGAAGTTGCCGACGTACTCCGGCGTGGGTTCGAAGAGGCATGGGGGATTCAGTTTGAAACAACGGTAGAGGATCGTGAAAAGCATGTGCAGCCGTTGTAACCCATGGACATAAAGGACCGCGCAATGAAAGATTACTCCGCCGGCTCAGGTCCCAAGCGCGTCACGACAAGGTCGATTCTCGTGATGAAGCGCGAAGGAACGACGATCGCCTGCCTCACCGCGTATGATTTTCTTACGGCGCGGTTTCTCGACCAGGCTGGTATCGACCTCATTCTCGTCGGCGATTCGTTGGGAATGGTGTTTCAGGGGCATGAAACGACCCTGCCGGTTACGCTCGACGAAATGATCTATCACGCCAAAGCGGTGATTCGCGCCGTCGACCGCGCAATGGTAGTTGTGGATATGCCGTTCATGAGCTATCAGGCGAACGATGAAGAAGGGTTTCGCAATGCTGGTCGTGTGATGAAAGAGACTGGCGCGGGCGGTGTGAAGTTCGAGGGGGGAGTGCGGGTAGCAGGGTTGGTGCGAAAAACAGTGCGGGCCGGCGTTCCCGTGATGGGACATCTCGGTCTGACGCCGCAGTCGATTCACCAGTTCGGAGGATACCAGCCGCGGGGAGCAACTCCCGATGAGGCAAAGCAAATCATCGCGGATGCAAAAGCTCTTGAAGAGGCGGGTGCGTTCGCGATCGTGCTGGAAAAAATTCCTGCGCGGCTTGCCGAAAAAATATCCAAGAGCATCTCCATTCCCACCATCGGCATCGGCGCTGGTTCTGCGTGCGACGGTCAGGTGTTGGTCGTATCCGACATGCTCGGATTGTATGAAGACTTCCGTCCGCGCTTTGTGCGCCGCTACGCCAACCTTGCGGACCTCATCCGCGCATCGGTCGGAAAGTACGTCGAGGAGGTGAAGAGCAAGCAATTCCCGTCGAACGAGGAAAGCTACTGAACACGACGTCGCACGGGAATTTCTCAGAAGCCTCCACGTGTTCTGGGCTTCGTTGTTGTGGTGCCAACTTTTTCGTATCTTGAGCACATCATGAAAGTGCAATCCACCCGCACGCGCCGTCGCCCCATCATCCTCATTTCCAACGATGATGGTATTGATGCTCCGGGCATCGAAGCGCTTGCCCGCGAATTGAAAAAGATCGGCAAGATTATCGTGGTTGCGCCGGACAAACAGCAGAGCGCCGTTGGCCACGCCATCACGATGAACTATCCGCTGCGCGTGAAGGAATTCCGCAAGAACGGCACCTTCTTCGGCTACGCCGTCGAAGGGACACCGGCCGATGCGGTGAAGCTTGCCGTGAAAGCGCTCCTCAAGCGCAAACCCGACTTACTCGTTTCCGGCATCAACCACGGCGGCAATACGGCGATCAGCATCATCTATTCGGGGACGGTCTCGGCTGCCACCGAGGGAACAATTCTCGGCATCCCCTCCATTGCCGTGTCGCTGACGACGTATGGCCCGCCCGACTTCTCGTACGCAGCGAAGTTTGCGCGAAAACTCGCGCGGCAAGTTCTGAAGCACACTCTACCGGAGGGGACGCTGCTCAACGTGAACGTCCCGCCAGTCAACGAGAAGCAGATTCGCGGCGTTCGGGTCACACGGCAGGGAAAATCGATTTGGGATGACCGCTTCGACGTTCGGCGCGACCCCGGCAATCAGGAATACTTCTGGCTCACCGGATCGTTAGCGCAAGTCGATAAGGAACTCGATGCTGACCAGTCCGCTGTCACGAACAGGTATGTTTCTGTGACGCCGATTCAGTACGACCTCACCGACTACGACATGCTCGAGCAGATGCGGCGATGGAAGTTGGAGAAGTTGGTGTAACACGCCATTCAACCGTAGCAAGCACTCAAGAAGAAGGACCCTATGCGCATCGGAATACTCACCGGCGGGGGCGATGTGCCCGGACTCAACCCCTGCATCAAAGCCGTTGTCTACCGGGCGACGGAAGAAGGAGCGGAAGTCCTCGGCATTCGTCGCGGCTGGGCGGGACTGTTAGAGTACGACCCCACAGCCAAGGATCCGGATGGAAGGAATGTCATCCAGCTCAACCGTTTGAACACGCGCACCATCGACCGCTTCGGCGGAACATTTCTCCACACTTCACGCACGAATCCCGCCAGAGTGCGCACGGAGGACATTCCTGCGTTCCTCAAAACGTCCGAGCATGAGAAGATCAACAAGGACGGCCGTGCGGACTTTACCCCCCATGTTTTGCGTGTGGTCGAACATCTCGGCATCGATGTGCTGATCACCATTGGCGGAGACGATACACAAAGCTACGCCGTGCGGATGCACAAGGAGGGAGTACCGGTCATTGCCATCCCGAAAACGATGGACAACGACGTCTACGGGACAGACTATTGTATCGGCTTTTCGACAGCCGTGACGCGCAGCGTCGATTTCATCACGGCGTTGAGGACGGTGGCAGGCTCGCACGAGAGGATCGCGGTCGTGGAGTTGTTCGGGCGGAACTCGGGAGAAACATCGCTCATTTCCGCCTACCTCGCCGGCGTGGAGCGGGCCATTATCTCGGAAGTACCGTTCGACGTCGAAAAGTTAGCGCGCTTTCTTCTAGACGACAAATCACAGAACCCCAGCAACTACGCCATTATGACCATCTCGGAGGGCGCGCATCTGATCGGCGGGCAGGTGGTGGAGTACGGAGAAGAAGATGCGTACGGTCATCGTAAGCTCGGCGGTATCGGCGCAGTCACCGAGCAGGCAATCAAGAAGCTCACGGGCGTGCACACAGTCTATCAGCAAGTAGCCTACCTCATGCGCAGCGGCGAGCCGGACGCGCTCGACCGCATGGTTGCCATCAGCTTCGCGAGCTTAGCCACCGACCTCGCATTGCGAAAAGAAACAGGGAGGATGGTTGCGCTGCGTGAAGGAAAATACACCACCGTCCCCATCGAGACGCTCATGCAGGGGGTGAAGCGAGTGGATGTTGAAGAGCTGTATGATGCTGAGAACTATCGCCCGAAGGTTGCCCACCTGCTCGGCAAGCCGATGTTCTTGTATTGATTTTCGGTATCTACTCAGCGTGTTCTCCAATCCAAGATTTTTTCTCAAGAAAAACACTTAAGAGACTTACCACAGATTCACAGATGAATTCAAACCATCGCTCTCTAAAGGTGTTGAAAAAGACGGTAGGGTGGTGTCAGGACTTTCGTCCTGACACTGCATAGATCGATTTTTCGGGAAATTCCGCCCCGACTTGTCGGGGCGTCAGGAGGTAACTCCTGACGCCACTCGAGAATACTCATCCGTCGCGGTGATCGATCCCCCGTCGCTCTCAGAGATGAGCACGCTCCAACGCTTCTCGTGTCGACTTTGCGACCAAGCCGGAGAGCAACGTCAAGCCGATGAGATTCGGCAGCGCCATGAAGGCATTGGCAACATCACTGAGGAAGAAGACGAACTGAATCGAGCTAAGGGCGCCAATGAATGTGAGCGCGAGAAAGACAATCCGATACGGCACCCCGATCTTCCAACCGAACAAGTACTTCCAGCACTGCTCGCCGTAGTAGCTCCAGCCTATCAGCGTCGAGTATCCGAAGAGAAAGGATGCTGTTGCGACGACAAGCCCGCCCACGCCCGGTATTGCATCCCCGAACGCTCTCGCTGTCATCGCTGCACCTTCTAGGCCGCTTGTCCACATTCCGGATGAGAGCAGAATCAACGCCGTGAACGTGCAGATGAGAATGGTGTCGATAAAAACCTCCGCAATGCCGATGAAGCCTTGATATTGCGGCGAGGGAGCGCGCGCAGCGGCATGAGCGATGGGTGCGCTGCCGAGTCCCGCCTCGTTCGAAAAAATTCCTCTCCGCGCGCCGAATTGTATGGCCTGACTGACGGCGGCCCCCAAAAACCCTCCACTCGCCGCGGCCGGTGAGAACGCATGCTCGAAGATTAACACAAAGGCTGCCGGCACGTTGGTGATGTTGAGCAGCAAGACAATCGAACCGACGCCGACGTACAGCAGCACCATGCCCGGCACCAGTCTCGAAGTCACTGCGCCGATTCGTTTGATGCCTCCCAGAATGACGAGTGCGACGAGCAGTGTGATGGTGATGGCGGAAACAATCGGTGGAACGCCGAACTCGCTGTGAAAGGCCAACGTCATCTGATTACTCTGCACCATATTGCCGATTCCGAACGCGGCAATGCCTCCACAGACGGCAAACGCAGCTGCAAGGAATTTTGAGAATCCCGAATTGTTTAATCCGGCCCGAATGTAGTACATCGGCCCGCCGGCAATTGTTCCGTCCGGATGTTTCTCGCGGAATCTCACCCCCAAGACCGCTTCGCTGTACTTCGTTGCCATCCCTAACACTCCACACACCCACATCCAGAAGATCGCGCCGGGACCACCCCAGAAAATCGCCGTCGCCACGCCGGCAATGTTTCCGTTTCCCACTGTTGCCGCGAGCGCAGTCGAGAGCGCTGCGAAAGGAGAGACATCGCCTTCGCCGCCGCCCGATCGGGCGGATTTGCTGAAGACAAGCTTCAGTGCAGCACCGAGTTTTCGAAACTGAACGAAGCGGTTTCGCACAGTCAGATACAATCCGATGCCGAACAGCACCGGCACCATGACGTTCCACACCGTGGCGGCAAACTGATCGACGGCGACGGTGAATTGATCGATGATCGATTCCAAGTGGTGACTCCTTGGCTTAGGTATTGGAGAACAAAGGATCGCTCTGCAAAGCCTCCTTTGTCATGCGAGCAACAACTCCGGAAAGCAGCATCAATCCCACGAGATTCGGCAGCGCCATAAAGGCATTGGCTAGGTCGCCCGTGTAAAAAACAATCTCGATCGAAATCTGTGACCCGATAAACGTGAGAGCGATAAAGACAATGCGATAGATGGTGGTGATCTTCAGACCAAAGAGGTATTTCAAACATTGTTCGCCGTAGTAGCTCCAGCCGATCAGCGTCGAGTACCCGAAGAGAAAAGAGGCGAGGGAAACGACCGCCCCGCCGAGAATCGGAATGGCGTCCGAGAATGCGCCTGCCGTCATCGCCGCGCCGGCGAGTTGACTCTCCCATATTCCGGATGAAAGCAGGATGATTGCTGTGAATGTGCAGACGACGATGGTATCGATGAAAACCTCCACACAGCCGATGAGGCCCTGATAGACCGGCCCCGGTGTTTGCGCGGCTGCGTGGGCGATGGGGGCGCTGCCGAGGCCTGCTTCGTTCGAGAGGATGCCGCGCCGAGCACCAAATTGGATAGCCTGGCTTACGGCGGCCCCTAGGAACCCTCCGCTTGCTGCTGCAGGCGAAAAAGCATATTCAAAGATCATCGCAAACGCCTTCGGGATTCCCTCGATGTTGACAATCAGAACGATAATGCCGAAGGCGAAGTAGACCAGAATCATCGCCGGAACAAGTCGTGACGCCACGCTGCCAATGCGTTTGATTCCCCCCAAGATGACGAGAGCCACGAGAATGCTGATCAGAACACCCGTGATGAGTCGGGGAACCCCCAACTCACTCTCGAATGCCGTTGCCATGGCATTGCTTTGCATCATGTTGCCGGTTCCGAAGAGAGCGGCCACAGCGCCAAAGACCGCAAACGCGCCCGCCAGGAACTTCGCGAAGCCGGTGTTGTTCAGGCCGGACTTGATGTAATACATCGGTCCGCCGGCAATGGTGCCGTCGGGATGTTTTTCACGATACTTGACGCCAAGTACCGCCTCACTGTACTTTGTCGCCATTCCCAACAATCCACAAATCCACATCCAGAAGATCGCTCCGGGGCCTCCCCAGGTGATAGCGGTTGCAACACCGGCGATGTTTCCGTTGCCGACGGTCGCGGCCAACGCGGTCGAGAGCGCTGCGAAGGGAGTTACGTCCCCTTCTCGCTCAGACTTTGCACGCGACTTCTTGCTCAGCGTGAGCCGCAGGCCCGTGCCCAACTTCCGAAATTGCAAGAAGCCGATGCGGACGGTCAGGAGGAAGCCGACTCCGAACAACACCGGAACCATAATGTTCCACACCTGGGTAGCCGCGGAATCAACCCAGAGCGCAACGTAATCAAGAAATTGCTCCATAGTTTCAGGTCTCCGTATGGATGGTAAGAGATTGGCTGATGACTTGGATGAAATTCGTTTTGAATGAGAGATAGATGCCCGTGATGGCTAACAGCACCACCACGCCCGGCACGCCCGGAATCTCCGGCCACCAAATATTGTGGGCAATCCAGTCTGTGATCTCCAACAGTTTGTCGAGGAACTCAGTCGTGCGTTGTCTCCGTAATGCTCGATCGAGTGGTCAAATGTCGTGTAGTCAGGAACTCGGATGTTCGGGAGTCCAACCTGTCCCGCTCGTTTTTAGAGCGGGACTCCCTCACAACTGGAGTATCCTACACAATCGTCGAAATCAGGATGGCAAGAATCACCACGGGGCACACGTAGCGAATGAGGATGCTCCAGGCGTTCATCAGTGTCGCAACGCGGGGAGAGGTATTCTGAAGAGCTTCCTGCGAAGCTTTATCGACGCCCCACACCCATCCGACGAAGAGGGCGATGAAAAATCCTCCCGCCGGTAATGAAATATCGCTGAACAGGAAACTCATAATGCTGAGGAACCCTTCCTTCCCAAAGAGCGTCACGGTCGAGAAGAACACACTCGTGCCCTGCGAGAGAGCAGAGGGAAGACCCAGGATGAATGTGGCTGCGGAAATGATGATGACGGCTTTCTTCCGGCTCCACTTCTTTTGGTCAACCAGGAAGGCAACGGGAACCTCGAGCAACGAGATGGTCGATGTTAATGCGGCAATGGCGAGCAGGACGAAGAACGCGATGCCGACAAACTGTCCGGCCGGCATTTGCGCGAAGATGTTCGGAAGGACTTCGAAGACGAGCGATGGGCCTGCCGTCGGTGCGACGCCGACGGAGAACAGTGCGGGGAAAATCATAAGCCCCGCGAGAAATGCGATCAGTGTGTCGGAAAGAGCCACGGCTCCAGCGCTGAGAGGGAGATTCTCTTGTTTCGAGACGTAGCTGCCGTACGTGATCATCGTTCCCATGCCAAGACTCAACGAGAAGAACGCTTGTCCTAATGCCGCGAGGGCTGTGGTGCCGGTGATCTTCGAGAAGTCCGGTTTCAAATAGAACTCAATTCCCGCCGCCGCTCCTTCTAACGTCATGTTGTAGGCGATTAAGCCGACCAAGAGCACGAAGAGTGCGGGCATCAGCAATTTCGACCATCGTTCGATGCCTTTTTCCACACCGCCCGCGACAATATACATGGTGAGAAGCAAAAACGCCGTGAAGTAGCCGATCTCACTCACCGGGTCGCGCACGAAGTCGCTGAACGACCCGACCTGCCCCGTCGCTTCCTTCACGATGTAGCCGAGCGTCCAGCCGGCGATGACAAGGTAGAATGAGAGAATGCCGACGCCGGTAATAACGCCGAGATAGCCGACGAGCGGCCAGTACTTTGATCGGCTCAGAGACTTGAATGCACCCACGGGGTTGAGCGTCGTATGGCGACCGAGAGAAAGCTCCGCGATCAGGACGGGGAGGGCGATGAGCAACACGCAGGCAAGGTAGAGAAGGACGAACGCAGCCCCACCGTTTTCGCCGGTCACGTATGGGTAGCGCCAGATGTTACCGAGACCGATGGCCGAACCTGCCGCTGCGAGAACAAAGCCTAACCGCGAACCCCATACGCCGCGCGCGCTATCCGACATAGAGTTCCTCCTACCGGTGAGTGGAAGGCTGATTTTTTGAACGGCGTCATATTAACAAAATCGGATGTGAGAAGCAACGTCATCTTGGCGCATCAGTAGAAGTTTGTTCTGTGTGAAGATTAGCGTATCTTGCGTCCATGAAGCCGCCGCGCAAGAAACGCATTGAAGAGATCGACCGAACGAACCTCGAACCGCCCGCGTTCGACGAAGCCGAATGGCAGATGTTTCGGCACGGCGTCGCGCTGTTTAACGACCGGCAGTTCTGGGAAGCTCATGAGGCGTGGGAGGAGGTTTGGAAGGGAAGGACGGAAGAGAGCCGAATTTTCTTTCAGGCAATCATCCAGGCCGCAGCAGCGTATCATTTGATTGTTACGAGACCGCGTTATCGAGGAGCGCGGAATAATTTTGCCAAGGCCATCGCAAAGCTCGAGCTCTTTACGGGCAACGTTCTCGGCATTGATGTGGACGAGTTCCATCACGCCGTTCAACGATCCCAGCGCGTGTTGGAGGAGCTTGGAGAAGCGAACATAGGTGCATTCCCCGAAGATGCCATCCCCACCATAACGCTGCGATAACTATGGTTTCTTTCCTGCAATCAACTCATACACAGGCTGCACGCCGTATTTTCCCGCAGCCCACAGCGTGAGCAGCGCCGTCATTCCCGCGATCGCACGCTTCTCATCCTCTTCAGGAATTACCAGTCCGTACGTGTCGGCGACGACGTGGAAGTGGTCGAGCAGTTTCTTTGCCCGCCGGCGGTTCACCCATCCATGCCAGAAGGCAACCTGATCAAGGATCATGTCTTCATGCCGGCGGAAGAATTCGCCGAGAGAAATCACCTTCTTGCTCAGCGGAGTGCGTGGCTTCGAGAGGTTCATCAGGTCTGCGACGTAGTGGTCCCAGAAGAGCGACAGCGTGCGGTTCTCTGGACGGCGAAGATACTTGGCACGGGCGATTGAGAACTTCGCCTTGCTGTGCACGCGGAAGCGCGGCACGACAGGGTGAAAATCATAGATGGTGCGCACGAAACTCTTGTCGACTTCATCCACTTCGTGATACACCCAGATGTTCTTCAACTGCGTCCATGTGAGAATAGTAAGCACCGCTTGATCTTTGCTATCGAGCAGGATGAACTTCCCGCTTTCGGCTTTTACCACCGTTACCCAGTGCTCCCACTCGTACACGCAGAGCAGCGAAGGGATGCCGCGGCGTAGATACGCCGTCAATTCCTTCCTCGCTTGTTCGGGGTTGTGCCGTCGGATAGCGTTGAGTTCGCAGTCGTAATAGCGCGCAGCACGACCCAGTTGGATCTCATCAGTGCCGTACCACCAATGCGTCCCCGCATGTTTGGCTATGGTCTTCTCGTCAGCGAAAATGCCGAGGGCAACGAGCGCGTGCTTCAGCGCGAACGGCCCGCACTGCCATTGATTCGGTTGGGGGTAAAGGCCCATGGTTGTCGGTTGAGGGCAACGGTGGGTCAAACAATACCCAAACTTCCCCCCAATAGCAACACGTGAACGAGCAGTATGACCTGTGTTGTTGCATCCTGTCGTGAAGACGCGGCGAATCCACTTGCCTTCCTCACGACTTTTGGTATTTTTTGAGTTGCCTGGTGAAGGTTTTGATGCGCGCGTCTACAATATCGAAGAGAGCTTGGAGCGGCTGGAATCCATCCTCGTCAACGAGCGACCCGATGTCATCGTTAATCTTGTGGAGTTCTTCCACGGCGACCCGAAGTTGTAAGCGGCGATCGCCGGCCTGTACGAACTGCATCGCATCCCGTACACGGGGGCGCCGCCGTTTGCGCTGATGTTGTGTCAGCGAAAGGGGCGAACGAAACAACTGCTGCTTGCGAACGGTGTGCGCACACCGCGCTTTAAGCTGCTGTTCGACCCGCATCTCCCGCGCAGGCACGGGTTGCGTTATCCGCTCATCGTCAAGCCTGCCCGGGAAGATGCAAGCTCCGGTGTGGGCAAGGAGTCGGTCGTATCAAACCTTCAGGAATTGTTAGAGAGGAATATTCTCCGCCGATTCTCATCGAGGAGTTTATCGAAGGTCGCGAGCTGCACGTTGCAATCTTCGGTAACAATCCGCCGCAGGTCTTGCCGATTCAAGAGTTTGATTTCTCTGAACTCCCGCCGGACTATCCCCCCATCATCAGCTACGATGCGAAGTGGAATCCATTGGTGAAGGTTTACGTCCTTGAAGTCAACCCCAACCCCGACCTCACCGAGGGTGTTTCGTTCATGGAGTCCGCGGAACAGGCGGGCCTTTCCTTTGCGAAGACCCTTCGCATGATCGTTGAGTTTGCGCTGAGTCGCAGTCAGGCCTGACTGCCGAAGTGTTTCGGCACCTGTCTGCCGACAGGCAGGCGCAGGCAGGCCTGAGGCGCCGGTTGTCTTCGGCGCCAAGAATGCGTATCTTGACGCCGGTCATTCCGAGCGAGCATGCGTTCCTCCTGCGGCGAGGCGAACGTTCGACTATGTAACCACAGATTCATCCCGAACAAAGTTCGGGATGAATCCCTGCCTGCAGTCCCGTGTTTCGGGATCTCCTGCTTCTCAGTCCCGCCTTCTAGGGATCCCGCTCACAGGCGGGATCCAAAGAGCGGGAGATTCCGCTGCAAGCCCCGTTAACGGGGCAAGCGGGATTCCAAAAGAGCGGAACCGTACAGCGGGACAAGCACGGGTGGTTTCTTTTTACCTTTAGGGAATACATCACTCAGCGACGGCCCTCATGTCCACGCCCCTCATGCGACAATACCAGCAGGTGAAAGCGAAATATCCGGAGACGGTCCTTCTCTTTCGCATGGGGGATTTTTATGAGACCTTCGAGGAAGATGCAAAGATCACCGCTCGGGTTCTCGGCATCACGCTGACCAAACGGGGCAGCGGCTCGGCGGGAGATGTGCCGCTTGCCGGATTTCCCTACCACGCGCTCGAATCCTACCTCCCAAAACTCCTCAAAGCCGGCTACCGCGTTGCCATTTGCGAGCAGTTGGAGGACCCGAAGTTCGCCAAGGGTGTCGTCAAGCGCGATGTTGTCGAGGTTGTTACACCGGGCGTTGCATTTTCCGATACAGTGCTCGACCATAAGCAGCACAACTATCTTGCCGCCGTTGCGCTCCCGACCGCGCTGGCGACGGGCAACGATAAGGTCGGACTCGCCTTCATCGATGTGTCCACCGGCGAATTTAGCGTCAGTGAGTTCCCTCTGCGGAACCTTGCCGAACAAATCGGCACACTCAGGCCATCCGAACTGCTCGTGCAGAAGCGCGACCGGGAGGCCGTCGAGCGCCTCGTGCAGGAGGCCTATGGCGGCATCATTTCGAAGGTGGATGACTGGGTGTTCCATTACGACTACGGCTATGAGTTGTTGGTTCATCACTTCAAGACGCAATCGCTGAAAGGATTCGGCGTCGAAGACATGCGCGTGGGGATTGTCGCCGCAGGAGCGGTGATGAACTATCTGCAGGAAACGCAGAAGGCAAACCTCACGCATATCAAGAAGATTGTTCCGCACGACATTTCCGAGTTCATCATCCTCGATGAACCGACGAAGCGGAATCTCGAAATCACCTCGTCGATCGCGGGTGGAGAAGGCGGAACGTTGCTCGAGGTGATCGACCGTACACGCACGTCGATGGGTGGAAGGCTTCTCAAGAAGTGGGTTCACCAGCCGCTCAAACGCGTGTCGCCGATTCACGAACGCCTGGAAGCCGTGAAGGAACTTGTGGAGCAAAAGGTAGCGCGTGAAAAACTGAGAAGCGTGTTCGGGACCATAGGGGATGTGGAAAGGCTTATTGCCCGCATTGCCACCGGCCGTGCAAACCCGAGGGAATTACGCCAGCTTGCCGAGTCTATCAAGCTGATTCCGCTGCTGGCCGAGATTACGGAGCCGTTGCGGGGTACGTCGCTGGTAGTTTTGCGGGAACAACTTAACCCGCTGACCGATATCGTTGCGACGCTTGAGCGCGCCCTGAACGATGAGCTTCCGCTGGCATTGAGCGACGGCGGTGTGATCCGGAGTGGGTACAACCCCGAACTGGACGCGCTGCAAGCGATGGCGTTCAACAGCAAAGACTGGATTGCGCGCATGCAGAAGCAGGAGCGTGAGCGCACCGGCATTCCGTCCCTCAAGGTCGGCTATAACAATGTCTTCGGCTATTACATTGAAATCACCAACACGCACAAGGATAAGGTTCCGGCCGAGTACATCCGCAAGCAGACGCTCACGAACGCCGAGCGCTACATCACGCCCGAGCTCAAGGAGGAAGAAGAGAAAATCCTTCACGCTGAAGAGCGCATTGTGGCGTTGGAGACGAAGCTCTTCGACGAGCTTCGGGTGCTCGTCGCCACACACGCAGAAGCCATCCAACAGAATGCGCGGGTCATGGCCACGCTCGACTGCTATCTCTCGTTTGCCGACGTTGCGGTCGAATACGGCTACGTGTGCCCGGTCATTGATGAATCCACGCGCATCGAGATCAACGAAGGCCGTCATCCGGTCATCGAGCGTCTGCTTCCCCCGGGTGAACGCTACACGCCGAACGATGTATTCCTCGACACGGAAAGCGATCAAATCCTCATCATCACCGGCCCGAACATGAGCGGCAAGTCGAGCTACCTGCGTCAGGTCGGGCTGATCGTCCTCTTAGCACAGGTCGGCAGCTTCGTGCCAGCGGCCTCAGCGAGAATCGGTGTGGTAGACAAGATTTTTACGCGTGTCGGAGCGAGCGACAACATTACATCGGGCGAGAGCACATTTCTGGTCGAGATGCACGAGGCGGCGCACATCGTGAACACGGCGACGAAGCGAAGTCTCATCCTGCTTGACGAGGTCGGCCGCGGCACCAGCACCTTCGACGGCATCAGCATTGCCTGGGCATTGACGGAATATCTGCACGAGCGGATCGGCGCGAAGACGCTTTTTGCCACACACTACCATGAGCTGAACGAGCTTGCTGAGCTCTATCCACGCATCAAGAACTACAAAGTCGATGTGCGGGAGTACGGCGATAAGGTAATCTTCCTGCACAAAGTCTTACCCGGTTTTGCCGACCACTCGTACGGCATCCAAGTCGCCCAGATGGCCGGATTGCCGGAAGAGGTAACGGATCGAGCCAAGCAGATTTTGAAAAATTTGGAAGGAAGTGAATTGAGTGCAAGCAGAGCGTCGGAGGAGGGAGGAGGTGAAGGGGAGAGGGAAAGAAGTGATGAAACGACGAAACGGGGAATAGGTGAGCGGGAAAAACGGAGAAAGTTGCCGGAGATGCAGATGACGTTGTTTGAAATGAAGGACGATGCACTGCGGGAGGAGCTCAGAAAACTTGATGTGGAGAACATGACGCCGCTGGACGCGCTGCAAACGTTGGCGGAGTTGAAGAAGAAGGTTGAAAAGGGATAGCCTTCATCTTATTTTCCATCCGCATGAGCACCGTCATTAACCAGGACCCCGAACAACTCGCCCGCGATAACATCGACGCGCAACTTCGTGCAGCCGGCTGGTTGGTGCAGGACAAGAATAGGATTGACTGGAGTGCCGGTCCCGGTATTGCCGTCCGCGGTTTCCTGACGCAAGAAGGGAAAGAAACCGACTACACGCTGTTTGTCGACAGGAAACCCGTCGGCATCATCGAGGCAAAGAAAGAAGAGGAAGGGCACCGCCTGACCGTCGTTGAGGATCAGTCGGGTGAGTACGCCGCGAGCAAGCTGAAGTATCTTGACAACGACCCGTTACCATTTGTGTACGAGAGCACCGGCGCTGTCACTCGTTTCACCAACCAACGCGACCCGAAACCCCGTTCTCGCCCTGTCTTTACCTTTCACCGTCCGGAAACATTCAGAGCATGGCGACGGCAGGAGAAATCGCTCAGGGCACGACTGCTCGATATTCCTGCTCTCAACCCGGAGGGGATGCGCGACTGCCAGGTCCGCGCCATCACGAAGTTAGAACAATCGTTCAAAGACAACAAACCTCGCGCGCTCATTCAGATGGCAACCGGCTCGGGTAAAACCTTCGCTGCCATTACGTTCATCTACCGCCTGCTGAAGTTCGCCGACGCAAAACGGATTCTCTTTCTCGTCGATACGCGCAACTTGGGCGAGCAGGCCGAGCAGGAGTTCATGGCGTACACGCCCAACGACGACAACCGCAAGTTCACCGAGCTGTACAACGTCCAGCGCCTGCGGTCCAGCTACGTTGCGTCGGACAGCCAAGTCTGCATCAGCACCATCCAGCGGCTCTATTCGATTCTCAAAGGAGAAGAACTTGACGAGACGATGGAAGAAGAGCATCCCGCCGAGCGCTGGGAGCCGAAAGAACCGATGCCCGTCGTCTACAACGAGCGCATTCCCATTGAGTTCTTCGATTTCATTGTCATCGACGAGTGCCATCGCTCCATCTACAATCTCTGGAAGCAGGTGCTCGATTACTTCGACGCGTTTCTGATCGGCTTGACCGCAACGCCCGACAAGCGCACGTTCGGGTTCTTCAACGAGAATGTCGTGAGCGAGTATTCGCACGAGGAAGCCGTCGCCGACGGCGTCAACGTCGGATATGAAGTTTACACCATCGAAACGGAGATCACGCAACACGGCGCGCAGCTGAAGGCAAAGGAGTGGGTGGATAAGCGAGAGAAACTGACGCGCCGCAAACGATGGGAGCAGTTGGACGAAGACATTACCTACACCAACAGACAGTTGGACAACGAGGTGGTGAACCCGAGCCAGATACGCAACATCATCCGAGCGTTCAAAGAAAAACTCCCCGAAATCTTTCCCGGCAGAAACGAAATCCCCAAGACGCTCATCTTCGCCAAAACCGACAGCCATGCCGACGACATTATCAACATTGTGCGCGAAGAGTTCAACGAGGGGAATGCCTTCTGCAAGAAGCTTACCTACAAGTCGGAAGAAGACCCCAAGTCTGTCCTTGCGCAGTTCCGCAACGCTTACTCTCCGCGCATCGCCGTCACCGTGGATATGGTCGCCACGGGCACCGACGTGAAGCCGCTCGAGTGTCTGCTCTTCATGCGCGACGTCAGGAGCCGCAACTACTTCGAGCAGATGAAAGGCCGCGGCACGCGCACCTACAACTATGACGACCTGAAGAAAGTCACGCCCTCCGTCAGCTCCGCCAAGACGCATTTCGTCATTGTGGATGCAGTGGGAGTGACGAAGTCGGTGAAGACCGACAGCCGTCCCCTGGAGCGCAGGAAAGGCGTTCCGCTCAAAGACCTGCTTGCCGCGGTGACGTTTGGTAATCAAGATGAAGAGGTGTATTCATCGCTCGCCAGCCGTCTCTCCCGTCTCGAACAGCAGATCACGGAAACCGAGCGGAAGCAGTTTGAAGAAAAATCAGGTGGGAAGACGATCAACAGAGTAGTGAAGGAACTGTTAGCGGCGCATGACCCAGACCAGCTCGAAGCCAAAGCCGCGAAGATCAAGGAAACACAACCCGACCTGTCCGACGCGCTGGCTCAGAAGCAGGCACAGCAAGAATTGTTAGACGCTGCGCGCTCGACTTTCAGCGGCGAGTTGAACGAGTTCATCGAGAACGTACGGAAGGTGCACGAGCAGATCATCGACACCGTCAACATCGACAGGGTTACGAGGATCGGTTGGGATGCCGATGCAAGAGAAAGCGCACGGCGGATCGTGCAGGAGTTTACCGCGTTTATCGAAGCGAACAAAGACGAGATCATTGCCCTGAAGATCTTCTACAACCAGCCGTACAGGCGGAGAGAACTGACCTTCAAGATGATTTCGGAAGTGATGGAGAAACTCAGAGCCGCTAAACCGCTGCTTGCCCCGCTGCGGGTCTGGCAGGCGTACGAGCAAATCGAGCGGGTGAACAGTCATAGTCCCAAGAACGAGCTTGCCGCTCTCGCGGCGCTGATACGGCGGGTGACCGGCATCGACCCCGTGCTCACCGCCTACGAGCGGACGGTGGACAAAAACTTTCAAGAGTGGGTCTTTAAGAAGCAGGCGGGCCCCGTCAAGTTTACCGACGAGCAGATGAGCTGGCTGCGGATGATCAAAGAGCACGTTGCCACGTCGTTCCACGTTGAGGTGAACGACCTCGACTACACACCGTTCGACGCCAAAGGCGGACGGGGCAAGATGTGGCAGCTGTTCGGGGATGAGATGAATACGCTGATCGAAGAGCTGAATGAGGCGCTGGCGGCATAGATGGAGATTGAATAGTGACTGAGAAAGAACTCAAAGTAATCGTAGAAGAAGGGGAAGGATATCGTGTTGAATTCAAGGAATCAGTCAACACCATTGACAAAGAGATCGTCGCGTTTGCAAACGCATCGGGCGGACGATTATTTCTTGGTATCTCTGATGACAAATTCGTCAAAGGGATCGATGTCGACAATACGTTGAAGTCCCAGGTTCAGGATGCAGCGAACAATTGCGATCCACGGATTCCCATCGAGCTTGAAGTCTTCAAGAATATTCTCATTGTTCACGTCAGAGAAGGCAATGATAAGCCCTATCGGTGTGGTTCTGGATTCTACCTACGCGTTGGACCGAATTCACAGAAGGAAAAGTTAGGTTCGATGAGTTGGGCTGTTCGAAATTCAACTTCAGAAAGCACTTCGACAAAACGAAGCTGAAGAAGGTGCTGACATTGGCAGACATCACGTCGCCACTCAACACGCCTGCCATGCTGGAAAACCTCGGAGCCGCTGAGCGTCAGGATGGAAAGCTCTCCGTCAATAACACCGGTGCACTTTTCTTTTCAAAGACCCTGGAAGATATCTACAAACACACGGTCGTTACGTGTGTACTCTATAAGGGAAGTGAAAGAGTCGACATTCTTGACCGCAAAGATTTCAACGAGGATCTTCTTTTGAATATAGACCAGGCTATGATATTCTTGAAGCGGCACCTCTCGCTCCGATACGAAATCACCGGTGCACCGCGACGAAAGGAAGTGTTGGAGATTCCTGAGAAAGCGCTGCGTGAGGCTGTCATCAATGCGGTCGCGCATCGGGACTATTTTGAGCGCGGAGCAAATGTCATGGTGGAGATTTTTGACGATCGTGTTGAAATCTCGAATCCTGGCGGTCTTGTCAAGGGATTGACGCCCGAGAATTTTGGGAAGAAAAGTATCCTCCGCAATCCCAGCATTGCCTCTCTCCTTCATAGAATAGATTACATCGAAAAGATGGGGACCGGTATTAGCAGGATGCGAACGGCTCTCCGAGAAGCCAAACTACCACCCCCTAAATTTGAGTTTGACACGTTCTTTACTGTGACGCTCAGGAGAATGATGAAAAAAGCACTTCTTCCAGTCCGTGTTGGTGATGCTGTAAGTGAGGCTATAGATGAGGCCGTGCGTGAGGGAATAAATGAGGGAATAAATGAGGGAATAAAAGTCCGGCTACGATCGTACCTTGAATATCTTACCAAAACGGGCTCTATCAGCAGAACCATTATGGAGGGACTCTCCAACGTCTCCACTGCGACCGTTGAACGGGATATTACTCTCATGAAGAACCTCGGCTTGATGCGCTTAAAAGGTGCGAGGAAAAAGGGGAGATATGTTCTGACAGGCAAAGCAAAAAGACGGTTAAGGTCATGAACGAAGCGCTGCCGGCGTGAGGGTGTTCGTGATACCGTTCGAGTCAGACTGATGATCCGAGTGTTGTATCTCTGGCAGAGAGAAGCAGCGTCTTTCAGTGAAATGCGGTCGCTCTTTCAACTTTCTGTCCCCACAGTGAAAAGAGATATCGCTGTCCTCAGAAAGGCAGGTCTCATCAGGCTCGAGGGAACAACGAAGAAAGGAAAGAATGTGCTGACTGCAACGGGTAGGCGTTTATTGACTGGGGAAAATCCGGCGACGACAATGATGACGATGATGATGACAGAAGTGATGGAGAAACTCAGAGCCGCTAAACCGCTGCTTGCCCCGCTACGGGTCTGGCAGGCGTACGAGCAGGTCGAGCGGGTGAACAGTCATAGTCCCAAGAACGAGCTTGCCGCTCTCGTGGCGCTGATACGGCGGGCGACCGGCATCGACCCCGTGTTCACTGCCTACGAGCGGACGGTAGACAGGAACTTTCAGGAGTGGGTCTTCAAGAAGCAGGCGGGTCCCGTCAAGTTCACCGACGAGCAGATGAGCTGGCTGCGGATGATCAAAGAGCACGTTGCTACGTCGTTTCACGTTGAGGTGGATGACCTCGACTACACACCGTTCGACGCCAAAGGCGGACGGGGCTAGATGTGGCAGTTATTCGGGGATGAGATGAATGCGCTGATCGAGGAATTGAATGAGGCGTTGGCGGCGTGAGTGCTAACGAAAGGAGTCGACGGATTCTGGTTTACTAACATGCAGGATCTTGACTATGCGTACAAAGATATACATAAGCCACGCCAACCCTGAGGACAATATCTTCGCAAGATGGCTTGCACTAAAATTAATGGCTCTTGGTTATGAAGTTTGGTGTGATGTTATACAGATGGAACTTGGTGTTGACTTTTGGAAGACGTTCGAGTTTGAAATAAGAAACAACAGCAAGCGGTTTCTGTTTGTAGCAACAGAGGCAGTCAAATCAAAGGATAATGCACTCAGAGAGCTTGCTGTTGCGGAAGCCACGCGAAGAAACATGAAGGATGAGGATCCTGATAAAGCCAAGTTCATGATCGCCCTCCGTCTCGATCCGAACTTACGTTTTGATCAAATTGACCCCGTTCTGATTCGAACTAATGCCGCGGAGTTTGCACAGGGTTGGGCTGAGGGTTTGGGTCAACTTGTTGATCAGTTCGACAAGGATGCAATTCCAAGAAGGTCGGATCCAAACCACCAAGAGGTAAAGGCATGGTGGGACTCTGTCTACGCTACAAGCAAGATAGTTAAGGAACAGCCAGAGATCTATCGTTCGAATTGGTTTTTCGTGAAGGAAATGCCAAAACATCTCTCTATGTATCAGTTTAAGGGCTTACCAATCAAACAAGCGGATATTGAGTATATCGCTCCACCTGCTAGACTGTTTAAGAATCGAATTCTCACATTCGCCTCTCGTAAAGAAGTTAATTTGTGGCTTCAACCCTTCAAAAATTCAGTAGTTGGGGCTCTGGGAACTCTGCCTATTGAGAGAATTGTGAAAGGTAGTTTTGAATCCCGATTCATCTCGAACAAAGAGGCTAAGTACATTTTGATTGAGCTGTTGAATAAGTCATGGAATCTATTCCTTGGTAGTCGTGGTCTCAAGAAATACGAAATGGCGAATGGAAGGCAATCTTACTGGATACATTTATCTGAAAAGGAACCAAAGTATTTTGGTAAGGGCCAATTGATTGGTGTGCAGAAAAAAAAGCATTGGCACTTTGCAATCAGTGGTTCAACCAAGCTATATCCTATTCCTGCTTTCTCAGTCATGTCTCACATCGTATTTACCTTTGATGGCAAGAATGCTATCAACAATTCATCAATACAGCATCGTGCGCGTCGTAAACAAGGAAGGAACTGGTGGAATGCTCATTGGAGGGACAAGCTTGGCAGTATGATGCAGATTCTCCTGAATGGTGAACAAAGCTTGGTTGTTCCTTTGAGCGGTAATCATTCGTTGAAGCTTGAGGCTAGTGGATTAGCATTTAATAGTCCAGTAACATACTATGTCCCGGATGAGCTCCCTGCTGAGACTGAAGCTGAATCTGATTGGGATGACGATGATAACGAAACAGACGAGGGTTAATGTTCAAGCTTGAGAAACTGAAAGAACCGAATATTCTCTTCAAGTACAATCAACCGATGGAAGATCCACGCGATGGACTTACTCTGTTTGGTCCTCTTGATGAGGGGGATCCCTTTGGAATTAGGACAGGGGTTATTGGCACGAAAGGAGGAATCCGCAAATTCAAAAGTTGGCTTTCGAAGGTTCACCACCCGATTATTCATGAAAAACATCTTCATTCTCGTCCGTTTTTTCCCGGTTTTAAGGCTGCTTTTCAGTGTCAGTGGTCCTGCAAGAACATCCCCGAGATAATTCTAGATGAGAAGGATATTTACAGCCATCTTTATCATCAAGATCAACATTATAGAGTGTACAATGTGGTGACGCTCTATGCCGAACCTATTATTCAATACAAAATGAAGGAGGATACTTCTGTTGATGTTTGGTTTGTGATCGTTCCCGATCAAGTTCACACATACTGCAGGCCAAACTCGTCCGTTCCAACCGAACTAATAACAGAGAGACGGCACCTTACAGAAAGCTCCGCAAAGGAGTTTGTCAGAGAGCCATCGATCTTCGAAGAAATTAACCGAGAAGTTGAGCCGTATCGCTTTGAGGTCGACTTCCGTGAACAACTGAAAGCGAGACTTCTGCAATATCAGATCGCCACCCAAGTTATCCGAGAAAGCACAGTAGCGCCGAATGAGCATTTGAATAATCTTGGACGTCCGATTAGAAAGCTAGACGTCCAGCTTTCACAAATTGCTTGGACGCTTTCGACCGCTGCCTTCTACAAGTCAGGGGGAAGGCCATGGAAGCTGGCAGAAATTCGCAAGGGAGTATGCTACGTTGGCCTTGCATTCAAGATTGACTCGAAGTCTAAAATTGAAGGGAATGCGTGTTGTGCTGCTCAGATGTTTTTGGATTCAGGCGACGGAATTGTATTCAAGGGAGCCGCTGGCCCATGGTATAGTCCGAAGAAGGGTGAGTTTCATCTTTCTGAGCAACGTGCTTACGAATTGATGTCTCTCGCATTGGACTCTTACAAGAGCCAGCACAACGGCAACCTTCCAGGAGAACTCTTCATTCATGCAAAACACAGATTCGAATGGAAAGAATGGAGCGGGTTTCGACGCGCTGCAGGTGATAAAGTCAAACTCGTTGGCGTCACGATTAAACCAGCACCAGCATTGAAACTTTATCGCTCAGATGAATGGCCAATCTTAAGGGGACTGGCATATATCCAAGACGACAAGTCCGCGTATTTGTGGACGAAAGGATTCGTGCCAAGGTTGAGAACCTCAATTGCTTTAGAAGTTCCTAACCCACTTTACGTAGAGGTTTGTCGAGGTGAAGAGGACATAAAGGTTGTCCTTCAGGATATTATGGCGCTGACGAAGTTGAACTACAATAGTTGTATTTACGCTGATGGGTTGCCCGTGACACTGAGATTCGCGGACTCAGTCGGTGAGATACTTATAGCGGCACCTCTCACAGGGCTTCCGCCATTGTCATTCAAATATTATATCTGACCTCGTTGAGTACTTCAATTTCAAATAATTCTCTTCCTCAAGGCTGGACTAGAGCACTACTCGGTGATGCAACACAAATCATAATGGGCCAATCGCCACCTTCATCAAGCTACAACTCACACGGAGAGGGATTACCATTTTTCCAAGGTAAAGCTGAATTTGCTGACCTGCATCCAGTAGCAGAAAAATGGTGCAGTGCTCCGAAGAGAATTGCCCAACCAAATGACATCCTTATTTCTGTTCGAGCGCCCGTCGGTGCCACGAATATCGCAGATCAACAATGTTGTATTGGTAGAGGATTGGCTGCTATTCGATACCACCCGAATCCAAAGTTTGTGTTCTTTTATCTCAGGCTGATAGCGAAACAGCTTGACGAAAAAGGAACTGGCACAACTTTCAAAGCGATTTCTGGTGACATACTTAGAAATGAGGCTATTAACCTCCCACCCCTTCCCGAGCAGCGGGCGATTGTGGCAAAGGTCGAGCAGCTCTTCAGCGACTTAGACAACGGCATCGCCAATCTGAAGAAAGCGCAGGAGCAGCTCAAGACCTACCGCCAGGCCGTGCTCAAGTGGGCGTTTGAAGGCAAGCTGACGGAAGAGTGGAGAACAAGTAAAAATGAAAAAGGAAAAATTAAAAACGGAGAAGCGGCGAAGGAATTATTAGAGCGCATTCGTGCGGAGCGGGAAGAGCATGCAAAGGCAACTGGAAAGAAGCTCAAGCCCGTCAAACCGCTGACCGACAAAGAACTCGCCGAACTGCCGGAGATACCCGAAGGGTGGGCGTGGGTGAGGCTGGATGAGATCACAGAAAACCACGATGGGAAACGCGTTCCGGTAAAAAGGACTGATCGAGATCAGATGGAGGGCAGATACCCGTACTATGGAGCATCGGGAATCATAGACTATGTCAATGACTATCTGTTCGATGGAGAATACCTATTAATTGCTGAGGACGGCGCAAATCTTCTTGCTAGGTCAACACCAATTGCTTTCCAAGCGCGGGGAAGGTTTTGGGTGAACAATCATGCACATGTTGTTACAACTTCGGGTAGTATCCCCTTTTCTTATCTTGAACATTATCTGAATTCAATTGACATCTCACGATACGTTACGGGCACTGCGCAGCCCAAACTCACTCAAAACTTTCTGAACAAAATTCCAGTTCCGGTGGCATTATTGGCAGAGCAACAAGCCATCGTCCAGGAGATCGAAACTCGTTTCTCCGTCTGCGACAACATCGAAGCCAACATCAAGGACGCGCTTGAAAAATCGGAAGCCCTGCGCCAGAGCATCCTGAAGAAAGCGTTTGAAGGGAAACTGCTTTCCGCCGAGGAGTTAGAAGCTGTCCGCCGCTCGCCCGATTGGGAGCCGGCGGAGAAGCTGTTAGAGAGGATACGAGCGGAAAGGGAGGAGAAGGAGAAGGCGGAGGAAAAGAAGAAGGAGAAAGAAAAGAAAAAGAAGAAACACAAGGACTGAGATGTCAAAAGGACGCAACAAGAAATACAGCCCACGAGAGTTGATGGAGCTCGCCGTTGCTGAGGGTGAACGATCTCTCCCAGAGCACAACGACAAAGAAGACCCATTTGTCGGAGCGATTGTTGCCACAAAGGAGGGAGAGATACTCGCCAGGGCGTACCGTGGCGAACTTCGCGAAGGTGAACATTGTGAATTCACGCTTCTAGAGCGGAAGCTCAGAGATCAGAGTCTACGTGATTGTGTTCTCTACGTGACGTTAGAACCTTGCACTGATGAGGTGAGAAGTGGGTCTAGGGGAAAACGAGGTTGTGCGACACATATCGTACGAGCCCGCATCGGAGAGGTCTACATTGGGATTGAAGATCCTAACCCCAAGATTGCCAATCAAGGCTTTCGATACCTTATTGCCAATCGAGTTATTGTTCACCCCTTCGATGCTGACCTGCAGGAGAGGATAAGACAGAGGAATGCAAAATTCATCAGAGAAAAAGAAGAAGAGGTAAAAGCAGTTCAATTAACAGAGGAGGTAAAGATAGAAGAGAAGAGTCTTCTCGAGCAGGTAGCAGCTGGTGCGTCAATCGCGAGTCTATCGGAAGAGCTACTGCAAAAGTTTGTCAAGTTATCGGGCTTGCCGTATGCATACCCATCGATGGGATTTAACGAGTGGGGGGCTGATTTCGGCTTGCTTGAAAAGGATGAGAGAACAGGAAACTACAAGCCAACTGGTTTGGGTATGATGTTGTTCGGTACACAACCCTCAATTTCATACCCACACGTTGTTTTCAAGATCGAGGTTAGCTATGGCAAAGGAGAACCAGAGATTCGTGACATTTCAGTCCCCCTTGTGTCTCAATGGCCAGAGATCTTTGATTACCTCACAGGCAAGGCGCTTAAGCTTACTATTGACCGATCGGGCAAAGAGCGAAAAGAAGTTGCTGATTTTCCTATCGATGTAATTCGCGAGGCGGTCGTCAATGCAATCATACATCGTGACTACAGTATAGAAGGTGCAACGAACTATCTTTATATTGACCCTGAAAAGATTGTCGTTCGAAGTCCAGGAAATGTTGCTCCTCCACTCACGCTAGAAGATTTGAAAGAGTTCAAAGCTCCACCGCATAGCCGTAATCCCAAAATCATGTACGTTTTCAATCAGATGAGGCTTGTGGAATTTCGGGGGATCGGAATGCGAAAAATGAAAGAACTGCCCTCCCTCGGGTTCCCATTGCCGACATTTGAGTTCCAGGCAGGGAATCTCGTTGTGACTTTTGCAAGGACTCGAACGATAATTAGGAAGAAAGCAGGTAAAAGGGAAATGTCGGAACAAGAATACAAGGAATTGTTGTACATACAAGCTCATGAATCCGTTACTCGGGCGCAGTTTGGGAAGGAGTTCAATCTTCCACCTAAGACTGCGCAGAACCACCTCAGCCGGCTGATTGATTTAGGGGTTGTTGGCTCAAAGGGAAGAGGTAGGGCCATAAGATATTATCATAAGAAGAGTTAGCTTGGTTATTAGTAATAGAATGCAAATCGCGCTAACTTTCGCGCCAAGATAGCGCGAATCAAGTTCTTATGTTGCAAGTGTTCATGAATCGCGCCAGAAATCGAGCCAAGATAGCGCGAATTGACCGAAAATTATTTTCGAGAGAAATCAATCGGGCAATAATACAGGCAGAAGTTGCCCGTATTCTGTTGTCAAAATTAAAATAGAGGCGATCCGGGCAACAATGCGGGCAAAAGCCGCCCGAATTGAGGTTAGGTTCGAATCCCCGCTCCTGAAGGACTACAATCGTGGGTTTCAATTCCACCGTCAATCAAAGTTGCAGACATAGAGATTCAAGACGACGATGACCACGACTACCACCACAACAACGACGACGACCACCAGAGCAGCCGGCACCACCATCATCGTCGTCGGTATCACCATCATGACCATGATGACGATTATCATCATGGACATTGTAACACTCAATAACGAGAAAACATTGCATGGATACCAACAGCACCAGCATCATCTCGAAGGTTTGGAGTTTTTGCAACGTTCTGAGAGATGACGGCGTCAGCTACGGCGACTATCTTGAGCAGCTCACGTACCTTATCTTTCTCAAGATGGCAGACGAATACTCAAAACCGCCTCACCGTCGGCAAATTGCGATCCCAAAAGAATACAACTGGCAGACCTTAAGGTCCAAACGTGGTGCCGAACTTGAGTCGCACTACAATAGTACACTACGAGAACTCGGCAAGGCAAAGGGGATACTCGGCCAGATATTTTTGAAATCGCAGAACAAGATTCAGAATCCAGCAATGCTCCTCAAGGTTGTCGAGATGATTGACAATGAGGAATGGAGCACGATGGGTGCCAACATCAAGGGAGAGATTTATGAAGGTCTACTGGAAAAGAACGCAGAGGATACGAAAAGCGGGGCCGGACAATATTTTACACCACGAGCGCTCATCAAAGCGATGGTCGAGTGCGTGCGCCCTGAGCCGATGAAGACGATATGCGACCCCGCCTGCGGTACCGGCGGATTTATTCTGGCGGCCTATGACTACATTGCAACTCATTACAAGCTCAATCCCGCAGAAAAGAAATTTCTCAAGCTCAAGACTTTTGCGGGGAATGAGATCGTCACCAGCACCCGCCGGTTATGTCTCATGAACATGTTCCTTCACAATATCGGTGAGATCGACGGAGAGACTTTCATCTCATCCACTGACGCGCTCATTGCACACCCCGGCGAACGATACGATTATGTGTTTGCCAATCCACCATTTGGCAAGAAGAGCAGCATGACGTTTACGAATGAAGAAGGCGAGCAGGAAAAAGAAGACCTGGTGTACAACCGTCAGGATTTCTGGGCAACAACATCGAACAAGCAGCTTAATTTTGTCCAGCATATCCACACGCTGCTGAAAACGGACGGACGCGCTGCCGTCGTTGTCCCCGATAATGTTCTGTTTGAAGGAGGCGCTGGCGAGACAGTTCGGAAGAAACTTCTGGAAAGTACCGAGCTTCACACAATCCTCCGCCTGCCGACGGGCATTTTCTATAAGCCCGGCGTCAAAGCCAACGTGATCTTTTTTGACGCCAGACCCGCTTCGAAAGACCCCTGGACGAAGGAAGTCTGGATATACGACTATCGGACGAACATTCATCACACTTTGAAAAAGAACACGATGAAGTTCGAGGACTTGAGTGAATTCATTCATTGCTACAACCCCGACAACCGCCACAAGCGAAAGGTAACGTGGTCGGAGAAGAACCCCGAAGGGCGTTGGCGGAAATTCAGCTACGATGAGATTCTCGCACGCGATAAGACAAACCTCGACATCTTCTGGCTAAAGGACAAGAGCTTAGCCGATCTCGACAATCTGCCGGACCCAGATGTCTTAGCAGATGAGATTATCGAGAATCTCTCGGCCGGGCTAGAGAGCTTCAAAGAAATTATGGCAACGATTAACGGCGGAAACAATCCGAAGGAATAATCATGACTCTCAACGACATCCGAACTCTCTTTGCCTTCGACCAATGGGCAACGGACAGGATTCTCGACATCGTCGCTACGGTGCCTGAAGATCAGTACGTCAAAAACATGAACTCCAGCCACGGCGGAATTCGGGGCACGCTCGTCCATTACTACGGCGCGGAGTGGATCTGGTTGGAGCGATGGAAAGGGACAAGTCCGACGACGCTCATCAAAGAAGACGATATCCCCACCTTTCTTCAACTCAGAGAGAAATGGACTAGCCTCTGGCAGGAACTCAACCAGTTCGTCCACTCGCTTACAGAGGAAAAACTCCTATCGTCGCTCACCTACAAAGACCTCAAAGGCAATCAGTATACACAGCCGCTCTGGCAGCAGATGCAGCATCTCATCAATCACTCGACCTATCATCGCGGTCAGGTTGTCACGATGCTGCGCCAGGTCGGGGTGAAACCCGTGAACACCGACCTCATCACGTATTACCGGCTCAACAACACGGCATGACATCTTACACCCCCCTTCTTCTCGCCAAGCATCGTCTCAATCATCTCAGGCCGTTGCGTGTGAACAACGACTTCTTCACACGTCGCTTTGCTGCAGGCTGTTCGATGACACACTACAACGCAACATGTTGTCGGCACGGAGTTATGGTTGGACCTGAGGAACGCGACTGCATCCTTACGCACACGGCCATTGTCTAACACATACGGTACGGCCGTCGTCGCCGAACCGGAACGTTGAGCCATATGTGCGTCTCCGTCGTTGCCTTCCTCATGCGGGTGTAACGGACGCCGGCGCCTTCCTTCTCGCTCGTATGATTGCATCTCTTGGCATTTCACAGTATGTTGAAAACATCCACGGATCCTTCCTTCTGCCAACGCGTGCATCTCGGGGGAACGTTCTTTGCTTCAAGCCATTCGTGAACGATTAGAAATCAAGATTCTTCTGCTGATCACTGCCGTTTTGCTGGTGGGATTCGGCACCTACGTTATCATCAGCATCCAAAAAGAATCGCGTCAGCTTGTTCGTGATCATCACGACAAGCTGTGGATCTATTCTGAGACGCTGATGGCCGGCATCCGCACGGTGATGCTCACCGGCAAAGCCCCATTCGCAACAGAGCTTGTCAACGACGTTCGGTCGAATCTGAAAGCCTTCGGCGAGCTTACGATGTACGACCGGCTGGGGCGCGAGGTCTTCCTCCGTGAAGGGGAAGGCGTGCTCCATGGCGCGGCCGATTCGCTTGTCTACAGGGTGATGCGGACAAGCGAGCCGCAATGGGTGATGAAGCGTGAGCTGGATAGAGACGTGTTCGCGCGCTATGAGCCGCTCGAGAACAGGCGGGAGTGCTGGCGATGCCACAATCCGAACGATCGCTTGCGCGGTGTGTTAGAACTGACCGTGAAACCGGATGTGATCCGGTCGGGCGTCGATGAGGGCGGGACGCGAGAGCTTGCCGCGCTCTTGGGCGACGCGGTCACGACGGCGTTCCGTAACATCATGGTGGGTGGCGGCGGTGAGTTCATGGACACTCTCATGCTCACCTCGCGGAACATCCCCACTATTGAGGATGTGCGGGTCTACAGCCGGCAGGGCGATCTGGTCTTCGGCGATGAGGAGCGGGATGATATTGACCTCGATGAAATCGTTGAGATCGTTGAGGCGGGGTCGAAGGAGAAAATCTTCCAGCAGCGCGACAACCTGCTCCGGCTTTTCCAGCCACTGCCGAATGAAGAGCGCTGTCAGGTCTGTCACGGCACGCGCTTCCCCATGCGCGGTGTGTTAGTGGTTGACTTTGCCGCCGACTCCCTGCGGATGCTTCGCCGCGACCCGATGAAGCAGGCCACACCGGTGTTCCAGGCTGCTCTGTTCGAGGGCTTCCGCGGCATTATGCTTGTCGGCCGTGCGGGTTCGGTGCGGTATTATATGGACGAGGTGCGTTTGTTACCGCTGGTTCGCTCCTTGCGTGTCTTCGATAACGATGGAAATGAGCGGTTCCTCAATCCGCCAGCGCGCTATCGACCTGAAACCGCTGCCATGGTGGACACGATACGGGCAATGGAGTTTCTCGAATCGGTCGGCGGTGACGAACGGCTTGTACTGCTTTCTCCGTTGCCCAACGAACCGCGATGTTACTCTTGCCACGGCCGCAATCACGCGGTGCGCGGCATTGTGGAAGTTTCGGCGTCGATGAACGAGATCAACCGGGCGGTGCGGGAAAGCAACATCCGGTCGGCGGTGGTGGGCTTGGTGATGATCCTTGGTGTGTGGGTGGTGCTCCGGTTGTTTCTGAATTCCGTCGTCGTCAAGCCTGTGCAGGTGATCGAGGGTGTTGCAACGCGTGTGGGGAACGGCGACTTCTCGGTTCAAGCGCAGGTGAACTCGCGTGATGAGATCGGCAAGCTTGCGATGCGCATCAACGAGATGGTGCAGGGTTTGCGCGAGCGACTGCATCTCCAGAAGTTCGTTTCCCGGCAAACAGTGGACGCCGTGCGGAAAGCCGATCTGCAGGGGGTCCGGTTGGGCGGCGAGCGGAAGTTGGCGACAGTGTTCTTTTCCGACCTCCGCGGGTTTACAGCATTTTCCGAGCAAGTGGAGCCGGAGCGTGTTGTGGCTGTTCTCAATGCCATCCTTTCCAAGCAAGCGGCGATTGTGCGGAAGTACGGCGGCGACATCGATAAGTTTGTCGGCGATGCGTTGGTAGCAGTGTTTGAAGGGGAGGAGATGGTCGATAACGCCCTTCGCGCCGCCGTAGAGATTCAGAGCAAAGTGAATACATCAGTTGATGCGGGTGACGAGTGGCCGCTTGCGGTCGGTATCGGCATCAACTCGGGCGAGGTGGTGATGGGCGCCATGGGAAGCGAGGACCGGATGGATTATACGGTAATCGGCGATGCGGTCAACCTTGGATCGCGGCTCTGCAGCGTTGCGTCTGGTGGACAGATTCTGATCTCCGAAGCCACCTTGCAGCTCTTGCAGAACCGTACATCCCTTACCCTCCTTCCATTAGAACCCATGGCTGTCAAGGGAAAAGCGCAGCCCATTCAAGTGTTTGAAGTTCGACCAACAACGTTGTAGGATTCCATGAATCAACGCAGACTCTACAAGACCATCGAAAGTTTCATCTCCGAGGAGCTCAAATCCGATACGCAACTCCTCAACCATGTTGTGAACGAGATTGTCAAAAGCGAACGCATTCGTATCAAAGGCGGGCGCGTCTGGCAATATGAGCCGAGGACAGAAGAGTACCGGCTGATGCATCAGATCGGCGACATTGAGCGCATCGAGCCGAATTATCGTCTCAAGGTCGCCCAGTACCCCATGTTTGTACAGATCGGACTCCAACGTTCGATTATTGCGCGGGAGACCGACCGCTACCTGCGCGAGAAAGGAATTCTCCGCTATGCCGCAACGGGCGTGGGCGAAAAGCTGCCGTCGAAGAAGGGGGACGTGTATCAGTACGTCCTTGCCTTCAACGCCGATGTCATCGATGAGAGCTTGCTGCCCGAGCTCAACATTATCGGACTTGCGGTAACAGCTCGGTTGAAAGGGAAAAAGGTTGAGCGACGTGCACGCGAGCTTGAGCGGGATCTCGACCGTGCGCGGGAAATTCAACAAAGCATCCTGCCTGAGCCGGGTCTGAAGTTCCATCATTACGAGCTGTACGGCGTTTCCATCCCCGACCAGGTCGTCGGGGGCGATTTCTTCGATTACATGTTCGCCGATGAAGACAGGGATCGTCTCAGTATTGTTATCGGAGACGCCGCGAGCAAAGGGTTCCGCGCAGCCGCTCAGGCGCTGTACGTTGTCGGCGCGCTGCGGATGGGAATTCGCTATTACTCCAAGATTAGTTTGTTGATGAAACGCATCAACGAACTGGTGAACTCCACATTTTCCGAAGAGCAATTCGTTTCGCTGTTCTATGCAGAACTCTCGGACGATCAGCGCGGCCTCGTTCTCTACTCCAACGCCGGCCATAACAGTCCTCTCCTCTACCACGTTAGTGAAGGACGCGCTGAGAGTTTGAAGGCGACAGGGCAAATCCTCGGCCCATTCCCCGATGAACGCTACAAAGTGGAGAACACCCACATGGCGCCGGGAGACGTCCTCTGTATGTTTTCGGACGGCATCAGCGAGGCCATGGAAGTCGCCGAAGAGATGTACGGTGAGCAACGCCTCGCCGAGAAGATTGCATCGCTGCACAAGCGCGGTGCGGAAGAAATTGCCAGGGCTGTTCTGGACGATGTGGAGCGCTTTTCACGGGGGTCCGACGTGGTGGATGACAAGACCATTGTGGTTGTCAAGAGAGTTCGCTAACATGGGTCGTCTCACTCGAACGACCATGGTTCAACAAAGGAAGGAGCCGGTATGCAGAGTCAAAAACGGATTGGTGTCGTCACGGAAGTCAGCTCAGGTTCTGTGACTGTTCTGGTCGACCGCGAGGTCGATAGCTTGATGCGCGAACTCAACGGCAAAACGTACTACATCGGACAGGTCGGTGGCTATGTGTTGATACCGTTCGGGAAAGCGATCGTCGTGGCGATGGTATCGGATTTTCACAAGACCGATGTGTCAGTCAACGGCGAGATGCAGGTTCGTTACGTCATGCATGTGAATCTCATCGGCATTGTGAAAGGGGGCCGCTATGAGCGCGGCGTGTCCATTATCCCGCCCGTTGATTCCGTCGTCTATCTTGCCGAGGAAGCCGACCTCACGGCTGTCTTCTCGGTCTTCCGTAAATTCGGATTTTCGATCGGAAATCTGTCGATGTTCGAAAGTGAACGCAGTTACCTCGACCCTAATCGGTTCTTTGGAAAACATATCGCCGTGTTAGGCTCAAGCGGCTCCGGGAAATCGTGCACGGTCTCCTCCCTGCTGCAAAAGGTTATCTCGTTTCCCGATACGAACATCATCATCCTTGACATCCACAACGAGTACCGCGCCGCGTTTGGAGCCGACGCGAATTATCTGAACATCGCCGAGTTAGAATTCCCGTACTGGTTGATGAACTTCGAAGAGATTCAAGAGATGTTCATCGATGAACGCGACGAGTTTGCCTCCAGCCAGATTACGGTTCTCAAAGACCTCATCATCGCGTCGAAGAAGGGGAAGAACCCGCAGCACGCCGATGCACTGACGATCGACACGCCGCTCTACTACGACGCTGCTGAAGTACGCGCAAAGATGCAGTACCTCGACACCGAGAAGATTACAGGCCTCGGAAGTGCCGGTGCGAAGGATGGTCCGTTCTACGGCAAGTTCACGCGTTTCCTTGTGCGACTCGACGGCAAGCTGAACGACCCGCGCTACGCGTTCATGTTCAAACCGAAACAGTATCTCCAGTCGGCTTCGATGGTCGACCTTATGGAGCAGATCTTCGGTAAAGAGGGGGCGGCCAAGATTACGGTGATGGACCTGAGCGGCGTTCCGTTCGACATCGTGAACACGATTGTCTCCGTGCTTGCGCGGCTCTCGTTCGATTTCAACTTCTGGAATGTGAATCGAAGAGATTTCCCGGTGATGCTTGTCTTCGAGGAAGCGCATAACTATTTGCCGAGCGGTGGAGAGACGTCGAAGGCAGCACGCCGAACCGTTGAGCGCATCGCGAAGGAAGGGCGTAAATACGGCGTGAGTTGTATGATCGTGAGCCAGCGGCCGGTCGAAGTGTCTGAAACAATTCTCTCGCAGTGCAGTAACTTCGTTATTCTACGACTCACCAACCCGATCGACCAGAACTACGTCCGGCGGCTTGTGCCGGATTCATTCGCAGGGCTCGTTGACGTGTTGCCGGCGTTGCGGCAAGGGGAGGCGTTGGTGGTGGGCGACGCAATTCCGCTCCCCTTGCGCGTGCAGGTCGATTTCCCGAATCCTGAACCCGACAGCAGCGACATCCGCTTCTTCGACAAGTGGAAACAAAGCGGTGTGCAGACCAACGTGAGCGCCGTTATCGAACGCTGGTGGAAGCAGGAACGAACGTAAGGAGTTCCGAAACAGGAGGAAAGGCTTGTCACACCCTCATGTAGGGGTATCAGCGAGCGACAGGTTTTATTGACACCATCCCTCGACGGAGCGTGGTTGTACCCGTGCGCATAACAGAAGCCTCGCTGCTTCCCACGCCTGATTGGGATACGGGTGCGTCGCCGATGAAACATCTGGGCCGTGTAGAGGCTCGTGACGAAGGAAGAGCCCGGTAAAGTGTTTGGGACCAGTTCGAAGCACTCCCGCGCTCAGGGATGTTCTCTCGGCTGATATGCTCAAAGTTCAAATCGTTTCCACTCAAAAATACCCCAAACATATTGGATTTCATTAACTTAACGGCACATACCAGATCTTTCTTGGGACACTACTGACAGAAACTATAAGAACCCTGGAGAGGAATCCTGAGGGAGTAACCTATTGCTGTACAGACGGTTTTGGATTTCTCTAGAGCGGTTGCTATATTGCAGCAAGTTGAAGGAAGTATGTTATACAGAAACCATCTAAGGTTAGACCGCCAACCGGGGAGAACACATGATGGACGCAATCGCCATTTCTGGGTGGGTCATGACCGCCGTGGGGCTCGCGATCGCTGCCGTCCAAACGTATCGAGTCAAGAAGCTGGCGAAGCGGAACCGCGAGCAGCTTGAAATATTCATCGAGGACGCAGATTACGTCAGCTTTGAGCACGAGATCATTGACGAGATCGCAACAAAGCTTGATGACCAAATGATTCTGCGATTCCTCGTCCCTTCACACCAGAGGGGCTACGACCTGTATCGGAGTTTGGTCGATTTCTATTTCTCGTTGGAGCGGAAGTTCACGTACGACGGCCTGAAGCGCGTGTGCCAGACGCCCCTGATTTCCTACAGGTGGCAAGAGGACTTCTGAAGGGGCCGTGTGGCCATGCGACCCGAAAACAGAGACAAGGAAGTCCCCGCGGAGCGGTTTCTCCCCGAGAATCGAAGTCGCCGCTTCAAGGCGCTCCAGGTAAAGCATTGGCCATCCAAGACGTGCGGCAAATGAGGCAACGAAGGCGCTCTAACAACAGCATGCAGCCGACGGCGCTGTCGGTCCCCGCGGGGTAGGAGCCACGAGCATTGCAGCCGTCTTGGCCCGGCTGGAAGCCGGCGAGGGGTGGGGGTCTGAGAAATCGGCTGCAAGCGCGGCCATTTTGAGTCGTAGGGTTCTCGGGAGGGGCAGAATGGGCTCTTCGAAGCTGTACAAAATGTAGGGCGAGAAGTCTTCTCGCCCACATCGGAGTTGCGAAAACGGGCTAAATTGCACAAATCTCGAATCTTCACAACACGTTGATCGAACTTTTTGTACAGCCTCAAGAGCCGACAGGGCTGGAGCCTTCCAAGCCTTCCAAGGAAGGTAGTCAGGATGTATACTGAAGGCCAGCCGAGATCCCAAAATGGAAATCTGGGAGGAGGTGCAACATGCATAGGAGGTGTAACATGCAACAAGTGCGTCGTGGACTTTGGGCGGCGGTTGCGCTGCTGGTCTTGCTGAGCGGTTGCGGGGACGGAGCGGGGATCGCACCGCCCGGCGGGTCGGTCAGCACCGAGGAACGCATGGCCGCGATCGCGGCGGGCGAAAAGAAGGCGGAGGAACTCTCTCAGCAAGGGCTCGCCCGTGCCGCATTCAACCAGGAGATGGCGAAGTGGCTCGCGTCCCGCCCGGAGTTCGAGGCGTCCGGTGTGGACGAGGACACCTCCAGTGTGTGGGCCCGCTTCCGGGACGGCCGGCTCTACATCGTCGCCAACAACCGCGACCCGTCGACGGTCACTCAGCAGGCACGACAATCCGCCCAGCTGCAACGGCCGGGTGGTGCGCAGGCGAAGAGCACCGCGGAGATCCCGGTCGACAGGCGGGTACGCCTGCTCCACTCGTTCGGTCCAGGCTTCGACCAGGTGCAGAAGCCGATCGAAGACCTCGCGCAGTGGTTCAAGGATGCCGGCTACACCGTCGCGCCTACGACAGCCGGCGACGCCCGGGTCTCCCAGCTCAAGGCCGTCTCGGGTGACGGCTTCTTCTACTTCAACACACACGGCGGGAAGGGCAAGACGCGCGCGGGGCACGACGTGTTCGCGATGCAGTCGTCGACCCTGAAGTCGGACGAAATGGACAACCTGCCGGAGTTCAAGGACGATCTGGACCACGGCCGGCTCGTCTACATGACGGCCAAGAACGGCGGCAAGATCCTCGGCGGCCTGGTGGACGACTGGGACACCCGGTACGCGATCACCTACCTGTTCGTCGAGAAGTACATGAGTTTCGGCAAGAACAGCGTGCTGTTCTTCAACGTCTGCTTCGGCGCGAATCCCCACGCCGACATCTCGTCGTTCGTCTTCGCCGCCCACAAGAAGGGTGCCGCGTTCTACCTGAGCTGGACCAAGAGTGTGACCGCCGACCCCGCGTTTACAGCGGTTCGGTACTTCGTAGACCGCATGCTCGGTAGGAACAACTTCCGGCCGGAAAACCCCAAGCAGCGTCCGTTCGACTTGAACGCCGTGCTCACGGACATGAAGGCTAGGGGCTTCACGGTGGATGCATCGACGGGTGCAGAACTGTTGGCGAAGCCGGCCGTGCATGGCACGAACAGCCTTCTGGCGCCTACGATCTACGCGCTGGAGGCCGACGAGGACGACAAGGTGAGGATCCACGGAGACTTCGGGACCGACCCCGGCGCGGACATGCGGGAGGTCACGGTCGGCGGGACCGCGGTGACCGTCAACTCCTGGGCACCCGACCAGATCGAGGTCGCTGTGCCGCGGACCGGTGCCGGATCGTCGGGGGACGTTGTCGTGACCGTGCGCGGCCGCAAGAGTAACCCGCGCCAGCTGATCGCCTGGCGCGGCAGGCTCACGTACACGATGAAGACGCAGGGCACGCTCAAACACGAGATCGCCTTCGATCTCCACCTCCGCGGCGACGCCGACCTGGCACGCACCAAGCCGGGCGAGGCGCCCAGGGAACTGCCGGAGGAGTTCGTCCTCGCGGGGATCAAAGACGCCAGGGGCACCTACTCGGCGAGCGGGACGGCAACGTGGACCGAGGGGGGCTGCACCTACACGGAGGAGTGGTCCGGGTCCGGGGCGATCGTCTACGGTCAGAACGACGGCAAGGTCTTTCTGGGTTACAGCGCACGGATAGAGGTCGCGCAGAGGAAGATGCGTGCCCGCGGGGGCGCCCTCGGCACGCAGACGATCCGGACTACCCGGCAGTGCCCCGGCGGAGCCCCGGAAACCATTACGTACGAGGTAAGGATCGTGCCGATACCGGAGCTGCACGACGCCGAAGGTTTCCTGCTGCGGTTCGACCTGGATGCTCAGTTCAACGTGCTTGCGGGCTCCCGCGAGGTGCAAACGCAGTTCACGGGCCGGGATGGCCGGACCGGGACGGCCCGGCTGGAGTGGCAGCAGATCGCGGCGGACCCACCTTACGATCCGGAGCCGCCGAAGCGCATCAAGGGGAACCGGTGAGCCCGCGCACACCGCCCGCGCGGTCGCCCTGATTCTGGTCGTGCTGCTCGCGGGGGCGGGCGCACCGGCTCAGACCCCGGGAAGCGATCCGCAGGCGTACGTACAAAGTGGCCCTCGCAGCGATGGACCGGCCGGAGCGGCTGAAGTCGTACCGCATGCGGTACAGTCGGTAATCCTGTGCAAGTCCCCTGGAGCCAGCATCCACACACAAGCGTCAAACAGTATCAAATCTGGCGCAAGGTCAAGCGGGCAGGCCAACAGCAAGAAGACCCGCCTCAGATTCTGACCACCATCAACCGTGATCCGAATGCGACTTCATATTCCTACACCGATTATTCCCATACAGTCACGGATGGCTACACACATGACCTTGTCTCCTACGACGTCCGCTCATATTTTTCGGTCAACCAGACCTACTCCGATCCCAACTGGGTCTCGGTCTTCGCCCGGCAAAGTATCACTCCGAAGTTTGCAGACGGTCAATCTAAGACTTTTGCTCAAACATCACTCCCGACAGTATATGCTGTTTCCAGTTATCCGAACCCATTTAACCCTGCCACAACAATCTCCAACCAGGTAGTCGAGGACGCTCATGTGGTGCTGGAGGTTTTCGACATCATGGGCAGAAGAGTTGCCGCACTCGTCAACGAAGAGAAGTCGGCGGGCTATTACTCTGTGCGATGGAAGGGCCGAGATGCTCTGAACAACCCGCTCTCGAGCGGCGTCTATCTGTACTGATTTACGGGGACACCGAACAGCCCCGATTCATCGGGGGAATCAATCCATTTCTCCGGGAAGTTGCTACTTTCTAACTCAAGTTGACCGCTTGTTTGAAGGGGTTAAAACCCCTAAATATATTGGTTGGAAATTCTATCCACGCCCTAAAGGACGTGGCTATAGCCCCGACCTTCAGGCCGCGGATGACAAAAAAACCAACAAAAAACCCAAGGGCTTCAGCCCTTTACACACTGCAGCGGTCAACTTGAGGCCTCAACAAAGGCGTTGCCTTTCTTGTTCATTGTGATGACATTGATCTCCACACTT
>JBGFRR010000020.1:0-10963 GCA_041695045.1 Bacteroidota bacterium
CTCAACAGGCACTGGTGTCACTATGTTACCTCTGCCACTTGCTCAATCGGAGAACGCTTTCCAACATAGGAATCGGTTCATTCGAAAGATAGATCAAACCGCAGGTTTGATAAAATTCTGCTCAGGCAGACTCTTGGAATTCAGTTGTTACGTTCTCAACCAGTCGCCGTTCGCCCGTCTTTTCGAACGCGACCGTTATCGCTTGAATGCCGTTTGACATCCGTTGTTTTGCCATCACCTTGCCGTAATCATCCCACTCGGCATGGTAGATTGTTTGGCCAACGGTGAATGTCTTTTCTTTTGAATACTCGAGGAAGGTCGAGTGATCCACTACAACTTTCGCTCCGTTTTTCTCTTTGCTTATCCTTTCCCGCATAATCAGGGCGCTGTGTTTACACCGTGTGCACCGGTACCAAACTTTTTGCGGTCCTGCCGCTTCTCCCTCCAACTGCATTTCTCCGACCAATTCCATCTTTGTCTGTTTATGACAATACGCACAGTCGTGCATGATGTACTTGGTTTTTGCCATCGTTCTGTTCCTCACGTGATTGGACAAATAGTCAGCGTAGAAGAGTTCGAAAAGCGGCGGGAGAGAGGAAAACACACCGAAGCCCGCTGAAATACTCTTTTAACGTACGGAAAAGGAGGCAGGATGTCAAGAAATCTTTTCTCCCTGCGATGTCTTGAGTTTGAGGTGTGTTTTTGCTACCATTCAACGGCACTGACGCTTTCTCATTCATTCACAAGGGCCCTTAGCTCAGTCGGTTAGAGCAGCGGACTCATAATCCGTAGGTCGCAGGTTCGAGTCCTGCAGGGCCCACAATGTTTTTGTTCCGAGTTTTCAAGTGAAGGTTGGAAGTGGAAGGAAGCTCGGAGGAACTTGCAGCCCCTCGCTGTAGACGGAATTGTTGACAGTTGAGCCATGCTGTTTGGCTCAGGGAGCCTCAACAATGTCCGTTCTTTCCTCGCGGTTCTCCCTCTACAAACGCACCAACGGCATCTACTACATCGGCTATTACTCCGAAGGCAGAAGGCGTTGGAAGTCTACTTTTGCCACAACAAAACCCGAAGCGCTCAAGGCTCTGACCGCGTTCAAGGAGCTGTTTCAAGAGCGGCGACGCTCGGTCTCGGTTGAAAGGTTTGCCGCCGAGTTTCTTGCTTTTGCAGAGACCAACCTTTCCCCGAGCACGGTTCGGCGGTATCGACTCATCTTCAAATCGTTTCTTCCGTTTGTACGCGGCGCGTATCTCAACGAAACAACCCCCGAAACCGTAGACCGCTACAAGACAAAGCGGTTGAGAGAGATTTCGCCTGTCTCGGTGAACATCGAGTTGAGGATGCTGAAATCGGCATTCAACGTGGCGAAGAGATGGAAGCTCTTGGAGCAGAATCCTTTCGTTGAAGTCCCGATGGCGAGAGTGCCAGAGCAGGCCCCGTTGTCATTGTCCCGCGAAGATTTTCAGAGGCTTCTCGCCTGTATCCGAGAGAACTGGCTCAAGGAGTTGGTGGTCTTCGCAGTCAATACCGGCATGAGGCGTGGGGAAATCCTCAACCTGAGATGGCAGGATGTTGACCTTACGCGGCGAACGCTGACCATTCAAACGCGCGAGAACTTCAGGACAAAGCACGGGAAGCGGAGAGTGGTTCCGGTGAACGATGTTGCCTACAATGTTCTCGCGTCGAGGCACGGCAAGAGTCCGTCGGAGTACGTGTTCACGCTGAATGATAAGCCGATATACGACGGGTGGGTGACTCATCTCTTCAAGCGCTACGTTCGAGTGGCTAACCTCACGAACCCGAAGGTCAGGTTCCACAGCTTGCGGCATACCTTCGCAACGAACCTTCTGCGGGCTGGGGAGTCCATCCACATCGTTCAGCGGATTCTCGGACACTCCAGCGTAATGGTAACGGAGGGATATTCCGGCATTGCAGGCAGCGAGCTGCACGAGGCCGTGAACAAGATTTCCCTGAACTGAACGCAGCGCCGAGCGAAATAGATTCAAGATTTTCGTATCTTGAGCAAGAAGCAACGTCTGAATGAACAGGCGAAGAGATTTTGAAACGCTTCACCCTTCCCGGCTCACCGGGAGGCCGTTCGCTTGACGGCTCGGACGGGGTGAGGCGTTTTTGTTTGGGTGAGGACAGTACATGACAAAACGCAAGGCTAAACGAGGTAGACCTCGTGGTTCCAAGAAGGAGATTCTATCCAGTGAAGAAGCCTTATCTAAATGGCTCAGATATGAATTTAGGAACATTTTGGAACACATTTGGGGGCACAAAGCTCCTGAGTCTATCCTCAAGGCCCTGAGTGAATTGGACAACACCATTGACTTCAAGAATCAAAACACTCAGCGCATGGCTGTTGCGGGGATACTTTTCGGAATGGATTTCGTAGAAAGGGAGGTTTTTCCTGAATTTATCAAAAAGCACATTAAGAACATCTCCCTCCAACCTTATGCTGACGCAATAGTCAAAACGAATCACTTTTATGATGAATCTGGTTTGCTTTCATTCGTTGCAACGAACCAATACCCTTTGTTCTCTAAACTCTTCAAAAAAACACACAAAGAATTTAAGCAGATGTCGTCGCTCATACCTTCGCAGTACATTCGTAAAGCAAGGTGGAAGCTATACCCAAGCGGTGTCTCGAAAGAAGAAATCTCACTGGTATTCAATAAACAAAACGATGGCAAATCTTTCTCAGAAATAGCGACAGATTTGAAAATACCGATTGACCGTGTCCAGGAAATCGTCAAGGCTGGTAAAAGAAGAAAGATGCACGTAAGTACTCCGCTTCGCGTAGATGGTGAAACAGTTCTTATCTTGCAAGCCTCCAAACCTAAGGTTAAGTACGACAAGAGGAAGCCGGGTAGGAAGTCCGCTCCGTAGTATTTCACTGAATTAAAGCGTTCCTCAAGGAACGAAAAAATTCAATGTTATCTTAGTTCCCGCAGCCTGAACTCGGCGAGTTCGCCGGGCCCTTGGCTGTAGGGAACTCCCAGCGAAGCAAAAAATCTCAAGCCTCGTTGGAGAGCTTCGGCTAATCACCGGAGTTCCCTAACGGGGCTTTTTTTTCATAAAAAATGCCGAGCGGGATTAGCTCGGCAAGGGATTGAGCAAATGCAACATACGGGAAACTCGCCCCATTGTCAACCTCGCCACCTTTGCGAGGTCTTGCCCGAAGTTCTCGCCTCGCTGTGTGTCAACCGACCTGAGACGCTCCTCGAATGCTTCGATGAAACGGGGGACGAGCAATTCCTCCGAGAGTATCTGCGGCTTGCTCGGGCAGAGCCAGAGGAGGTGAGGGCATGAACGATTGGCTGAAACTCTACCGTTCCATTGAAGACAATGAACTGTGGTTCGCAGAACGATTCTCGAAGGCTCAGGCGTGGATTGACCTCCTCATCCTTGCTACCTACAGACCGAAGACTGTCTTCATTCGTGGCGTCGAAATCAAACTCCAGCCCGGCGAATTGTGCTGCTCTCAGCTGACTCTTGCGAAGAGGTGGAAGTGGAACCGAAAGACGGTGCAAAAATTTTTGAAGTGGCTCGAAAATAGGCAAATGGTGGTCAACAGAACGGTCACCAGCGCGGGCAACCGGATTTCTCATATTACCTCTGTCGTTACTATCCAAAACTGGAATGCCTACCAAGGGGATGGACAACTGAATGGACAACTGAATGGACAACGGCGCGGACACAACACAAGAATATAAGAAGGTAAAGAAGGGAAAGAAAGAGAGTGAGCTTCGCTCACTGTCCCTTAACCACAAAAAGAAATCTTTTGAGAGTGTGTCGCCGGTGCGTGAGTTTGAGGCGTGGTGGAAAGCAGAGTATCAGAGACGCTTCGGGAAAGAGTATCTCTTCAGCTTCGGCAAGGAGGGAAGGCTTATCAAAACGATGTTGAAGACGTGCAACGAAAACCTTGACGCGCTAAAGGTGATAGCGGCCAACTTCCTCGACTCGACGGATGCCTTCACGCAGCAAGCCGGGCACACAATAGGAGTTCTCTACACTCGCTTTAATGCGCTCAATGGGAGGCGCAATCCCGACACAGTCGGGACGAATGACGCAAAGCCGAAACCATTTGAGCCGACTGCAACTCAGAAAATTCTTATGGAGATGGAACCATGACAGACCGCGAACAGAGGAGAGAACAACTTGAGCGCGATATCCTCGCTGCAATCATCGCACGACCGGAGGCGCTCGCATCGGTGCGAAATGCCGTCAGGCCGGAACACTTCCGGCATTACAAACGCATTGTCGGCGAAATCCTCGCGGCGTTCGAGCAGGGGCTCAAGTTCGATTTCGCCACCATCGCCGTTGCGGGAAAACTTTCTTCAAGCGAACTGGCGGAGTTGTGCGGCATTCAGCCCTCGTTCTCCGCGAATCTCCCGGTGTTGCTTCGGGCACTTGCTGAGGAAGTCATTCGCGATGAAGCGATGAACCTCAAGGCAGCAATCAACCCGGAGCGCGACGCATTCGAGCTGATAGACGCGGTGGCAGAATTCCAACGGAATGCCGAAGGCATAATCACGGCAAACACGCGTCCCGACAAGGTGAGTATCCTCAACGCGTACGTAGAGCACTGTCTCAAGCGCGAAGAGGGGGAACGAATTCCCGTGCCATTCCCAACGCTTGGCAAGATGCTGCACGGTGGATTCGCGCCGGGCGGTTTCACTCTACTTGGAGGCACGCCGGGCTCCGGGAAAACTTCCTTCATGTTAGCGCTCGCACTTCACGCGGCGCAGAGCGGAACGCGCGTGGCATTCATCGAAGGCGAAATGACCGCTCAGGAAGTCTTAGAACGGCTCAATGGAGCCTTCACAGGGGAGGACATCGCCAGCGTCGGACGACCGGAGAACTATGGACGACTCATTAAACCGTTCGTGTCCAAGTTCTTCGACCTGCCGTTTGAACTTGTCCCGCTCTATGACCGGACGTTAGAGAGGTTGACTTCCGAAGTCGTGGCTCAAGTTCATCGCGGGGCGCGAATCCTCTTCGCGGACTACTTGCAAGTCTTTCCCCCGACGAGAGACCGACACGCGGACGAGTTCACAGAGATTCGCGAGACAAGTCGTCGTTTGCGCACGCTCGCACTCCAGCATGGCGTGCATCTTTTCGTCGCTTCGTCTTTGAACCGCTCTGAAGTGCGGATGGACAAGCTCTCCCTCAACAGCTTCTACGGCTCAAGCGGACTTGGACATGATTGTTCGGTAGGACTCATTCTCTCCAGCGAGCAGTCCGACCTACAAGAGCTTGTCAGCCCTGAGCGGAACGTTACGCTGCACGTAGTCAAGAATCGGAGCGGCCCGCGCGGTGATATTACGTTGAAGTTTCATCTTCGCTCGCAGCGGTTCGTTGAACTGACACAGGAGGAAGCGACCGAACGGGACAACGTCTTCGAGGACAAGAACAATGGCGAGCAAACTTTTTGACAAATACGGAAACGAGTTGTGGTGCGAAGGCGGGCAGGTCAGGCTCAGGTTGAACGGCTCGAACCGGGTCCGGTTCTTGGGCACGGTGGAGGGCGGCGTGTTTCGTACCTACCGGAAGGAGTCTCACCGATTCCGGGCAATGGGCGGTATCGGCTTCAACTGGCAGTTGATGAAGCACGGGAAATTCAGTACCGTGGAGGTGCAGCTTGCTGATGGGCGGACGCTGCGAACTGCACGCGAGCGAATTCTGGCGGAAGGCTCACCCCTGCAATTCAAGACCGAAGGATTCGAGCTTCAGCTCTTCGTGCCGCTTGCGGTGTTTGAATCCCGACAAAAGTCGGGACAACTGGAGGAAATCCTATGACTGACACGCGGGAGGCGTTCCGGTTTCTCCAAATCTTCGAGGCTGCCGTTGAGGAAGTAGGCATAAACAGTCCCGACAAGGTCGGGATGGAGGTATTCTCAGAACTTCGACGCTGCGTCGTGGAGCGCGTGTTGGCCGAGATGAAGAAAAAGGAACCATCTCAGAGAACGCCCGATTAAGGTCAAGACTCTCCATAAAAAATGGACGATAATGGGCAGTTATGTGCCTCAGAGAAGAAAGTCACGGGCGCGAAGTGAAGCTGAACGAGGTCAAGTTCATTCATTCATTTCAAAATCGTTCTCGGACGCGAGCCGGATGAGTGGGTTGAAGTCGCTTCTGGAATGCCTCTGTTTCGCGCGAGGTTCGCATACGCGCGATTTTCCGGCGGCAGGGGATGCGTGGAACCTCCGTTTCCATCGCTTCGTATAATCGCATCCTTGTCATTCGCGTTTCATATTTTTCTGGTTCGAGGGTTGACTTCGGCTCCATCCTTTCGTATCTTTCCCCGTGCAGTTGAAATTGTTCAAGCGCCGAGTCACCCACTGAAAACTGAATGTCCTCCGTCGGAACTGCATGCCGTTGGCGCGGCGAACATACCGGCGGGGGACGTTCCGTTTTATGGCGAAAGGGCACTGTTGACAAAACTGTTGACAGTTGACCCTTGAAACTTGCGTCATGTCGGATAGCGAGTCTCGAATTTCCTAAGAAAAACAGCTCAGTCGGTTAGAGCAGCGGACTCATAATCCGTAGGTCGCAGGTTCGAGTCCTGCAGGGCCCACTCTTTAGGTCCCGCTCCGACAGAAGTCGGAGCGGGATTCTCAAAACGACAGTGAAGTTAGCTTCTCCGCCTGCGGCGGATCGCTAACTTCAGTCGTTTTGGAAGTTCGAGTCCTGCAGGGCCACTGGCATTTCCCGTCTGATTCTTCAGAAGTTCCCTCACCCCCTCATTCTCATCGCAGATCGAGTGTGTCATCCTTTCGCGGTGCCTGATGGATTGTATTCTCCGCATCGCCTGTGTGTGGGATGTCAGTGTTCTTCTTCCGGAGATTCTCAAGGATGTCTGAGACTAATTCAGGCGAAACCTTTGCGCCGTAGCCCAGCGCTTTCTCACAGTGCAGCCATGCCGCGTCGTATTCTTCCCAACTGTAGTAAAGGTATGCTAAGTTATGGTGGGCGTCGGCGAGTGTGCTGTCGAGACTCAGCGCGGTATTCCACGCAACGCCGGCATGGTGCTGCCAGTGGCCTTCGTAATAGAGAACGCCGAGGTTGTAGAAGACATGGGGATTTTCCCCGCCAGAGGCGGGGCGTTCGGCGGCAGTTTGCAGCTCACGTTCGCCACTGACAAGCCATCCTTTGGCAAAGTAAATCGCACCCAAGGCGTGGTGAAAGTCGGCGCGGTCGGGGTTCAACTGCTGTGCTGCGGTGAGGCGCTCGTGAAGGAGGTCGAGTTCGCCGCGCGTAGGGCTTAAGTGAGCTGCGCGCCTCGGGTCAATAGGCTCGATGAGCGCGAGGATTTCTTCCTCCAACACTGGAGGGAGATGCATGCGCGTGATTGCGTAGTGAAGTCCGCTATCGTTTGGGGACGATTGTGCTGCGTACTCTCGGAGCATGAGAGAGTTTTCGTAGTTGAAGCTGTGCCGGTAGCTCATCATCCCCAGCACGAGAGCGAGGAGGAGAGTCATGATTGGATACATGTTCGCAGGAAGCCTTAAGCGCCGCCCGAGTGGGATAGAGCACAACGCGATCAGCAAGCCGATGAACGGTACATAGATACGGTGCTCATAGAATATGACCGAGACCGTGACTTTGTGCATGTAGAATGTCGGAAGGAGAAAGACGAGGAACCACGCCAGGCCGAACAGAATGAGTCTGTATCCGCCCAATTTGGACCATCCGCCGACGCGGAGTGCAGCGAGGAGCACAATCAGGCTGACGACTCCGGGAATGAGTGTGAGGTCCGGTTTGATCGGAGCAAACGAGAGGTCGAACGGCCAGAGAATTTTTCCAAGATACGTCAGTGCCACCCAGCTGTTCGATGCGATCATGCTGAGAACCTGCCCCCAGTCTCGAATGGGATAGATTGCCGCGGCCCAACGAAACGTTTGCCAGTTTAACACGATGACGCCCCATCCCACCAACAAGGCGATCATCCGCAGCGACCAAGGTTTCTCTTTGGCGATGAGGAGACCGTAGAACAAAGCAACAGCGACAAACGCGAGAGCGCTCTCTTTCGTGAAGAGGGCGAGGAAAAAGAAGAACACGTGGAGGAAGTACCATCGAGCGGAGTGGGTGTTAAGAAAGTTGAGGAGCGTCATGAATGCCGCAAGCACGAACACGGCGAGCAGTGAATCGTTACGGCCGGGGATCCAGGCGACAGCCTGTGTGAGCGCGGGGTGGCACACGAAAATCAGCGCGGCAGCAAAGGCTGTCCCCGCGGAGACGGAAAGCTGTGTCAACACGCGGAACAGAAGAAGACTGGCGATAAGGTGAAGCAGGATGTTGGTGACGCGGAATGCGAGCGGGTGAGTTCCGCTGAGCTGTGCATCGAGGATGAATGAGATGGTAAGGATCGGCCGGTACAGATTCCCCCCCTGGTGGGCGTGTCCCACGTCTTCGAAGAATGCACGGCCGATGTCCGACCATTCATCGATGAAGGGGTAGCTCTGGACGATGAGGTAATAGTCGTCGTCGTAGGTGTATTCGGTGAACCGGAGTGTGTGGGCGTAAAGCAGGAGTCCAACGGCTGCGAGCACAGCGAACGGGCGCCAGGAGGTCAGAAGTTTGTCAATCAGGAAAGTGCTCATGGCGTATCCCTTTGCTCGAAGCTTCCATCGGGAACTTCAAGGCGTCTGTGGATTTCGTTCACAAGTTCTGGTGCCACTGCTGCGCCCAGTGCAAGGGCTTTCTGACAGTATTTCCACGCTTCGTGGTATTCTTTCCGCGAGTACAAGAGGTAGGTAAGGTTGTGATGTGCATCCGCTAAGGAGTCGTTCAGCGCTATTGCCCTTTTCCATGCCGCTTCTGCGCGATCTTCGGCGCGCGCTTCATAATAAAGCACGCCGAAGTTGTAGTGTGTTGTTGGGTTGTCCGGCTCTATCGTGAGGGCCGTTTGGAGGTACTGTTCTCCTGTCATCAGCCAGCCTTTCGCGAATGCAAGAGCGGCGAGAGCATGGTGTAGATCGGCGCCGTGTTGACCTGCCTGAAACGTCGTAACGATCCTGTTCGTGAGCGTATCGAGTTCAGCGCGGCTTGCGGTGGGTGGGTCATCCTTCTGATCCGGGTCGTGTTTCCGCAGCTTGAAGAATTCCTCTGCATGTAAAACGTGGGAAGGAGAAACGCGAAAAACCAGAAAGCTCCAAAGGTAATCATTTTCCAGTCATGCTTCTCAGCAAGCGCAAAAGCAATCACCAGCCCGAGCGTACTCAGAACGCCGGGGAGGATGGGAAGGTCGTCGGCAATGGGGCCGTAGGCAAGGTGAAATGGCCAGAACATTTTCCCGATATACATCACCGAGGCCCAGCTATTCCCCAGCACCATACTGACCAAGTATCCCCAGTCCTGAATCGGATAGATCATTGCTGCCCATCGGAGAATTTGCCAGTTGACGATAACGACGCCCCAGCCTGCGAGCAGTGCGAGGGCGTGCATGGGCAACGGTTTCTCCCGGCGCGTCAGGATGAGATACACCAGACACAGAATGATGAGGGCAAGGGCGCTTTCTTTTGTGAAGAGAGCAAGGACGAAGAAGAGCACGTGAAGGAAATACCATCGGGGCTTCGACGTTGTCCGGAAGTTCTGCAACATGAGGAATGCCGCGAGGACAAACACTTGGGCGTTGAGAATGAGGGAGATGGTAAGAATCGGGCGGTAGATATTTCCCCCTTGATGCGCATGGAAAACGTCTTGAAAGAAGGCGCGGCCGGTATCGCTCCATTCGTCCAGGTGCGGATAACTCCGTACGATCAGGGTATAGTCGTCGAAGTGGGTGTAGGATGTGAAGGTAAGCGTATGGGCGTAGAGGAGCGAACCCACGGCAGCGATTGTCGCGTACGGCCGCCACGAGGTTGAGAGAGAGTTGATGGAAAACATTGACATCATGATTTCCAGTGCTCAGGGGGTTCTTCGTTCAAACACATCAACCCAATGCCGCGTTAAGGGTGGGTGTACGATTTCGTCCCTCAAGAAAAACCGGTGCTTGTTCTGGGCCGCGTTGATTTCCATTCTTGCGATGAGCGTGTAGTGTTTTGCCGCATACGTGTCAAACCACTGGAAGAGGAGCGTCTCCGACTGGGGTTGTTGGAGCCACGAGGGGGTCACGTTGACAACAACGAGCAATCGCGGTTGAGCGGCTTCGATCTGAACGATCTTTTCCTCCTGCATCGAGAGCGCGAAGGCATGGTTCTCCATCATCGGGTACATGTAGATGTATTTCGACGCTGCACGCCGTCGGCTATAAAACAACAACTGCGGTTCCGAGCCGAGGATGCCAATGCGGTCTGCGTCAGAGGTTCGCTCATGCAAAAACTGTGCGAGATGGATCGATTCTGGAAACGGATTGCCCCCGTACGCAACGCGGGCAACTTGATCCGGAGGGTACGAAAACAATACATCGGCGTGCGAGCCGATTGTCCCGACGATCGCTGCGCTCGCGACCAGTGACGGTAAGCTGCGAGACACAAGCGGAGAACCAACCGGGGACAACATCTGAACGAATGACGAAAAACCAATGCCGGCAAGAATGCTCACAGGGGGGAGAAGGAAGACGAAATAATGGGGACGGAAAAAAAATCCTGGGGCGACAGCGAGCAAGGAGGCGGCGAAAAGTCCTGCGAGCAACCAACGCCGTTGTCTCCATTGGGAATCGGCAAGTACGGCGATGCATCCTCCTGCCGCCAGCAGCCAGAGAAGAAGCATCGAGCGGAGCTGTGGCTGGAAGCTTCCCCAAAAGTATTGAGGCGCGTCAGACAATGGCACCTGTGTGGCATACACACTCGCGTACTGTATCGTCCAAAAGAAAAACGATGGAAATGCGCCTGTGTTTATGAGGTACACCATCATGAGCAGAACAGGAGTTGCGAAGGAGCAGAGGAGTACGGCAGTCTTTTGGAATTGTCGTGAGCGGGCCGAGTTATTGGCTTTCCACACTAATGCAAGAGCATAG
>JBGFRR010000036.1:0-10961 GCA_041695045.1 Bacteroidota bacterium
CGGACAGCCTTAAAGAAACAAGACTGTCCGTCAACGTTAGAGTACATTAGGCAGATGCTTACTTCGAAAGCAACAGTTTACCGGATAGCAGTACGGTTTGTTTGCCGCCGCCGGGGATGGCATTGAAGCGATATATATAGACGCCGCTCGCAACCGGATGGTCATTCGCATCCCGTCCATTCCACTGTACCAAGTGGTGCCCGGCAGATTTTTCTGCCCGCACAAGTGTAACAATTTCTCTGCCCATCATGTCAAAAACAGTTAATGTCACCCGCGCGTCTTCCACGAGTTTATAATGGAGTGTCGTTATCGGGTTGAACGGGTTGGGGTAGCTCGTGATTCCATAATCATCCGGCAACTCGGCGACAGTTAAAGCGGGTAACTTTTGATTATCTCCAAGCCGAGGGCCGATGTCCTGCCGAGCGAAGACCGAGACCCAGTTTGGATCGGAATACGTCTGGTTGACCGAGAAATAGGAGCGTACGTCGTAGGAGACAAGGTCATGGGTGTATCCATCGGTAACGGTGTACGAGTAATCGGTATACGAGGTCGTGCCTCGGTTAACGGTTGTGAGCAGGACCGGCACATCTCCCTCCTGTTTGACTTTTCGCCAGATTTGATACTGCGTCACGCTGGTGTGCGGGTGCTCGCTCCAGGTAACCTGCACATAGCTTCCGACGGGACCTCCTGCGGAGACACCCGGAGGCGGTTGCGGCTTGGCATTGAAGTTGGCGGTGTAGGTGGTGTGATCGCCCGGAGTAAAGACCGTGCTGGCCGATGTGCTGCCGCCCGGAGACCAAGAGCTGAAGGTGTACGCGATGCCATTGATGACTTGATAGAGCGCTTCGCCGGTGATGGTTTTATCTTGAATGACCGGGAATGTGGAAGTTGGTGAGTTATATTGTGTGCCATTGACTTTGATGACGCCGCCACTCCCTGCCCCTGGCAAACTGTTCTGGAACACGATGTTGAATTCTTTCTTAAAGTTTGCTGTGTAGGTGGCATTACTTGATACATTGATAGAGAAAGAGAGTTGGGGTGTCGATGCCATTGTCTGGCCTGACTGGTTTTTCCAGTCCTGGTAGATACGATAGTACCACTGACCGTTTGCTGGGTCCTGAATGTACTGACGGTCTATGGCTTCGATTGTGTGGGTACTTCCGTTGGCCCAGGTAAATGAGGTCCCCGAGGGGTAGCTGAAACCGTCCACCCTTACACTCCCTGCATCGAAAGAATTCCGCACGGTCACAGTGTAGGATGTGGAGGCTGGCGGATTGTAGGCTACAGACAGTGTCACAGCAGTAGTAGCATAGCTTAAGTTGGTGTTTTCATTTCCACTCATGAGCCCAACCCGAAACTTAGTGCCACCAGAGAAGCTGCTTTGCACAGCACTGGTGACATTTAAGGATGCTGGAGTGGACGAGTAGGTAATTCCGCTGCCAAGTCCTGTACCGGAACCGACCTTTGACCACACATCCTGCAAGTTCAAAAGATCGACCGGCGCTGTCTGGGTAACACTTGCTGTATAGCTTCCACTAATGTACGACAAAATGTTGACCGTAAGAGTCGCATTCGTTATTGATGAGCCAGACGGAATACGTGACAGATCGAATCCAAAGAAGGTGCGCCAGATGTCTTCTGATGAACGCGAGTTAATTCCGTTCTTTCCATTATGTCTCCCTATGTTATGTGTACCGTTTCCCCAGTAAGAATATCCGCCACCGGTGTTGACATAACGTACAACAGGGCTGGACACTTCGGGGGATAGTAATACGGTGGTTTGAGCGACCGCGTGCGCGACGGGAAGCAAAACAGAGAGCAAAAGCAGGACTGAAAGAAGAATGCGTTTCATAACCGTTCCTTTCTGATTTGCATTCAAAAGCGTTTTGCGGTAGATTATTGTTGGCAAACAAAGAGGGCTCAAAGCTGCATAAGCAGCTGTGAGGACAGGGAGCCAACCTGATCACCTTTCGTTTGCCGCTGTTCCGTTGAGGCGGTGCTACCTACACCGCCTCACGGATTTCAGGACAGTTTGCCTTGCTTGTTTTTCTCCTTTTCTTCGCTATTGTCCCCGCAGGATAAATGTCTTTTGGCCATTGTTCCCCACGACGAAAACCTCTTTGCCGTTTGTCCAGATCGAAGAGAAGAATTTGTCGAGACCACGAAATTCGGGATACCGATACCAATCGAGTCCATTGAAATGGTATACCTGACTCTCGGTTCCAACGGCAAAAAGATTGGAAAAACCTGTTCCACCGAGTCTGACCAACGGCCACTCGGTAAAGAACATGCGTTCCCATTGGCTTCCCTTCTTTTTTATGAACGCTCCATATCCCACGCTGAAAAGGATCCGGTCTATCGCGAAGAGGCCTCCACCAAACTTTTCTTCTGACGGAGGTCCTGTCGTACGAACCACAGAATCCACGACAGACCATTTCAGCCCATCGAAATGATACAGGAAGAATGCAACAGTGTCGATCGGTTGAACAACATCATTCTTAAATCCCACCATATAGATGTCATTGGAGTGATTGCCGCTAATGCTCAGGAATTGTATTCCTTCCGACGGCAGGTGAATTGGAAACGTTTCCCATTTTACACCATCATAGTGAAGCAGCGTATTCCATCCCGCCGTCCAGACATCTGTCGGCGAGCTTCCCCAGATCGACTGCAACTCTCTCCCTCCACTCACTTTCTCTTCTCGCCACTGCCGGCCATCAAAATGAATGATCAGACTGGAATCAAGGAACCTTCGCGGTGGTCCCCAATCGTCATACATCCGCTTGCCAACCGCGTAGATGTTGGAAGCGCTGAATCCATGGATGGCAGCAAGATCAATAGGACCCTGGATATTTCCCCCCTGAGTTGTGCTTAGTCGCACATCCGTCCACTGCTTCCCGTCGTAGTGAAACATCAAACCACGGTTTTGATCATTATGTCCCACCACATACACATTACTTGGCGAGCTTCCCCAAATATCCCGCATCGCTGTTTGGAAACTGCCGGGGTAAGCAAGTGTATCAATCGTCCAGGTGTAGGTGCGCGGGTCTTTGATGGGCGGCTCAACAGGATTGTCTCTACAACTGAACTGAGAGAGCAAAACTGTTAGAGCGCTGAGCAGCACAACCTTCTTCATTCTTGGGAACTCCTTCTCCAATGCAACATTCAAAGCAGGATGAATCTCAGAACTGTTTGTCCACTTTTTGGACCCCGCTACGCGGGATTTGGTGTTTTACACCCGAGCATGGTGCTGCCGCACTATGCTTGGGTTTTTTGTACTCTCATAGCATATCACCCCCTTTCATTTGCCGTGAAGAATTATTGTTTTTTGAGGATACGTCGCCGTGAAGCCAACCACAAACACTTCGCGGTTATCGGCCCAGACGCCCCACAACACGTTGTTTGGGTCTGCGAACTGCCGATATTGAAACCAATCCCGCCCGTTGAAATGCAAGACCGTTCCCAGATGGCCGACGACAACAATGTTGTTGTCGCTTGTGCCTGTTATGCGTGAGAGAAAGTTCGGGTGGTCGAATAACATCTCCCAGCTCAAACCATTCCACCGATGTACTCCAGTCCCACACGAGTAAAGTGTTCCCGAGGGACTCATCCACAAATCGGCCTTACCCCATTTTTGCTCCAGCCGGCCTGGCCCTACGAAGAAACTATCAACGGTTACCCACTGACCAAGCTGGCGTCGGAAAAAATAGTGGATTGTGGTTGCCGTTGAGTTGTGGTGAGTGTTCCCAATCGCGTATACGTCGCCCGCAGCAGTACCTTCGAAGGCCTCTACCAGAAAAAAGCCGTCTGTTTGAACAAAGACGGGGAGAGAATCTCGTTTCCATTTCGTCCCATCATATTGAAAGACGGTATGAGTCCGGCCACCTGCCCAAAGCATAGAAGGTGAACTTCCCCAAATGGTTCTCAAAAACCTCCCGTTTTCCACTCGTTGTTCACGCCACTGCCGTCCGTCAAAATGAATGATCAAACTGCTGTCCAAGAAGTTCGGTGGCCGATTCGGGTTGCTGTAGATCCGCTGGCCCACCGCGTAGATGTTGTTAGGCCCAAAACCGTGAATTGCACTTAGCGATAAAGCACCAGAAATAGCTCCACCTTCTAATACATGAAAACCCACCGTTTTCCAACTCTTGCCATCAAAGTGATACATTGTTGCCTCTGAGAAGCTGTTATCTCCCACCACGTACACATTGCTTGGCGAGCTTCCCCAAATATCCCGCATCGCTGTTTGGAAACTGCCGGGGTAAGCAAGTGTATCAATCGTCCACGTATAGGTGCGCGGGTCTTTTATGGGGTCAATGGGGTTGTCTTTGCAGGCAAGTAGAAACAAGAACAGGATGGCACTGCCAGAGAGAATAAAGTGGACGGTGAATTGAGGCTTCATGCTTAAATGCCTAGTGGTAGACTGCGAATAATATAAATTAAAAAAAACGAATGTCAAGTGATTTCTATTACCTTAATTCCGATATAGCAGGGGATTTCAGTCGCACCATGGGATCTCTTGCGGCAGTGCTCACCTCACACCTGTTTGCTCCCCACCGACTGTCACCAACTGTTCGTTATCATCTGATTTTTTACCCAATGGGTGAACAGTCATTCAGGGCCGCTGTGGTTGCGGGAAAAACCATGTCGAAATCTCCACCAGAGGCGGATACGCCTTTGGCGTAAAACACACGCGATGGCTTGCCGACGCTGCAATCCGAAATTCTTGGCGCCCAAATGCCTTGTAGCCTTTGACGGTAAACTGGGGTGCGCCAAGAATTAAACGCACACCATCGCCTTCCACCCACATCCCATGATTTCGGCACTGCCCGCGTGCCTGCCAGCAGCAGGCAGGCCACCCACGCACCTCCTCCTGCCCAGACTCTTGTTCTTAATCGGATTTGAGGGGTTTGCTTTGGCCGGCAAAATTCCTTAAGCTTTTTCCCGATGCGTGAGCCGCAATTCATCCGCGCCAGTGATCACTCCGTGCTCGTGCCGTTCGGAGAGGAAATCGCGCTTGAGCATCACGAGAGCGTCGTTCGTCTCGCGACCGCACTCCTTGCCGATCCAAAACCCTTCATCAAGAATATCCATCCCGCGTACTCTTCCGTGCTCGTGTCGTTCGATGCCGCGCGAACAGCGCATGCAGAGGTTGAAGACTACATCGTCGGAGTCATCAAGAAGCTGTCCGCGCGCCCAATGCCGACTTCACGCGAAGTCGAAGTGCCCGTCTGCTACGGCGGCGAGTTTGGTCTGGACCTTCCCGACGTCGCGCAACACAACGGCCTTTCGGTCAATGAGGTGACCGAAATCCACTCGAGCGCCGCATACAAAGTCTACTTCCTTGGCTTCTCCCCCGGATTTCCGTACATGGGAGGGATGTCGGAGCGGATTGCAACGCCGAGACTCCCCCGGCCGCGCACACACGTTCCGGCAGGCAGCGTTGCTATCGGCGGCGCGCAAACAGGTATCTACCCGCTCAGCTCGCCGGGAGGATGGAGGATCATCGGCCGAACACCGTTGCGGCTCTTCAACCCGGCCGCCAACCCGCCAACTCTGTTGCAGATGGGAGACGTTGTTCGATTTAGGGAGATTGGACGCGAAGAATATGACCGACTATCCGCTGCCGACCTGCAAACATCAACGTGAACGGGCGACGTGGAGATTGCTCCGATGCTTCCGTTCGTGCAGTACGTGGCTGTCAACTCTCTTTTGAGGACGATGCCAGTCATTAGCGTAAAAAGTCCCGGTTTCCTGACGACTATCCAAGACCTCGGTCGGTCCGGATGCGCCCATTTAGGCGTCTCCGCTTCCGGTCCTGCCGATTCCGTTGCGCTGCGGTTGGGCAATCTGTTGGTCGGGAACGACGAAAACACCCCGGCGCTTGAGCTGACGCTTGTCGGCGGAGCGTTCGAGTTTGAATCGAACACCGTCGTTGCCATCACGGGCTCCGACTTCGAGCCGACGTGCGGCGGCCAAACCGTTCCTCTGTGGACGTCGTTCCTCGTTCGTGCAGGCGACCGCTTGGAGTTCGGCGCAACGAAGTCCGGCGCCCGTTGCTACATGTGTGTTCGCGGCGGCATCGAATGTCCGCGCGTTCTCGGAAGCGCATCGACACATGTACTGACGGGCATTGGTGGACTCAACGGACGCGCGCTGCAACGGGGAGATCTCCTGAAAATCGAGGCCGTAAGGAGCGAGAGCGACTTCGTCCCCCGGTTGGTTTCAGCCGAAATTCTGAAGCGCATCATGCGGTCTGGACCCTTACGCATTACCAGAGGCCCGCAGGCATCGTACTTCACGGACGAAGCCCATTCAACCCTTTCCTCAAGCCCTTACGTCGTTTCAGAAGAGTCGAACAGGATGGGCCTACGGCTGACGGGCCCTCTATTAAAGAGGACGCGGAAGAAAGAGATGATCACCGAAGGTGTATCGCTTGGCGCGATCCAAGTGCCTCAGAACGGCCAGCCGATCATTCTGTTCGTCGAGCATCAAACGACGGGCGGGTATCCGAAGATCGCGAACGTCATCTCCGCCGACCTCCACCGCGTGGGGCAGCTGAGGCCGCGGGATGAGGTTCGATTCGAGACGGTCGCAATCGACACCGCACGGTCGCTCCTGCGTGAACAAGAAGCTCTCATTCATCCACATTCCCTACAGCCCGTATGAACAACGCCCCGATGGTTTCCTGGTATCGCACCATCACACGGCGACAGTGGAAGGCACTCCTTGCCGCACAGCTCGGTTGGATGCTCGATGCGATGGATGTAATGCTGTATGCATTCGCGCTGACTGCTATTCGCGAGGAGTTCCAGCTTTCGTCCGCAGGTGCGGGCGCCGTGGCGTCAGTTACGCTCATCGCCTCCGCGTTCGGCGGCATCCTGTTCGGCGTGTTAGCCGACCGCATCGGCCGTGCACGCGCTCTGATATACTCCATCCTCACCTACTCAATCTTCACTGCGCTCACGGCAACCTCGGCGAGCGTTGCGCAACTTGTTCTGTGGCGCACACTTGTCGGCATTGGCATGGGGGGCGAATGGTCGGCAGGCTCCGTGCTCGTCTCGGAAACGTGGCCTGCCGAGCACAGGGGCAAAGCGATCGGGCTGATGCAGTCCGGCTGGGCGATCGGTTACATTCTTGCCGCTATCCTTGCCGCTGTGGTGCTTCCGGTGTATGGCTGGCGGACGCTGTTTGTGTTGGGACTTCTGCCTGCGTTGCTGACGGTGTGGATCCGTCGCAACGTTCCCGAGCCGGATATTTGGCAAACGCGCTATGTCGGTTCAAGCGGTGCGTCGCCCTTCGCCGGTTTGTCGCAGATTGTTCAACCTCCGCTTCTGCGGAGGACATTCGCCGCGGCGTTGACAACTACGAGTGTGCTGTTTGCCTACTGGGGATTGTTCACATGGATGCCCGCCTTTCTGTCGACACCGCTGGAGCAGGGGGGCGCCGGGATGACGATGGTGCGGACGTCAACCTGGATCATTCCGATGCAGATCGGGGCGTTCTTCGGATACACGCTCTTCGGTGTGTTTGCAGACCGGTTCGGGAGAAGGCCGGTGTTCGTATCGTTCCTCGTGTGCGCGGCGCTACTCGTGCCCGCATACGGTCAGCTGGGACAGCACGAAGCGCTCCTGCTGGTACTTGGGCCTTTGATTGGTTTCTTCGGCCATGGTTACTTCAGTGTGTTCGGGGCAATGTTGGCGGAGTTGTTTCCAACGTCGATTCGCGGGACGGCACAGGGCTTCACGTATAATGTTGGGCGCGCGCTGAGCGCGCTGGCTCCGTTCACCATCGGCGCGCTGGCTGATGAGTACGGAATCGGCAGCGCTCTAGCATTGACCTCAGCGTTCTTTCTTGCCGGCGCCGGGTTGACTTTTTTGCTACCCGAGACGCGAGGGAGGGCTTTGGAGTAACCCGTAGAGCGAAACGCCGTTTCACTCTACACAAACACTATCGCACTCGTATGGAACCTTCACAAGGTTATCGAATAATCGACATCAACTCAGACGTGGGCGAGTTAGCCGACGGCCCGGATGATGAACTTCTGAAGCTCATCACCTCTGCTAATGTCGCATGCGGCGGCCACGCCGGCGACGAGCAAACGATGGAGCGGGTTGTGAAACTCGCCATTGAGCACGGCGTTCGCATCGGGGCGCATCCGAGCTTCCCCGACCGCAAACACTTCGGTCGCAGAGTGCTGGACATGACATTCGATGAAATCAAGGCTGCGGTCGCAGCGCAAATCCGGACGCTCAAGACCATTGCGAATCGGCTCGGCGCATCACTCTCACACGTGAAGCCTCATGGCGCTCTTTATAATGTAGCCGCGAAGGACACCCGGGTGGCCCATGCCATAGCAGCGGGGGTTGAGGAAGTCGATAACACATTGATTTTCGTTGGGTCGGCAGGATCGGGCATGTTGGAGGTTTGGAAGGGGTTAGGATGTGAAGTTGCAGCAGAGGCTTTTGCCGACAGGAGGTATGAGGCGGACGGCTCGCTGCGTTCTCGTCTTCTTCCTGACGCTCTTATCACGGACCCTGAGCGTGCGGCACAACAGGCGCTGAGCATCGCGCGAGATGGTTACATAATGGCTATTGATAAAAGCCGGATTTCTGTTGACGCGCAGACCATCTGCATCCATAGCGACACGCCGAATGCGGTGGCAATCGCGCGAAGGGTGAGGAAGGCGTTGGAGGAGGCGGGATTTCGGGTTGCTTCGTGAAGCGAGGGGGCGGGTGGGGTTGGGGTTTTTCTGGACGTCAGATGTCCCGCTCACACGCCTTTTCAGTCGTCAATGTCTCAAGGAGTTTTAGACCCTTGAATTTGCCGCGGACCTCGTGGACGATTTTCTTAGTAACAGGCTTCGAGACATTGCTGGCTCTTTTCTCATCGCAGCAACGTTCCGAGTTTGCCAAGGACCTCTTGGATCGTTTCATCTGAAACCCGACTGACCTTCTGCGCATTTCTGTTTCGCCAATCAAGACTCTTGACTTGATCGGCAAGGATCACCACTTCAACCTCTCCTCCCTTCGGCAAGGCAACTTCGAACTGAAGCTTAACCAAACCAGGTCGCCGCGGGCCGGGACATAACGACGAGGCATTACCACGCCTCTCTGCCGACCGGTTCGCCGGTGTCAAAACCCTGATGAATGTTCTTCCTCTTAATTCCGGCTAACAGTTCTTCCAAACTGTATCTTCTTTCGGTTGCTGGATCAACGATGATCTTTCCGTGCGTCAGCTCCATCCGGACAATCTTGCCTTCTTGCAGTTTACAGTCGTTCGCGACCGACGGGGGGATTCTCAGGGCAAGGCTGTTTCCCCACTTTTGGATCTTCGTTTGCATGCATCGTCTCCCGTGTATCTACGATGAATATACATCTCTTTGCTTCTTTGTCAACCCGCGCCTAAAGGTGCGGCCGATAACTTCTTTTTTTCACCACGAAGTCACTACGACCCAAAGTCCCGCTGTACGGTTCGCTCTCCTGGTTCCGCTATTCAGAATGCCGCTCAGTAGCGGAATGCCCCGACTCGTCGGGGCGGCAAATCCCGCATGTAGCGGAATCTCCCGCTCTTTGGATCCCGCCTGTGAGCGGGATCCCTAGAAGGCGGGACTGAGAAGCGGGAGATCCCGCCTTTCGTAGTTTTGAAAGCGGGAATACACTAAGGATTTTGTGAAACTTTGTGACTTCGGGTCTTAGTGGTTTAGCTTTTCGGCCGAGCTTCTAACGCCTGGTTGAGGAACTTCACCAGCGGCGTCGCCTCCTCGCATACGCGGGCAACATCATCGACAAACGACGCCTTGTAGCACTTCGACTCGGGAAGAGAAACGCCGGCGAAGTAGTGCTTGTACCGAAGCCACTCGGCCATGGGGTGGTCAGCCTCGAAGCCGGCCGGGATACGCTTGAGTCGGTCGTCCTGCATCTCGAGCCCGCCGAAGGTCTTCTTGAATCGCCTCGAGCCGACAATCGACAGAAACTCCTCTGACCGCTCCGCGATAGCCCGACGGATCCTCTTGAGCTGATCGCTCTCCGGCATGTAAATCCCCGCCCCGACGTACACCTCCCCCGGCTCAATGTGGAAATAGTAACCCGATGCGCCCAACCCCTTCGGCTTGCCGTGTATGACGGCGTGGGCGGCGACGTGCGTCTTGTACGGCGTTTTGTTCTTGCTAAACCGCGTATCGCGGTAGATGCGGAAGATGGAGCGCTTGGGGTGTAGATCGTACTCCGGCGCGAATCGCGCGAAGTGCGGCTGGAGCGCGACGATGAGCGACTGCATCGGCAGCCTGACGAACGACTTGTATTCATGCTTGTGTTTCGCAAACCAGAGGCGGTTGTTGTTCCTCTTGAGCTTCTTGAGGAATGCGATGCCTTCTTTAGAGAATCCTTCGAAGGGGGGATGGAATTCGAGTTCGTCGAGGGGTTGGGGTTTCAAGGTGAATTCTTGTGGAAGGCGCCCGCGAATAGGCCCCGCCACAAAGCGTCGGGGCAGGCGCGAATGGACATGAGGAGAGAATTATGTTCGCGTATTTTGTGTGTTTCGTAGGCGAAGCATTTTCACTTCAACAATGTGCTTGTTCTACCGACGTTCCTTCGCTCATGGTCCTTGAAAAAGGCTTTCTTGAAGGCAACCTGCATTACATCTCTTCTTGATGAACAAAGCCGGTTATCCTCTTTGCCTCATCAAGGCTTACCTCATCGTCGTCCTTGACTTTCTCCATGGCTTTCCCCAACCCATAATCGAGAAGGTTCATTTCTTGGTTCTCCCGCGGCAGTACTGGTGACTCTATTGGCATTAGAGTAAAGATTCTGCGTCTTAAACGCAAGCGCTCACTCCGTGCGCTAGAGACGCGGCCGAAAACCCCCTGTTGTGGTTGCGTTGTGATGGGTTGATGGTTCACACGGACACATAAGGACTCTTGCAGTGCTCATCAACGGCGCTGCGGTGAGAAAGACTTGTCG
>JBGFRR010000026.1:0-10802 GCA_041695045.1 Bacteroidota bacterium
GAAATCATCGGAATGGTAGGCCTGTGGCGGAATGACCGACGCTCACAAGGAATTTCGCTGCTTGGTATCGTTGGCGTCCCGACGGGCAAGAAAAATGGCAAAGCCCATCACGGATTATCGTATCTCGCGGGTCTTACGGGAAGGATTGCTGCACCGGGAGTGATAACAAACGATATTATCCTGCATTACGATTTCACGGCAAAGCACTACATAGCGGAGACGGGGAGCGTCTTGAAATTGTGGCCCAACCTCTTTGTGACACTCGATGCACGAGGCGCATTCGGGAATGCGCGTCCAGATATTTCCATCCTCTCCTCAATGAAATTCCAGATGTGGCCCGCAGTCTTCCTTGCGCTGGGCTACCATACACCCGTCACGAACGCAAAAACGTTCACGCACCAGATCTTCGCTCAACTTGAAATTGGGAGTCATTGAGATGAGTCTTGTCCAGATTGCGGATCTTCACAAAGTCTATAACACCAGCAGCGATCACGTTCACGCTCTTCGGGGTATAACGCTCGAAATCGGTCAGGGCGAATTTGTTGCGGTGATGGGGCCTTCCGGTTCCGGCAGGAACAGCAGCGCGTCGCCATCGCCCGTGCGCTTGTGGATCAACCACCAATCATCCTTGCAGACGAACCGACTGGAAACATGAACACTGCCGCAAGCGAAGGGATTATGAAACTTCTTCAAAATCTCAACGACGATGGCCACACCTGTATCATCGTGACTCACAATCCGGAGAACATCAATCCAAAGGATGTGAAGGTCTCGTACAGCGACCACAAGCACTGACCCGCTTGTAACGCTCGCGAGGAAATCTCAATCCGAATACACCAACTCAACATCAAAGGAATACCACGATGAACAAACTCATTCTCTTTGCCTCCCTTCTCTTCATCACGGCCTCATGTGCCAAGCAGGAGCAACAACAAACATCCGACGCCAACGTCCAAACGACGGCAATTGCGATCCCGACCGTGCAATGCAGCATGTGCACGGAGACGATCACCGATGCGCTGAAAGAAGTCGAAGGTGTTCAGAGTGTGGACGCGGACGTCAAGACAAAAGTCGCAACCGTCACCTTCCTCCCAGCCGTTGTTGACGTCAGCCGCCTCGAACGAGCCATCACCGACGCCGGCTACGACGCGAACGCCACCAAGCGCAACGCCGAGGCGTACGAGAAACTGCCGGATTGCTGTAAGGAGGAGTAGAGGTCGGCCATGATGAAGCACCGACAGAGAGGGCATAAATTCATCGCTGATGTTACGCAGAAACATCTCTTGCTCTTTCTTGAAGATCCACTCTGTTCCGAGGGAGTTTGCGCCAAAGGCGCATCAGCCTATGGCTGAATACTCCCGAGGACAACAGGTGGGCGGTGGGGTGTTCGGGAGTGCCCCGCTCTAAAAACGAGCGGGACAGGCAACTCCCTCACAACTTCAAGACCCCCTCTGTTTATCCTCGTTCCCACGCTCCGTTTACCCCGTCGCTCTTTGGCGGGGCGTGGGAACGAATTGGCATGAGACTTAGCGTTACCCCGACGAGTCGGGGGGATGCAGTTCCGACGCGGAGCGTCGGAACGAGTTGAACATTCCAACGCGTCCCGCCACAGAACGGCGGGACATCCCGCTCAAAAGCAAGCGGGATTCAAGAGGCGAACACACAACGTGGACCGTCGGAACGAGAGTAAAGCGGTGGTAAGGAAGAGTCGACCAACATGTTGCTGTGTTGGGACAAGCGACACAACAAGAACGGCCGATATCTTCAATCGGCTGTTGTATCGTCGTTACGGTTGAGTTCGTGTCGTTATCATTTCCAGGCCGTGTGCGCCGGGTCCGCGTTCGGCTTCCCACAACAGGTAGGTAAAAAGCGTCATAAGAGTTTGCGTTGATTACTGATGTCGAGCTTGCCCAGAATAAAGCGACGAATCTTCTTCGCGGCGTCAAACGCTGTTCGCGCTTCCTGTGCAGCAATTTCTTCACCCGGATACCGAAAATGAACTGAGTAAGGATCAAGTATCAAGAGAAAAGGTTTAAGATTCTCAAAATCGGCGTCAATCTCCGAACAGAGTGGGAGGAGGAACTTTGTCAAGGCGTGCGTTTTGGGAAACGGGACGTTGTTTTCGACAAGAAATGCCTTCATGAATTTCTCCGCGCTCTGCTGGCACGCGAAACACACGAGGTGTCGAACACTCCTTGACCTGCTGCGGATCAGCAGTTCCGCTCCCTTCAAGTCTCCTTCAGCTTTCTCTATCCATTCTTTGGTCTCACCGTGCATAGAGTACGCGACCTTTCTCTGCAACCTCTTGTAAGAACCAATTTCTCCCTTTGAGTCCTTTCTCGAATTCTGCCGGCGTTTTGACAATCACGTCAATCGAAAGACGCTCTTCTTTGATCGATCGGAGAACGCGTCGAATCCGCTCTGATGACGTTCCCCTCCATCGTGCGATGACGAGGATGTCAAGATCGCTCTCCGGGCCCGGCGTACCATAGCCGTACGATCCAAAGAGAATCACCTTCTCCGGTTTGCATGATCGGACTATCTGTCGTGCAATCCTTCTTATGGTATTCTCTGAAATCATGGTTTCGAAGGGTTTCGTGGTATCAATTCGGATTCATGGCGAATCAACACCATCAAAATGGCAACCCTGAGGACAAGACGCAACGGGATGCAAGGTTTTTCGTGCCATCATCCCTCCCTCATCCCCCCGACTTCATCGTAATGCTCTCCAGCCCGTGTGCACCGGGTCCGCGTTCGGCTTTCCACAGTAGGTAAGCAAACAGAAGTCCGAAGACACCCAGTACCGTGAATAACCACATGCCGGGTTCGTACCCGGCAGGGTTTTCAGGACCTGCTTCGAACGTATCATTCAACCAACCGATCACCCACGGAACCGCCGCCATCCCCACTTGCTGGCAGAGCGTCATGAGCGAATATGCCGAGCCGAGTCTTTTCTGTTCAACGATGTATGCAACAGACGGCCACATGATGGCGGGAATGAGTGAGAATGCGATGCCGAGAAGCATCATCACGACGAGAAGGGTTGCTGGGATGGAGAAGCTGCCGAAGAACGGAAGGGAGAGATGGAGGATCGCCCCCGGAGGTGCATAGGTGACGATCAAGAAGAGCGGCATAATGATGAGCGCGCCAACGGCCATGAACAGCGAGCGCCGGCCGACGCGGTCGACAAGCAACCCGAACAGCGGCGTCGCGATCATTGCAGATAGCGGAAGGAGACTGTTCAGGAATCCACCGACCTCGCGGGAGGTTCCATGCGCCTCGATGAAATATTTAATAGCAAACGCGCGAAACGGGAAGACGGTCGAGTAGAACACCACACATAATCCCACAACGTACCAGTATGACTTCGAAAACTTATAGAGGTCCTTGAGTTCAAGCTTTTCCGTTTCCGCTGTGCCCCCGAGCGAGTACACGCGCTCCGCTCTGCTTTCGAGGATCCAATAGAGAAATCCTCCCACCACACACATACTGGTGATGACTGTTGCGAGCCAGAGCGGGTCTTGCCAGTTGTCGAATGCCGGTCTCGCCCACGCAGGCGACCAATCCGCGGTCACCGACCCCAGACGAGCAATCGTCAGGTTGATGCCGAAGGCGAAGCTCAGCTCCTTTCCCTTGAACCACTTCGCGAGGGCGGTCGTGACAGCGACGATCAGCGGCTCTGCGCCAAGTCCGAGGAGGAATCGCCCCGCTGCCATGATAGTCAACTCTGGCGATGCAGCCGTTACCGCGGCAGCGATGAGACAAATGGCGCCGAACGACAGCACGGACGTTTTCGTCCCAAACCGGTCAATGATATACCCGCCTATCAACAACACGAAGATCGCTGCGATGCTGTATACAGTATACAGCAAGCCAAGGTCTCTATCCGAATAGTTGAGCTGTTCCTTGAGGAGGTCAAAGACGGGAGCGACCGCGTCATAGGCATAGTAGTTCCCGAACATCGCCAGACTGATGACGACGAGAACGAGCCAGCGATACGAGCGCGGCGGCTCACGCAGTGAGTCGGAGACAAGCATGTGGTCAGCCGTTGTCATGACCTCCCTTGCTTTTTAGTACGGATACGTATACGATGCCTGGAGTCCTAACGGGATCCCGAGAATCCAATACACGACCAAGAAGATTGTCCAGACAATCAGGAACGTGACCGAGTATGGCAGCATCATCGATGCGAGTGTGCCGATACCGGTGTTCTTCACATAGCGCTGGCAGAAAACGACAATCAACGGAAAATACGGTAGAAGCGGCGTGATGATGTTTGTTGACGAGTCGCCAATGCGGTACGCCGCCTGCGTGAGCTCGGGAGAAATTCCGACCTGCATGAGCATGGGAACGAAGATTGGACTCAAGAGCGCCCACTTCGCCGAAGCCGAACCGACGAGCAGGTTGACAAACGCGGAGAGGAGAATAATACCCCCAATCGTCACCTGACCGGGAAGTGCAAGTTCTTTCAACAGGGTTGCCCCCTTCAACGCAACCAGCGCGCCGATATTCGACTTGCCGAACGCATCGATGAACAGCGCACAGAAGAACGCCATCACAATGTAATAACTCATCCCGCTTATCGCTTTGCTCATGGCGGCAATGAAGTCCTTCGCCGACTTGTAGACGCCGACGAGATAGCCGTACACTATTCCCGGAATCACAAACAGGAGAAAGATCAAGGAGACGATTGACCGCATGAGTGGAGCCGCGAACGAAGTAATCTCCCCCTCCGGCGACCTGAGAGGTGAATCGCTCGGGAGCGAAGTGATGATCAAGATAACGATTCCGAGTGTCATCAGACCTGTCGCAACCCAGAATGCCTGCTTTTCCCTTGAGGAGAGCGATTCCAACTTCGGCATATCGCTTGCCTCGCCGTCAACCTTTGTGTGCCGCAATCGAGGTTCAACAAGTCGGTCCGTGATGAACCACCCGAGACCAATCAAAAGAAAGCTCGAGACGATGGTGAAGTACCAGTTGGATAATGGATTGATTTTAACCGCAGGGTCGATGATGTGCGCCGCAGATTGCGTAAAGCCCGCCAGTAGCGGGTCAATCGGTGCGGGGATGATGTTCGCGCCGAAGCCTCCCGATACGCCGGCGAACGCGGCCGCGATGCCCGCCATCGGGTGTCTCCCCGCTGCAGCAAAGATGACGCCCCCGAGCGGGATCACGAGAACATAACCGGCATCGACGGCAGTGTGGCTGAGGATGCCAACGAGAATGACCATCGGAGTCAATAGCAAAGCAGGCGTGATGTTGAGTAGGTACTTCAATCCGGCATTGATGTAACCTGCCTGCTCAGCAACGCCGACACCCAACATAGCAACGAGAACCACACCGAGAGGAGCAAACGACGTAAACACCGTTACCATCGTTGAAAGGAACTCAGCAATCGCAGGACCGGTGAGTTGATTTTTGATTTGAATCGGCGCGTTGGAACGCGGATCGATTTCAGAAAATTCCACCGACGCAAGCAGGTACGACAGTACCCAGACCGTCAGCATCGCGATCAGAAACAACATCGCCGGATCGGGTAGCTTATTGCCGATACGTTCAATCGTATCCAATGATTTCTGAACAAATCGATCGAGCTTGCCTTGGTTCATAACGAGTCTCCTTCCGCGTGTGAATTAGCGACCTTTGGTGAGCATGGCCTTCACGATGTACCCCGCAATTTCCGGATTTTCCTTCAGGCGACGGAGAGAATACGCATACCACTCCCGGCCATACGGCACATAGATGCGCAGGAGGTGGCCTCGCTTGCGGATATCGTCGCGCAACTGTTCCCGAACCCCCAACAACATCTGAAACGCATACTGATGCGGCTGGAGCTTATACTGTGAGATCAAATCGAACGACTTCTCCACCAAATACTCATCATGTGTCGCGATGCCGACGTAGCATCCCCCTTCAATCATCATCTGAAGGAGGAGGACAAAACTTCGGCGTATCTCATCACGATCTTGAAAAGCAATGTCGGGCGGCTCAATGTAAATCCCCTTGCAGATGCGAATGTTGGCCTTCATGTCCACCAGCGAGCGCACATCGGCTTCACTTCGCCGCAGGTAGGCCTGGATCACCACGCCGACGTTGTCATACCCCTCTCCCCTCAACCGCCTGTACATCTCCAACGTTGCACTCGTTGTCGACGAGTCCTCCATGTCGATCCGGACGAAGTTGTTCCTCACGCGCGCGGCTTCGACAATATCCCGCACATTCGTAAGACACAACTCGTCCTCGATCCGCAGCCCAAGCTGACTCGGCTTGATGGAAACGTTCGAATTGAGTCGTTCCTGTTTGATGCATTCGAACATCGCGATGCAATCATCGCGCATCGCACGTGCCGACGCTCGTTCGGTGATGTCTTCACCGAGCAGGTCGAGTGTTGCCATGAAGCCCTTTGCGTTGAGCGACCGGACAACCCGGACGGCGTCTGCCAACGTTTCACCCGCGATGTAGCGCTGAGAGACTCGGCCAACAATTGCCTTGGGAACATACGGAAGCGATTGAGAAATGAGCGTGTTGAGGAGGGACATGGTGCGATGGTTAAAGAGAAACGCATCCTGACGGTGATGCACAGGCCGCGAAAAGATAGCCACACATGCATACAAATGCAAGCAATTGCGCTCTGCCTTATCGGAACGCTTCCGACCGTAAAACATATGATGAATCGTTCTTAGAATGATAGCATCCCTCTGAAAGCGGACGCAGAACGTCTGTCTGGATCGTTCCAACGCCCGCCTGACTGAACGACGTGCTGTTCGGGTAGAAAGACCATGGAAACGAGGTCAAAAAAACACTCTACACACCAAACAGAATCCGACAGATCAACACCGCGCCTAACATGCCAAAGAGGTCGGCAATGAGTCCGGCAGGTAACGCATGCCGCGTGTTCTTGATGTTGACGACGCCGAAGTACACTGCGAGCACATAGAAGGTCGTCTCGGTGCTGCCGTACATCGTCGACGCAAGCACGCCGATGAACGAATCGGGGCCGTGCACGTTCATCAGTTCCGTCATAATGCCCAACGAGCCGCTGCCGGAGAGCGGCCGCATCAGCGCCATGGGAAGCGTCTCCGCAGGCATGCCGATGAGGTTTGTAGCCGGTGCGAGCAATGCAACGAACACGTCCATCGCACCGCTTGCGCGAAAAATACCGATCGCCACGAGCATTGCGACCAGATACGGAATGATGCGGATGGCCACGTTGAAGCCGTCCTTCGCTCCTTCGACGAACACCTCATACACTTTCACCTTCTTTGCCAGCCCCCACGTCAGAAACAGGAGGATCATCAGCGGGATAGCGGTAACGGCCACAATATTGATGACGCTGCGGAAAAGGTCAGCCATGGCTCGTCTCCTTTCTGCTTTCTACTTCGAGATCGCGGCGGAACATCGGCAGCTTCTCGAGAAGCTTCACCGCAATCAGCCCCGCCACTGTTGCACACCCTGCGCCGAAGATCGACGTGCCGATGATGATACCAGGGTTGGCAGACCCAGCCGCAGCGCGTACGGCAATGGCTGTGGCGGGTATCAGCACAAGTCCTGACGTGTTAATCACGAGAAACGTGCACATCGCGTTCGTTGCCGTGCCGAGTTTGGGGTTGAGCTTGTTGAGTTCCTCCATTGCTCGCAGGCCGAACGGTGTTGCCGCGTTGCTCAGACCGAGCATGTTGGCAGAAATATTCATGACCATCGCGCCGATGGCTGGATGGTCGGGAGGGACATCGGGGAACAGTCGGCTCGACACCGGCGTGAGAAGTTTCGTGAGCGATTTGATGAGGCCGGCCTCCTCGGCTACCTTCATCACACCCAACCAGAGCGCCATGATACCGATAAGTCCGAGAGCAATATTGACGGCGGTTCGTGCGTAGTCAAGAGCGGCATTCGTTACAGCTTTGACCTTAACGAAGCGGATTGGCTCGAGCACAATCTGCACTGTTGCCGATTGCCGGTCTTCTGCAAATCGTATTGACTGAATCGTCCCACCCAGTTGATTTTTCATCGTCGCATTCTCTGCCATCCGCTTCCACAGCGGCGGAGCGGGAGCACCGATACTCAGTATGGCAGTGGATTCACCCGACGGCGCCGTGGCGATCGTGATCGGCGCCTTCACTTCTTCGGTGGCTTCATCGACTCCGTAGAATTCATTGTAGGCCTGCGCTGAAAGGACGAGGTCGCCCTCCCATGTTGTCCTCAGTTCCGTGGGGTACTTACGGATTGCGACGCGTGCTTCGAGCAGGACGCCGTTGCGATACGTATTCCGACTCTCGTCAACAAAATCGTTCCCCGCTGCGACAAGCACACCGATAACGACCAGACTAATCCAGATGTAGTTGAGCATGATTGGAAGGTGATTGGTGAATGTTGTGTCTCAAATAATCCTCCACTCGCTACCTGCATCGTAACTCCCCCAGCATCATCTGATTTCCATAAACTGTAACGCAATCCACACCACCGCCGCTCCGACGATCCCGCACATCCAGTTCACCGCGTTGTTGTTGAGCCATCGAGAACCGCGAATGAGAGTCGCTGGCATGTTACAATGCGTCGGTCGCTCGGTTGTCGTGGTGCAAACATCGCACCGATATTGTGCCTGCACTGTCGCTCCGAGAACACTATCGGCTATGCTGCCGAGAATTCCTGCTACGATGACCATCGGCAAGACAAGCCAATCCCCCACCCACTGTATCGCGCTGACCGCAATTGCCGCTGCTCCAACCAGTCCGGCAAGAATACCCCTAACAGAAACACCTCCACTCGTTCCCCGAGCAACGGGCTGAAAGCTGGTCACGAACACCGGATCCTTTCGCGACAGGATGCCTAACTCCGTTCCCCATGTGTCTGCGGTCACTGCCGCGAGCGCGCCAAGGTACATCCAGTAGTAGTCGGGTGAAGGGGAGAGAAAGGAGAGCGCAACGAGGATTCCTGCGACGCCCCCGTTTGCCCATACCTGTGATTGATCTCTCGTAGAAGATTTCTCGAACACACTCGCAAGAACTTCTTTCTGTTGGCTTCCTACCCGTGAGAGCACGCTTGAAAGAATGAAGAAGGTGATGATTGGCACTGCCCATTTCCAGCCGCCGATGCCGAAGATGAGCGATGCGAGGACAAACGTCGCGAGAGCTCCGCCGACCGTCAGAAACCGGAATTGATACGAGATTGCCGCAAAGACAATCGCAAACCCAATGCCTACCGTGAACTGCCTCACGAGATAGCCGGACGCGGCAATGTAGAACCAGAGCATGAATGCGACTGCAAGCGGGATGGTAAGGTAAGCATAACGTCCTGAGGAAAGCGCGCTCCACGCCGTAGCAACAATGGCGACAGCTAACGCAATGACCAACACCTCCGGGGTTTTGAGCCCTGCCTCTTCACCGAAGCGCGCCAGTCCCATCACGAGCGTAGCGGTTGAAACGAGAAAAAGCGTAAGCAGGGATTCAGCGGACTTCGGTTCGCCTTCCCGCACGATGATGTGTTGGGCTTTGTGTGTGTCGGCAACAATGTTTGCGGCAGTGTGGCCGAACGCAAAGACAAGAATCGAGAGCGAAAGAACTGCGGGCTCATGTTCCCAGATAAGCACAGTCACAACAACAATCGACAGCGCATAGGCGCTTAACGACGCGCCATGGGCTTCCTTCGCGAGCAGTGTGTGCCCGACGATGACGATCGCAGCGGCAAACAAAATTAATGGCAGGCCGGAGGAACAATAGACGGGTGCGAACGAGACAACCACGCCGATGGTGATATCAACTGCTCGACGGACGGCTTGAGGCGAGAGGCCGATGAACGAACGTCCAACCTTAGCAAACCCTGTAACAGCAATCACGACAGCAACCATCAGGAAGAATGCCACCCACTCCCCGGCGGAGGGTTCGGCAAGGAGGATGTAGGTGCGTTCGTTCACACGTTATCCCGCGATGGGTTCACGAACAGCATTGCCACGGACGAGCGAGTAGAGCAGAAGGTCGAGCACAAGCCGCGGTTCACGCGAGGTGGACTTGAGCGTTGCATCGGCATCCAACAAGACGCGGAAGCTGCGCTCGATCTGCTCGACGGTGTAGCGATTGGAGAAATCCAGATAATCCCGCACGAAGAACGGCGGCACACCGATCGTTACCGCAATCTCCTGGTTTGAGGCCTTCCGGCGCTTGAGCTCAGAAAGCTTCCACAACTGCGTAAAAAATCTCGTCAGCATCACGATGATGAATTGCGGACTCTCACCGTACTCGATCATTCGTTCAAGAATTGTCAGCGCCTGTTTGAGGTCCTTCCGTCCGAGAGCGTTCTGGAGTTCGAAAATCGTATAGCCCTTCGAGGCACCGACCACAGCGTGAACGTCCTCAGCCTCGACCGTGCGCTTATCTCCCACAAAAATAAAGAGCTTGTCGAGTTCATTCTGCAGTCCGCGCAGCGAGTTGCCCACGTACTCATGCAGAACGCGCACGGCCTGCGGACTCATCTCCCGTTTGAGCTTCTTCACGCGACTTCCAATCCACGCCGGGACTTGATTATCGTACAGCGCGTTGCACTCGACAACAACAGCCTTCTTCTTCAGGTCGGTAAAGGGCTTCTTGCGAAAATCGGGCTTCTCGGTGATCAGGATAAGCGACGTCGATTCGAGCGGGCGCGCAAGGTAGGCCAGAAGAATATCGCGCTCGGATTCCGCGGCAACAAGTTTCTCGAACTCCTTCACCACAACGATGCGCCGCTGGCTCATCATCGGAAACGACGCGGCCATTGCCACCACATCCTTCGCTTCCACCTTGCTGCCGTAGACCACGTCGTAGTTGAAGCCC
>JBGFRR010000155.1:0-57631 GCA_041695045.1 Bacteroidota bacterium
CCGGCAGAAGACACTGAGCAGATTTTTATCAAACCTGAGGCTTGATCTATCTTTTGAATGAACCGATTCGCATTGGTACCTCTTCCAACCGCTTGACTCACCCAGACAGGTTCATTGGCAGTTACGATTCCTTTACAACCCTGCCGGCACCATCAATCTGATGACATGGTCAACGATCCATGCGTTGGCAAGCCCAACGAGAATAATCGCTACGGCAAGAGCAAGCGTTGGAGCAAGCATGAGCGTGGGAGCTTCGTGCCGCTCATGCGTACCGTCGTCCGCGGAAGACCCCCCTTCCCCTTTGACCACATAGACCTTCTCTAACACCCGGAAAAAGTACACGGCGTTGAGCAGGCTGCTGAGGAGAATCACCGCTACGAACAACCAATTGGATTCCTCCACACCGGCAAGGACGAGATACCATTTGCTGAAGAATCCCGCCATCGGTGGAATGCCGATCATCGAGAGCGCTGCAACGGCAAACGCGGCCATCGTCCACGGCATGGACATTCGGAGCGAGCGCGTGAGTTGTGGAATCGTCGAATGCCCGACGCGAGTCCTGAGATTCCCCGCAACAAGGAAGAGGCACGCTTTCATCAGCGCATGGTTCAGCACGTGCAGCACTGCACCAATCATTCCCAACGGACTCGCGAAACCGATTCCCATCCCAATGTATCCCACCTGTGCCACGCTGCTGTAGGCGAGCATGCGCTTGAGTTCTTGTTGTGAGATCGCCATGATCGACCCGAACACGATCCCAACAACCGAAAGCCAGCCGATCACGTCTGTCAGCGGCAGGGTGAGCCGGACGTAATCGGGTCCAGCCACAAAGAACAGCACGCGGAGCAATGCGTACGCTACAACTTTCGTCCCTAACGGCGCAATCAAGGCAGAGCTTGCCGACGCTGCGTAGGTGTACGCGTCGGGCAGCCAGCCGTGCATCGGGAAGAGCGCCATCTTCAACCCAAGGCCGATTACGATCAGGACGACACCGGCAACAACGGTCTGGTCGGTTGCGATGTGCGGAAGAATCTTTGCCACATCGGCCATGTTGAGCGAGCCGCCGGCCATGTACAGGAACCCGACGCCGAGTAAGTAGAACGACGCGCCAATTGTTCCCAGGAGCAGATAGCGAAACGCCGACACCGGTGCGGGCTTGTCGCCGATAGCAACGAGTGCATACGTGGACAGAGCAACGATTTCGAGAAACACATAAAGATTGAAGAGATCGCCTGTGATCACCATGCCGCTCAAACCCATGAGCAGCAACATGGAGACTGCAAGATACGGGACGACACGGTCGGGGAGTTCACGTTCCACGCTTGGGCGCGCGTAGATGAGCACAACGAACGCTACCCCGGTGATCAGGAGTGTAAAGAATGCGGCGAGCGGGTCGAGAACGTACTCGATGCCGATCGGCGGCTGCCATCCGCCGAGATGGTATGAGATGCGTCCCTTCTGTAACGTATCGGTCAGGGCGGCAACAGAGACGACAACCGAGGCGGCGGCGGTCAGTAACACGATGGGGTATGCGAGGACACGCTTCCAGGTGCCGAGTGCAGCCGTTGCAATCGCACCGAGCAAAAACAACAGTGGAACGAGGACGGGAAGGTGGTTGAGGATCATGTCAGTCGGTCATGCGCTCGAACAGCGTAGGCTCGTCTAACGTTCGGTACTGGCGGTAGATAAGAATTAGAAGAGCGAACGCAACGCCCGTTGTCGCAACGCTGACCACGATGGCCGTCAGCATGAGTGTGTGCGGCAGCGGGTTGATGTAGCGCGCGGGGTCGAGACCGAGCGTGGGATCAACGACGGGAACCGTAGCGTGCCATTTCGTTGCACCGGCGATGTAGAACATGATGACCGCAGTCTGCATGATGTTCATTCCGATCAGCTTCTTCACGAGATTCCTCTTTGCTACCATAGCATAGATACCCATCAGCATCAGCATCACAATAAACCAGTAAGCGTAATGGCCGAGGATGAAGTCAATCATGCTGCTTTTTCTCCATCAGGTCATCAAAAATAGATACCATCGTCGCCATTACTCCGAAGCCGACGCCCACTTCAACAATGAGAATACCCATCGAGCGATGGTCGGCGTCGTCCAGCCACGGCATGGGAAGGAACTTATAGTCGAGAAAATGTCCCCCCATCATCATTGACACGACGCCTGTGCCTGCGTAGATGAACAACCCTAACGCACCGAACGCCGTCCCCCACGAGCTTCTGAATTGCAGCTCACCGACCGCATTGCCAGCCGCGAGCCGCATGAGCAACATGCTTGCGCCAAGCATTGCCCCGCCCTGAAAACCACCGCCCGGACTGTAGTGTCCGTGGAAAATGACGTAGAGCGCGAACACCTGAATCAGCGGTGCGAGCAACCGGCTTGTAAGGACGACAATGGGGCTATCGACAAAGCGGTTCATGCCTTGCGCCTCCGTAAGAGCAGGTAACAGATAAGCCCTGCGGTGAAGATCACGGTCAATTCGCCTAACGTGTCGTAGCTGCGATAGTCCGCGAGAATCACGGTAACGATGTTCGGCGTGTGGGCGTCTTCCTGTGCGTGTTGAATGTAGTATGCCCCGGCGCTGGGAGTGCCGATGATGCTCAGCCCGCGATGGGGCGGCGCGTTCGGGTCGCCGCGGTTTGGCAAACCGTTCGACGCATAGACGAGAATGCCCGCCGTGATCAGCAGAACGAGAATTGGAACGGCTTTCAATCTGTACTCCTCCGTTCAGTCTGAAAGATGGCAACGATGAACAGCACCGTCGTGATGCCTGCGCCCACAACCGCTTCGGTGAAGCCGACATCGATCGCCCCCATCGCAACATACAGTAACGCCGAGAGGAAACTGAACACACCCAGGCTCACCACGGCCGCAAGCAGGTCTTTCACCCGCAGAGCAATGATCGCCGCCGCGAGCAGAAAGACAAACAGAATGACCTCCAATTCCCAGTGCATTATTCCACCTTCTTTCCGGATGGCGGCGGTGCCTGGTCGTCCCGCAATTGCGGCTTCAAACCGAATCGAAGCGCTGCGCGTGCTAACGCATGCGAGCCAACAGGATTTGCCAGCGCTACAAACACGATCGCCAGTAAGAGTTTTGCGCTGTTGAGGGTGAGACCTTCATAGATGGCCAGACCACCCAGCACGAGCATGATCCCCAGCGTATCGCTCTTGCCCGTTGCATGGGTTCGAGAAAAGAAATCGGGCAGCCGGATGATGCCAAGGCTTCCGACCAGCAGGAAGAACGCGCCGGCAGAGAGAAACAAGAGAGCGAGGATTTCGCGCAATTCACTCATTGTTGGCCCTCGACGTCTCAAAGTACTTGGCCATAGCGACAATGCCGATAAAGTTCAGGATGGCATACGTCAACGCAATGTCGACAAACATATCGATGCGGTCGAACTCAAACCCGATGAGACAGATGAGCACGAGCGTCTTCGTGCCGATTGCTCCGGCTCCGAGCAGACGGTCGAACACCGTCGGCCCTTTCACCACACGGTACAACGGAATGATGATAATGAACGCTAAAATTGCGGCGATATACACGAGGGCGGCTTCCATCAGAGTTTCTCCCCCGTCGTGACAATGTCCACGTTCGAAACGACGTTCCCCGACGTCTTGCGGAAGAGCTTTGCGACTTTTGTCGGCATGGTCCCATCCACCAACCCGGATGCGGAATCCTCAATGAGGGCATGCACCACAAACTCTTCGTCCTGAATTTCCAGGGTCACGGTTCCGGGCGTCAGCGTAATCGAATTTCCTAAAATAACGCGCGCACCGGCGTTCGGCAGCTTCGCCGTGAAACGAAGGATGGTTGGTTTGATCGGGAGACGGGGATGAAGCACGACGTATGCAACCTGCAGGCTTGCAAGGATGATCTCCCACGAGAGCCACGGAATGTACGCCAGCCCGCGTCCGTATTGAATCTGCTCCCATTCCGGCACATCACGCGAGAAAAACTGAATGCTGTTCATGTGAAGATTAAGCAGCAACACAACCACCACCGACAGCATACCTAACGCAATATGGAACAGGTCGTAATGGCCGCTCATGAGCAACCAGAGACCCATCAGGATGACACCCTGCACTATGAGCGAGCGCCAACTGCGCGGGCGCAGAGGGTATTCACCGGCACCTTCGATGATGATCTTCTTACTTTGCGGCATGCACATTCTCCTCCGTCGGACTCCCGACCAGCGCGGGCGGGCGCACTCCTTTCCTCACACCTTCGATGAGCTGCACAACGCTTTTTGCTACAGGCGCAGTGGGCTTCAGAAATGTCGACGGATACATGCCAATCCAAACAATGAACACGACGAGTGCCGCGAGCGACGCAATCTCGCGCCGATCCAGATCGACAAGCCGGCGTCCGTTGTACGCATCCTTCGCTTTGCCAAACATCACTCGCTGATACATCCAGAGGATATACACGGCTGCGAAGATCACACCCAGCGCAGCAACGGCGGCGTACGAATACGTTCCGAGTACGTTCGACCGAAATGCGCCCAACAGCACGAGGAACTCGCCCACGAATCCGTTCAACCCCGGCAAACCAATCGACGACAATCCGACAATCATAAAGAGCGCGGCAAATACCGGCATCAGCTTGGCAACGCCGCCGAAGTCGTCGATCATGCGCGTGTGTGCGCGGTCGTAAAGCATTCCCACAATCAAAAAGAGGGCACCCGTCGAAAGCCCGTGGTTGACCATCTGGATGATCGCTCCCTGCATTCCCTCCTCCGTCATCGAGAAAATGCCGAGCACCACAAACCCGAGGTGCGAAACGGAGGAATACGCGACGAGCTTCTTCATGTCTGTCTGCACCATCGACACCAGCGCGCCGTAGATAATGCTGATGACGGCGAGCGTGCTCATCAGCGGAGCGAACCGCAGTGCAGCGTCCGGAAAGAGCGGCAGGCAAAACCGAATGAACCCATACGTGCCCATCTTCAGCAGGACGCCTGCAAGGATCACGCTGCCCGCGGTCGGCGCTTGCACATGCGCATCCGGCAGCCATGTGTGGAGCGGGAAGAGCGGAACCTTGATGGCAAAGCTCAGGGCGAAGGCGAGGAACATCCACATCTGCACGCCGGCTCCGAGGTGCGGAGCAACCTTCATCAGTTCAGTAAGACTCATGGTGAATTGCCCGCCCGGAAGCAGCGACGCGTAATAGCCGAGCGCCAGGATGGCAACGAGCATGAGCAGGCTTCCGGCGAGCGTGAAGAGGAAAAACTTGATGGCCGCGTAGATGCGCTCCGCGCCTCCCCAAATGCCGATGATGAAGTACATGGGAATCAGCATCGCTTCCCAGAACACATAGAAGAGAAAGAGGTCGAGCGCCACAAACACGCCAAGCATCCCTACCTCAAGCAGCAACATCATGATGAGGTATTCTTTGATCCGGTGCTGGATGGAATTCCACGTGCCGAGCAGTGCGATGGGCGTGAGGAACGTCGTGAGGAAAATCAGCAAGAGCGACATACCGTCGACGCCCACGTCATAGCTGATGTTGAGGCTTTCGATCCAGAGTGCCCGGTGTCGAAATTGGAAATCCGCGGTTGCGGCATCGAACTGCATCCACAGCATCAGTGAAAGCATGAAGGTGATGAGACTTGCGGCCATCGCCACGGATTTCAACATCCGCTCGCGGTCGGGTGCGAGCACGAGCAACACCACGGCACCGAGAAGCGGGAAGAAGATCGTTATGGTCAAGAGCAAGGGCATACAGGATTTTATATGAACACAAGCCAGACGAGGACAACAATAATTCCGCCGACAAACACGACGGCGTACATCTGCGCAACGCCCGTTTGCACACGGCGCACCTGTTGGGCACACCAGTTCATGAGTTTGGCAGAACCGTTGGCAGCTCCGTCAATGATCGAGGTGTCGAACCATTTCCAGAGAAAGAGCTCCGAGAGTCGCACCGTGGGGCGCACAAAGAGGAAATCATACGCTTCGTCCACATAGTACTTGTTCCACAGGATGTGATGAATTCCTCTGTAGCGCGTGCGGAACCGCGCTGCCAGCTCCTTCCGCTTCAGATAGACCGTCCACGCTCCCCAAATGCCGAGCGAGGCGATACCGACGGAGAGAAGCATCAGTACATATTCAATTGGCTCAACCGCATGCGGAGCGAGGCGGAGTTTCGCGTTCGCGTCGGCGAAAATCGGCTCTAACCAATGTTCGAGCGCGTTTCCGCCGCCTAAACTCGCCGGCATCCCGACAAACCCGCCGACTGCCGAAAGCACGGCAAGGATGATCAGCGGGACGGTCATCGTCCGCGGTGCTTCATGTGGGTGCTTGTCATGACCGAACCGCGGCTCGCCTTCAAATGTGAGCGCGACGAGGCGGAACATGTAGAAGGCCGTCAGCCCCGCGCCGAGCACAGCAAGCGCCCACAGCGTAATCGAGCCGTATTCTCCGCTGAACGTCTTCCACAGAATTTCATCCTTGCTGAAGAACCCCGAAAGCGGCGGGATGCCTGCAATTGCCAGAGCGCCGACGACGAACGTCCTGTACGTCGTGGGCATATACTTCTTCAGCCCGCCCGTGGTTTGAATGTCTTGTTCTTGATGCATTGCATGGATGACTGCGCCTGAACCAAGGAAGAGCAACGCCTTGAAGAACGCATGCGTCATCAGGTGGAAGATGCCAGCGCCGAACGCCGCCACCCCCATCGCGAGAAACATATAGCCGAGTTGACTCACCGTCGAATACGCGAGCACCTTCTTAATGTCATTCTGCACCAAGCCGATTGTCGCTGCCACGATTGCCGTGAGCACACCGATGACGGCGACAATAAACAACGCCGTCGGCGCGAGCGCAAACAGAATCGAGCAGCGCGCAACCATGTAGACGCCGGCAGTGACCATTGTCGCCGCGTGGATGAGCGCGCTCACAGGCGTTGGACCGGCCATTGCATCCGGCAGCCAGACATAGAGCGGAATCTGCGCCGACTTTCCGGCCGCTCCGAGGAAAAGAAGGATCGTGATCCAGAAAACCGAGCTGCTGCCGACGCTGAGAACCGATGCCCGCCCCGTCACGGTCTCGAAATCGAGACTGCCGAACGTCACGACAATCAGCATCATCGCCACGAGAAAGCCGAAGTCGCCAATTCGATTAACGACAAAGGCTTTCTTTGCTGCATCGCCGGTCGTTGCTTCACCGGGTTTGTATCCTCCCGTGTCAAACTTCCGGTCGTACCAGAATCCTATCAGCAGATACGAACACAGGCCGACCCCCTCCCAGCCGAGGAACATCAGGAGAAAATTGTTCGCAAGCACAAGATTCAGCATTGCAAAGATAAACAGATTGAGGTACGCAAAGAACCTCCAAAAGCCCGGGTCGCCATGCATGTAGCCGATCGAGTAGACATGAATGAGAAACCCGACTCCCGTAACAATCAGCGTCATCACAATGGAGAGCTGATCCACCTGATAGCCGACGGAAACGCCGAACGCATCCGGCGATCCGGTGAACGATCCAATCCACGAGAAGAGGGTAATGATCTCCTTGCGTTGGTCAACCGGTAGGCTGAGCATGTGGACGAAGATGCCCACGGCGAGGAGGAAGGAGAGTCCGACCGTGCCGCTGCCAAGAATGCCGATGAGCTTTTCGTCCTTGATGCGCGCGCCGAAGAGCCCGAGCACCACAAAGCCCAGAAGCGGAAGAAGGACAATGATGGGAGCGAAGTCGAACATTACCACTTGAGAATGTTGATTTCGTCTAAGTTCACAGTTTGTTTATTGCGGAAGAGAGCGATCACAATCGCAAGCCCGACCGCCGCTTCAGCCGCGGCAACACACATCACGAAGAAGACGAGGATTTGCCCAGTCGCATCGCCGAGGTACGCCGAGAACGTCACGAGCGACAGGTTGACGGAGTTCAGCATCAGCTCAATCGCCATGAAGACGATGATGGCATTGCGGCGCGTCAGCACGCCGATGGTGCCGACGATGAATCCGGCGGCGCTCAGCAGTAAGTAGGTTTCAACAGACATGAACTGTCAATCCAATCGCTTTTTGGCTAGGATCACCGCACCGACAATCGCAACGAGCAGGATAATGCCCGTCACTTCAAACGGGAACAAGAACTCCGTAAACAGTTTCTTACCGATGTATTCCACCGTCCCGATTTCAACACCTTGAGAGAGCTTCCCCTCAGGAAGAGTGACGTCGAGGTAGCCGACGATATAGATCAGCTGAAGCAACAGTCCAACGGACAAACCAACAGCGATGAGCTTTTTCAAAGAAAGCCTTTCTTTCAGTCGTTGCTCGTCGCCGAGGTTCAACAGCATAATCACAAAGAGGAACAGCACCATAATCGCGCCGGCGTACACCAGCACCTGAATCACGGCGATGAATTGCGCGTGGAGCGTGAGATACAGTCCTGCCAGCGTAAAAAGATTAAGGACAAGATACAGCGCAGCGATGACGGGGTTGCGTCGCGTCACAACGAGAATCGCCGACGCGAGGAAAACACCGCCGAGCAGATATGAGAAGGTCGTTTCGAAGCTCACGAGGTCTGGTTCACGCTCAACAAATCAACCAGTGCGAAGGACTATGCCGTGCGAAGCCAGCGTAGAAGCTCACGCGGCGTCGGCCGTTTGCCGTAGACGAGGATCGCCGTTCGGAAGATCTTCCCCGCCACCCACATCATCCCGATGACCGAGACGGTCAGCACGCCGATCGTTCCAACAATCTCCCACACCGGCGGCATCTGAATCGGCATGCGCATAACCATGAACGCCGGCGTCAACACCGGCACAAACGACAGCGCCGTGACGAGCGGGGCGTTTGGATTCTGCATGATCGGCACAGCAAGAACAATCGGGAACACCAAAAACAAACTGACGTAGCTTGTTAATTGCTGGGCTTCCTGCTCGGTTGTGACCGGCGAGCCGACGGTGACAAAGATTGCCGAATAGAGCAGATAGCCGAGCACAAAGTAAACCGCAGAGAGCAGAAGCGTGGCCGGCTCAACATAGATCCCTTCGAACCGCGCCCACACAACAAACCCAATCAGCGCCCAGAGTAGCACCTGCACGATGCCGAGTCCGCTCAAGCCAAGAATTTTCCCCACCATCAGGTCGCGAGCCGAGCAGGAGGAGATGAGCACCTCGATGACGCGATTGGACTTCTCCTCCACCACGCTCCTGATGAGCAGCTGGCCGGATGTCAGCACGAGGAACATCAGCATCATCAGGAAAATGTACGAGCTGAAGAACGTCTGAAGGAAGCCGGATTCCTTTTCTTCCCCCGAAGCGGAGACTTTAATCGAGCGGACATCGACGGAGGTAAGCAGTTGTTTGATTTCAAGTGGATCGTACCCTTGGGCGCGTGCACGGAGTTCTACAACAACTTCTTCCAGCGTCCGTGAGAATCGCTCCACCAGCCGAATGTTGCCGACATTTTCCGAACGATACTCAACCTTCCCGCTATCGAAGACGGTGGCAGGGATGTGGAAGTAGCCTTCGATCTCATCATTGGCGACCATCGTGTTGGCCTTCTCTCGCATGGCCTCGAAACTCTCTTGCTGACCAACATTCCGGAGCAAATAGTTCGGCCGTCCATCAGGGAGCTTGTATTTCTCTTCAAGACGAAGCGCTAACGGCTCGATGAGGCTGTTCGTTTCATCAATGACACCAACCGTGATCGTCCGGTCATCCCCCTTCATCGCAAAGACGCCCGGCAGAACGCCGAATGCGATAATGATCACCGGCATCAAAAGGAGCGAGATGAGGAATGCCTTGGAGGTAACCTTCTCCATGAATTCCCATCTTGCGACGTTGAGGTACTTCATGCCATCACTCCTTGCTGCTGCGCGGGTGCACTGGCAGGCAATCTTACCGTCTCGATGAAGATTGAATTCAGCGACGGCTCAACGATTTCAAACTTCCTCAACTCAATTTTGTCATCCAGGCTTCTGAGCAGTTCCTTCGTCTTCGACATGTCCGTCAACTCAATTTCCGCATAGTTCTGATACACATCCGCCTTACGCACGTAGGGAAGCGCTTTGAGAAACCCGCCATCACCCTCAAACTCTATGTGCACGCTGTTTTTGCCGTACCGCTGTTTCACTTCTCGGATGGAGCCGTTCAACACCACTCGGCCTTTGTTGATGAGGCAAATCTCGTCGCACAGCTTCTCGGCCTGTTCCATTTGATGCGTCGAAAAGACGATGGCGATGTTCTGCTTGCGTAGTTCGAGCAGGATTTCTTTGAGGAGAATCTGGTTGACGGGATCGAGGCCGGAAAACGGCTCATCAAGAATGAGCAACTGCGGCTTGTGGAGGATGGAAATGATGAATTGAATCTTCTGCTGATTGCCTTTCGAAAGCTCTTCCACTTTCGCATAGGCGCGGTCGGTAAGATTGAACCGCTCCAACCATCGAAATGCGACCGGCTTTGCTTCCCGCTCGGACATCCCCTTCAGCGATGCGAAGTAGAGAATCGTGTTCAGAATCTTGCTCTTGCGATAGAGACCCCGCTCCTCCGGAAGAAAGCCGATGATGTTCCACATCTCTTCGCTGAACGGCTTTCCGTCGAACGTAATCGTTCCTGCGTCTGGATACAGAATGTTGAGCACCGTGCGGATGGTAGTCGTTTTGCCGGCGCCGTTCGGCCCGAGCAACCCGAAGAGCTGCCCGCGCTTCACCTCGAGCGAGACGTCGTCGACCGCCACAACGGTGTCGAACTCTTTTCGAAGGTTCCTAACGCTCAGCACCGGTATCTCTCAGGTGGGAGTTCATGTTAGGGAGTGAGCCGGTAGATCATGCGTGGGAAGGGAATCGTTTCGCGCACGTGGTCAAGGCCGCAAATCCACGCTACCGTTCGCTCGACGCCCAGCCCGAAGCCGGAATGCGGCACACTTCCGTAGCGGCGAAGGTCCAAATACCACTCGAATGCCTCCTGCGGCAAGTTATGCTCCTTGATGCGCTGCAGGAGCGTCTCGTAGTCGTCTTCACGCTGGCTTCCGCCGATAATTTCGCCGTAGCCTTCCGGCGCTAACACATCCATGGCGAGAGCCAACTCGTGCCGTTCCGGGTCGCGCTTCATGTAGAATGCCTTGATCTGCGCCGGGTAGCGATGCACGACGACCGGCCTGTCGAATTGCTCGGAGATCATCGTTTCATCTGTGCCGCCGAAGTCGGTCCCCCACTCGAACGCAACCCCATGCTTCTTCAGAGTCTCGACCGCTTCATCGTAGGTGATGCGCGGTAAGGGCTTCTTCACGTTGTGCAAATGCGTGGTGTTCCGTTCCAACACTTTGAGTTCCTGTTCTCGATCCTTCAGCACCGTTTGAACTAAATACTCCAAGAACTCTTCCGCCAACTCCATGTTGTCGTTGAGGTCGTTGAACGCGACTTCAGGCTCTACCATCCAGAACTCGGAAAGATGTCGGCGAGTTTTGGATTTCTCGGCGCGGAACGTCGGGCCAAAACAATACACCTTCCCCAAGGCCATCGCAGCCGCTTCGACATAGAGCTGACCGGACTGTGTGAGATAGGCCTTGCCGAGGTCGAAATACTCGGTCTCAAACAGCGTCGTTGTACCTTCACACGCTGCGGGCGTGAGGATGGGAGAATCAATAAGCGTGAACCCGCGATTGTCGAAGAACTCGCGGATGACTTGAATGATCCGGTGCCGCACTCGCATGATGGCGTGCTGGCGTGATGAGCGAAGCCAGAGGTGCCGCCGGTCGGCGAGAAATTCCACTCCATGTTCCTTTGGTGAGATGGGGTAGTCTCGCGCAATGTGGATGATGTGGACGTCGCTGAGTTCAAGCTCGTATCCCCCCGGTGCGCGGGCATCCTCCCGCACTTTGCCTTTGACGGTGAAGGAGGATTCCTGTGTCAGCTCATCGAACTTCGCAAACACATCATCGGGAATGTGGCCTTTGACCATGACGCACTGGACAATACCCGTGCCGTCCCGCAGAACAAGGAACCGGATTTTCCCGCTGGAGCGCTTATGATAGAGCCAGCCAGAGAGTTGAACCTCCACGCCAACGTGGTGTTTGAGGTCTTCTATAGAGATTCGTGACATGAGACTGAGGGATGTGGAAAAACCGGGCGTAATATACCAAACGGAAAATTGAGGTTCAAACTGATTCGCGATCGCTTCACGAAGAAAATCAGCGCAACGACCTCAGCCACGGCACGAGGTCGCGCACCGCTGAAGCGTCGTGCGGAAAAGTTGACGATTGTGTCGGAGAATCACTCGAAGCCGTTGCTTCAAACGGGTAACGGATGGTGTGCCCATGAACGAAGTAAGCGTTCTCAACTGATCCGACGAGGTCGGCAGCGTGAACGCGGCGTTCTCAATGTTGAGATGAATCGCAAGCTCGAGCGTCCGCAAGAAGATGAGATTCGTTCTGAGGACACGAACATCGCTCTTGGGCAAGAGGCGAAGAGCTTCAACGGCATCGAGCACTCGAAAGGCATTCTCCGCCCGCAGGGAGGAATGCTCGCCACCAAAGCGCAGCTGGAATGCTTGAAGCAAAAATTCCAGATCAATCAGTCCCCCGCGCCCCGCTTTGAGGTCGGCGCCGGAGCCAGCCGCTCTCTCCCGTTCAATCTTGGAGCGCATCAAAAGGACATCCTTTGTCCAAGATTCGGGCAGTGGCGTTTCATACACGAACTCATCCCGGATTCTAACAAATCGCTCGGCAAGTCTCTCGTCGCCGGCGACGACGTTCGCCTTCGTCAGTGATTGGCGTTCCCAAAGCGAGGCGCGCTCGTGGAGATAACGGCGGTAGTAGCCGACCTCCACCGCCAACGGCGCGTTCTTCCCTTCCGGACGCAAGCGGAAATCAAGCTCATACACCGGCACGCCATCAGCCAAGGACGACTCAAGCAGATTTTTGGCCAGCCGTTCGCACGCATCTCGAACGCTCACACCGCCATCGTACAGCAGCACGAGGTCAAGGTCCGAACGCAGGGACATTTCGTCACCGCCGCATTTTCCCAATGCAACGACCGCCACATTGCCGCGCTTGGAATCGACAGCCTGTTGAGCGCATGCCGTTTCGAATTGCCTGACAACGAACTCCCGCGCAACCTGCGAGAGATGTTCGAGCGTCTGCTCGATTGTACTCCGCCCCAGAAGGAATCGCAGAACTGTGGTGAATTCATTGAACGCCCGAAACCTCCGTAGATCGTTCAACAGATCCCAACTGAATCCCCGCTGGAGGATTTCTTCCGGCCTGCCGATAAGACTCTCCAGCAGCAATGGCTCACGAGCAAGTGCTGCTGATAGGATCGTGCTTCTCGATGCAAGCAGCACAAACACATCGTTCATCTCACGCAGACCGACAAGAGCAGGCCGGCGGGGAAGCGGCGATTCAAGCCATTGGGCGATGTTCACCAGCGCAGCATCGGCATTGCGGTGATGCTTGAGAGAGACGAGGAATGTGTGGAGCAACGATCCCGACTGATCTTCGTCCGACAGCGCAGAGATGACCCGACGCGCGAGCTCTCGATTTTGAACTCCTGCCTTCTTAAGGGCAGCTGGAGTGACAATTGTTGTTTGTCCTCCGCGTTTCGGCACAGAAAAGATTACATCAAACATGCGCCTCACATGTTGGCGGTGGCGTGTGAGTCGATTGCGGAAGGCATTCAGCGACCGAAAGCCTAAGCGCTTTCGCAGTATCTCCATCTCCTCGGTGGAGTTCGGAAGCGAATGTGTCTGCATGCCGTGAAGCAATTGGAGGCGATGCTCGACAGTCCGAAAGAAGAGATACGCCTGCCGCAGCCGACCCCGCTCTCCATCGTTAAGAATGCCTTCGCCTGCGAGTCGTTCGAGCGCATCGAGAGTGTTCGAGGCGCGGAGATGTTCCTTCGTTCCCCCGTAGAGCAGCTGGAGGGCCTGGACAATGAATTCGACATCGCGGATGCCCCCCTGTCCCAACTTCACGTTCGCTTCGGTATCCCCCTTTGCTTCAATCTTTCGCTTGATGTCCGCTATCTGCTCTAATGGACTTGCAAAGTGTGTGCGCGGGTAGATAAATGGACGAACATCACGCAGGAACGCCTCGCCGACCTCACGTGCACCGGCAACCGCACGCGCTTTCTGAAGCATCTGTCGCTCCCACAGCTCGCCGCGCGCTTCGTAGTATGCGCGGTACGCCGCACGCGCCATCGCCAACGGCCCCGCGCTTCCATCCGGTCTCAGCCGCATATCGACTCGATACAAATGCCCTTCATCGGTATGCTCGGAGAGGCTTCGTACAACGGCGCTTGCAATAGAACAATAGAGTTCGTGTTTCGTTCGGATGCGTTCGCCGGCGATGTCGATCTCGTCGTCGCTGTCGTACACAAACATCACATCGATGTCGGAGCTAAAATTGAGCTCACTCCCTCCCAACTTTCCAAGTCCGATAATGGCAAGCCCATCTGTCGCTCCCTGTCCTCCCTTCATCGACCATTCGTTCAGTTGGATGTCGAAGACGGCTTCCAGTACTGCATCGGCGAGAGCGGAGAGTTCGGATGCTGTTACATCGACGTCCGCTTCGCCCAGGATCTCACGTGCGCCGATGCGGAGCAATTCGCGGCGCTGAAAGCGTTTCAGGGCGTCCAATTTCCTTTCCGATCGCTGGAAGAGCGATACCGCCGCTGAGGCTTCATGTTCGTACTCCTGGCGCGTCTTTGTCAGCGTGAGCGCAGGCGTAGTTGTCAACCAGCGGAACAACTCAGGGTCTCTCACAAGGATATCGGACAGATACTGTGACTGAGCGAAAAGCTCAAGCGCTAATCTCTGCATTGTTGGGTGGTGAGAGAAGTCGTGGAGGAGCGAGCGTGTGAATCCAGCCTGCAGGAAGCGGTGAAAGTTGTTGAGCGCTCGACGAGGTTCGGGAGTGCGCTCGAGGTCGGCGCGGAGACGACGCAGGAACGGCTCGGGGGGGATTCCCGCGTCAACCGCAAGCTGCGCAATCGATGCGAGGGCCGGTGATTGTGGTTGTCGTTTTGTCTGCCGTGCTGCTGTGCTTTTCATGATTTGACCTTAAGGTACCAAAAAGGGGCGAGAAATTCCTGATGATTGAAACGGTTGGTGGTAGTGGTGTCCGTTCTCGCCTTGCTTCTCTCCCATGCGTCGTCTATATTTGTCCACCTCTCAAACTAAACTTTTCCACGCCATCACCGGGAACAGTCATCATGGTCAAACTCATCGCACTCTACAAAACCCCTGACGATGTTGAAGCATTCGACAAGCATTACAATGAGATTCATACTCCGCTTGTGAAGAAAATGCCGGGGCTACGGAAGCTTGAAGCTGCGCGGATTACCGGCGCCCCTATCGGGGAGCCAAAGCACTATTTGATTGCGGAGATGTATTTTGATTCCATGAACACACTGAACGCAGCCATGGCATCCCCCGAAGGGAAAGCTTCAGCCCGCGACCTTATGAGCTTCGCTGCTAACATCGTAACGATGTTTTATGCAGAAGTGAAAGAGGTGTGATACCCATAGCCTTGTATGGACGGATTTACGGATTTATAGATGATTGGATTGTTGACCATCTTTGTCCCGACAATCCATAAATCTATTTCTCAATAACTCCCACATTCCAAAAGCTAGATCTCCTCATGCCCAAATACTCAGGAATCTCGACGAAGTCTTTCGCACTCAAGAATCTCCTGTACGAGAAGAAGAACTGGGTCGCCACGATTACCATCAACCGCCCAAAAGTGCACAACTGCCTGAACCTTGAGACGCTGCGCGAATTCGGCGGCGTGTTGCAGGACGCGTCCTGGGACGATGAGATTGCCGTTGTCGTGATCACCGGTGCGGGCTCGAAAGCCTTTTGCACGGGAGCCGACATCAAGGAATGGAAGGAGGATTTCCTCGACCGGCCGCATGACTTCTACAAATGGATGGGGGTGTTCATCGAGACGTTCGACCGCCTGCGCAACATCGGCAAGCCGACGGTCGCACGGCTCAACGGCATGGCGGTGGGCGGCGGCAACGAACTGCAAATGTCGTGCGACCTTGCCATCGCGGCTGACGACATTTTCATCCGACATGTCGGCGTCGAGCGCGGCAGCGTTCCATCGGCGGGGGCGACACAATGGCTTCCGCTCATTGTGGGAGAGCGGCGAGCGCGGGAAATCATCTTTCTGTGCGAGCCCATTCCCGCCCCGAAAGCGCTTGAGTGGGGGCTTGTGAACGAAGTGGTCCCCCGCTCACAACTCGATGCGGCCGTTGAACGAATGGCGACGAAGCTTATCAATAAACTGCCGGAATGCACGCGCTACGCCAAACAACAACTCAATTTCTGGCGCGACTTTTCGTGGGCGATGACCATCGGCCATGTGCGCGACTGGCTCACCGTTCACACGAGCGCTCCAGAGATCATCGAAGGCATCAACGCCTTCTCTGAAAAACGACCGATCGACTATGAGAAAATCAGAAGACAGTCCCGCTGTACGGGATCCCGCTTCGCGGGAAAAGCAGAAGTCAGAGGTCAGAGATCAGAGGCCAGACCGACACGCCGGAGTGCCATGAAACAAGATGCTGGCAGGGGTCAGAAAAGAAGAAAAGCGCGGTAGGAGAGAAACAGTCCGTCGAAAGGAAGACCGACGATGCCGTACGAAAACATTCTTGTCGAAAAAGAAGCCGGTTACGCTGTCGTTCAGTTCAATCGTCCCGATGTTCTTAACGCGCTGAACATCAAGCTCATGGAAGAACTGGTGGAGGCACTGGAGACGTTGGAGAAGGATACAGAGGTTCGGTGCATCATTCTCACCGGCAACGAAAAAGCTTTTGCCGCCGGTGCAGATATCAAAGAGATGGCGGAGGCTTCCGCTGTGGAGATGCTTGTGCGCGATCAGTTTGCGCGCTGGGACCGCATCCGCAAAATCAAGAAGCCACTCATTGCTGCCGTGAGCGGGTTTGCGCTCGGCGGAGGATGCGAGCTTTCGATGACGTGCGATATCATCATTGCATCCGAGACGGCAACGTTCGGTCAGCCGGAGATCAACATCGGCGTGATGCCCGGCGCGGGCGGAACACAGCGACTCACGCGCGCAGTCGGTAAGGCGAAAGCGATGGAGATGGTGCTCACTGGCGGCATGATTTCCGCGCACGAAGCACTTCAGTGGGGACTCATCAATAAGGTCGTGCCGGTCGAGTATTACCTGCAAGAAGCAAAAGACGTGGCAAAAGTCATCGTGAACAAGCCGCAGGTTGCAGTTCGACTCGCCAAGGAAGCCGTGCTGAAAGCGTTCGACACGACGATCGAGGGGGGCTTAGAATTCGAACGAAAGAATTTCTACCTCCTCTTTGCTACGGAAGACCAGAAGGAAGGAATGAAAGCGTTTGTGGAGAAACGGAAGCCGGAATGGAAGGGGAAGTAAGCGACTGGATTTCTCTATCTCATCAACTCAACACAATGAGCGAACTCATCGCAAAACGATTTGATGAGCCGGATGAAGCTCTCTCCCTCCCCAAGATGGAAGGACAGCATCTGGTCTTGGGGGAAGTTTACGTGGGTCGATACACCTACCAACCCGGATGGCGCTGGTCCGTCCACGTCAAACCGCAGGTCGGCACGTCGAGCTGTCAGCATCATCACCAAGGCGTTGTCGTATCGGGGAAGATCCAGTTCCTCACCGACGATGGAGCGCGACGTACATGCGGGGCCGGAGACGCCTTCGACGTCCCACCAGGGCACGACGCCTGGGTCGTGGGAGATGAGCCGTGCGTCACCATCGAGTTTCGGGGTGTACGCGACTGGGCAAAGCCTGCATTGGCCGGAGAAAGAATTCTCGCCACACTGCTCGTTACCGACATCGTTGGTTCAACGGCGCTGGCATCGCAGCTTGGCGACGCGGCGTGGAAGGCACTCCTCGCCCGCCACGCCGATCGTGTCCGATTGGAATTAGACCGTTTCCGCGGGTACGAGGTCAAAACGACCGGAGATGGTTTTCTTGCACTCTTTGACGGTGCAGCCCGCGCGATTCGCTGCGCTGCAGCCATTTGCCGAGCGGCGAGCGAAGACGGCATCGAGGTGCGAGCCGGCGTCCACACCGGCGAGATTGAGCACCACACGGAGGACATCCGCGGCGTGGCCGTTCACGTGGTCTCACGAGTCGGCGCTTTGGCGGGCGCTGGCGAGGTGCTCGCTTCGGCCTCAACCGTCGCGCTGCTCGAAGGGTCCGGCCTCACATTCGAAGATGCGGGCGAACACGAACTCAAAGGGTTGAGCGGTGCTCGACGACTCTACCGGCTGAGCGGCAATCCTTAAACCCATACATGACCGAGGGCGGGCACAGATTACCAAAATTGGGTGTGTGCAGCATTTTTGAAGAAAGCAAGACAATCATCACCTGCCCCGTTCGCTTTCGTGAAGAGTGGCTCATCGCCGAAGATGCAGCACAGTTCTTTTTTGACGCTGACGCTTCCTGGACTTCAATTGCCGAGGTCAGGCTCACCGACAGGAACGGCAATACCGCTGGCAACATTGATCTTGTTCTTGTCTCATACGATGAACGAGGTAAGATTCTCGATTTTGGTTCGCTTGAAATCCAAGCCGTGTACATTTCTGGCAACATTCGGCGACCGTTCGAACGGTATATGTCCACCCGACGCCGATCAAGCGACTTCACTTGGAGCGGACCCAATTCTCCAAAGGCTGATTTCTTGTCGTCTTCAAGAAAGAGGCTGGCTCCGCAAATGTTGTACAAGGGTGGTATTTTGAAGGCTTGGGGTAAGAAACAAGCCGTAGCGTTGCAAACGTCGTTTTTTCAAACTCTCCCTCAATTGAAAGAAACTTCCACAACGAAGGCTGACATCGCTTGGTTGCTTTATGATCTCAAGCTTAACAAAGCCAGCAACCGTTTCAAGCTCACTCAGAATCGAATTGTGTACACTGAGTTCGAACCTGCGCTAAGGCAGATCACAACTGCCGAGCCGGGCAGAATTGAAGAATTCATAGACGTACTCCAACAGAAACTCGATGAGAAGCTCGAAGGCAATCCACCGGACGCACCAACGCTCACTGACATCACACTCAGTTAGCAAAGGTCAAGTGAGAGAGCAATTAGTCCTTTTCGGCGCAGCAAGGCCGAAAGTTATAAACGTTGCTTCCGTCCCACAGAGAAGTCCGTTCAGATATCCAGGCGGCAAAACTTGGTTTATCCCATACATCCGTCAATGGCTTTCTGCTTCCGACTCCACCGAAAAAGAACTCATCGAGCCTTTTGCTGGCGGTGCAATCGTCAGCCTAACTGCTGTAGCAGAGAAGAGAGTTCGGCAAGCCTTGATGGTCGAACTCGATGAGGACATTGCTGCAGTTTGGCAAGCAATACTCGGTGAAGACGGTCCGTGGCTTGCTGAAAAGATTCTCTCTTTCTCGATGACGAAATCCAATGTCGAAGGCCTCCTTTCCAAGAATCCTTCCCGGCTCAGAGACAAGGCATTCACTGTCCTGCTAAAAAACAGAGTAAGCCACGGCGGCATCCTGGCGAACGGGGCAGGTTTGCTCAAGCACGGAGAAAACGGCAAAGGACTTTTCTCTCGTTGGTATCCGCAGACCCTGAGCAAACGAATTCTCGACATTCAGAACTACAAGTCGAATCTTCGGTTTCAATGTTCGGATGGCTTTCAGGTTCTAAAGGACAATGCAGATAGACAAGACACCTTATTTTTCATCGATCCACCTTACACTGTTGCCGGGCGAAGATTGTATCGCTACTCCGAGATAGATCACCCCGATCTCTTTCGCGTTGTAGCACAACTCAAGGGGTCTTTCCTAATCACTTACGACAACGCAGACGAGATTAGACGATTGGCTTCAGCCAGCGCGTTTCAGATTGCTGAGATTCCAATGAAGGGAACTCACCACGACGAGAAGACTGAACTAGTAATCAGCAGAGATCTTTCTTGGCTAAAGATCATTTGAACCTTGTGGCCGCCCAAACGAACGCATAACGGTAACAACGACACCCTCCTTTACTCCATCACGAACAACGTTCTCACCTTAGGACAGGTCTGAGTTTTTGTTATATTTGAGAGTCATTCTGTGGAGGAAAGGAAGTCCAACGCATCACGCGCCGGATTGTTCAACTTGCGAACAACCCAAACATCGACGAGAAGTCTATCGGTAACGACTAACAATTCAGATCTGCTTTCATGCCCACTTACTCCACGCTCCTCTACTCCGTTACCAACAACGTCCTCACCATCGCGCTGAATCGGCCTGAGGTGTACAACGCGCTGAACGAGGCGATGAAGAAAGAGCTGAATGATGCCCTGAGAGAAGCCGAGCGCGATGCCGGGGTGCGCTGCATTGTCCTGCGCGGCGCCGGTGAAAAGGCGTTCTGCTCCGGTCAGGACCTCAAGGAGCATTCTGGGAAAGAAGCTCGCCGCTCGCTCAAGGAATCGCTGGAGAAGTCCTATAACCCCATGATCCGCAGAATGCGGAAGATGGAAAAGCCCATCATCGGGATGATCAACGGCGTTGCAGCGGGCGCGGGACTGAGCATCGCATTAGCGTGCGACATGCGCATCATGGCCGAGCATGCGAAGCTGATTGAGGTGTTCATCCGCATCGCGCTCGTTCCTGATTCTGGCTCTCATTGGTTCCTGCCACGGCTTGTTGGAATGGCCAAGGCTTTTGAATACGCCGCGCTCGGCAACGATATCAGCGCGGCGGAAGCAGAGCGAGTTGGACTTGTGAACAAAGTCGTCCCGTCAGCCGAGCTTGAGAAAACAACGATGGAGCTGGCAGAACGGTTAGCGAAGGGACCGACAAAGACCATCGGCCTCATCAAGCGCACGCTCAACAAGGCGCTTGCCTCCGACCTCGATACGCTGCTCGACTACGAGGCACGCATTCAGGAGATTGCCTCGCTCTCTGAGGATCACCAAGAGGGCGTACGGGCATTTCTGGAAAAACGCTCCGCGCAGTTTAAGGGGAAATGAAGGCTGTCATGAGAGCGAACGGAATGACATGATGGGTTGTATTTCAGCAGCCGTTTTCGTAAGATTATAAAGATGCCACCGAAAGAATTCCGCATTCCTTTCAGTCACGAAGTCACGCTTTACGTCTATTTTTTCAATGCAGGCAAGGTCATTACGGAATACGTTGTTAAACTTCTTTTGAATGAGAAAGGGAAAGAGTAGTAGAAAGGTTTCGAAAATGGCTACAAAGAAAAGAAACCAAATGAATGATAGAGGTCGATGAGATCCTAGAAAAGCTCAAGAAAATGGGGGCACAGGAAATCACCGACGAAGACCGCAAGCAGCCCTGGCACAAAGAGCACCTTAAGCAACTCGAGCGCTGGCGCAAGGAAGAGGTCGGTAAGCCATTCACGGTGAAGGAGAAACAGTACTTCTACGGCTCTCAATCCTCAAAGAACAGCAAATCGAAAGCGTAATCTCCTCGTCTCTCCATGATGAAATACTTCGGCCTCGTTGGCATGGGCACCATGGGCATCGGCATTGCTCAAGTAGCTGCTCTTGCCGGACTTGAGGTCGTTATCTACGATATTAATGCGACCGTGCTTCGGCATGCTCTTGAGCGTGCACGTGCAGAATTGGAGAAGGGTGTTTCGAAGGGAAAAATTGCAAGTGAAGCCGCGAACGAAGCGTTCAGCCGATTACATGCCCGTACACGGTTAGCAGACCTTGGCCACTGCGACATTGTCGTGGAAGCTGTGATCGAAGACCTTCGGGTGAAGAAAGATCTTTTCCGCCACCTTGAAGCGGACACAAAACCGACGACGATCCTGGCAACCAACACGTCATCGCTTTCCGTAACGGCTATCGCTTCGGCAGTGAAACGTCCCGAGCGTGTAGTGGGCATGCACTTCTTCAACCCCGCGCACATTATGAAGCTCGTCGAAATCGTGCAGGGACATCGAACCGGACACGAGACCATCGACCGCACGGTGGAGTTAGCCAAACGGATGGGGAAAACTCCCGTCGTTGTGCACGATACACCGGGATTCATTGTAAATCGCATCGCCCGTCCCTTTTACGGTGAAGCGCTGCGCCTGCTCGGCGAGAATGTGGCAACAGTCGAACAAATCGACCGCCTCGCCAGAGACTCCGCCGGATTTCCGATGGGGCCGTTTGAGCTGATGGACCTGATTGGCATCGACGTGAACTTCGCCGTTACCCAGTCGATGTACGAACAGTACTTCGGCGAGCCGCGCTATCGGCCGCATCCAATTCAAAAGCGAATGGTTGATGCAGGCCTCATCGGCAAGAAAGCAGGCCGCGGCTTTTACGAGTACAAGACCTAAGCGTTATGCTGACTTTTGTTATTGTTTTTTGGTGACTGCGAAACACTTGAAAAAAATACCACACCTGCCTGCCCTGCCTGACGGCAGGCAGGCGTTAGGCAGGGATTCACTGATTAGTGCAATGGCGGGCAGCATGGAAAAATTTGACCCTCTTCCATACTTCCGATGGAGATGTTGTTGTGTCTATGAAGACCATGTCCAGTAACCTCTACTGAAATCTTGGGTTGAGAGGGGAAGGGCAAATCTTTCAAGAAATCTAATCTGTGAATCTGTGGTTTAACTTTCACTGAGTTACGTTTTTTCTCAAGTTGACCGCTGCAGTGTGTAAAGGGCTGAAGCCCTTGGGTTTTTTGTTGGTTTTTTTGTAATTCCCGACCTGAAGGTCGGGGCTATAGCCACGTCCTTTAGGGCGTGGATAGAATTTCCAACCAATATATTTAGGGGTTTTAACCCCTTCAAACAAGCGGTCAACTTGAGGTTTTTTGTTATCTTTACTTTTACGAGTACAAGACCGAAGCGCTATGCCCGGCAACCAGAAAACAAAATCCAAGAAACCCCAGCGCGCATCGGTGTACATCGTCGGTGAGTCGCCGCTGGTCGAGGAGTATGCCGGGCTGTGCGCGGAAAAGGGCTTCGACGTTTTCCTGCAATGGAATACGGCCCTACAACAGCTTCCAACATTGTCGGCCAAGCACATCAAGCGCACGAGTGTTATTCCCAAGTCGGTCTCTGTCGGTCTGGAACTCACGAACACAGACACCCAAGCGAAGCAAGCTAATCTCAAGCGACTCGACCGCGCACTTCCTCCAACCGCTCTGATTCTCACTTCATCGATTACCGTGACGACGGCCGAGCAGAGCCAGTGGATCTCCGGCCGTTATCGGCTCTGCGGATTTTCAGCGCTTCCGTCGTTCGTGCGCGGTACCCGAGTCGAAGTCGCCCCCGGCTTTGCCACAGCACGAGCAACAGTGGAGGTCGTTCAGCGATTCTTTCAATCGCTGGGAAAATCCATTGAAGTGGTGCAAGACCGTGTGGGGATGGTGCTTCCACGCATTGTCTGTCAACTCGTGAACGAAGCGGCGTTTGCGATACAGGAGGAAGTTGCCTCGCCGCAGGACATCGACACTGCAATGAAGTTAGGAACAAATTATCCCTATGGCCCCATCGAGTGGGGCAACAGAATCGGCTTTAACCATGTGTATCAAGTCCTCCAGGCGCTTCAAACCGACCTGCAGGAAGAACGGTATCGGATTTCTCCGCTGCTCACAGCGTTGGCGCAAACAGGCGAATGGTGGAAAAAGAAGTAAACCGTTCTTACATTCCAAAAGAGGAATCGCTATGAAACCCTATCAACGCCTCTTCGTGATGGCATTGTTTCTGGCTGGAGCCAACATTGCGTCACATGCACAAGTGAGCCAAGGTGGTACTCCGTATAGTTTCTCAATTCCGATTCACCGAAATCTCCATACCGTAGTCATGCCGCCAGTAAACGTTCAGCAATTGCTCGGGGAAGATGAGCAAGAGGAGCGGTCGGGAATACCCATTCCACTCCGATTTGGCTTTGCCTTTGACGTCAATCTGGGCTTGACAAACGCTGGCACTTGGGATACATTATCGAACGGAGACCGACTGTGGAGATTGAGGATTCGATGCCCTGGTGCATACTCAATCAATCTGATCTATGACACTTACTTTTTACCAAAGTGGGCTACATTGTACATTTACAACGAAGATCGAAGTTACCTCATCGGGGCTTTTACCTCCGACAACAACCAACAACACGGTCAGTTTTCAACTCAGCCCGTCCCCGGTAGTGCCATCACGTTGGAGTATTATGAGCCTGCAAACGCGCACGGACTTGGTCGCATCAATATCTCGAATGTGATCCACGCTTACAGACCAACATTCAACAAGCGAGCTTGGAGAACTGGCGCACCCGATAACTTACTTGGGAAGATTCTAAACTTTGGCGCCTCGGGCCCCTGCAACATCAATGTTCGATGCCCAGAGTGGGCAGCATGGGATCAACAGATACGATCGGTAGCCATGATCCTCACGAGCACGGGCACAAGGCTCTGCTCAGGTGCGTTGATCAGCAACACGAGACAAGACCTTACTCCGTATTTCCTTACCGCGAATCATTGCCTTACAGGCAATCCGAACACCTGGATCATCATGTTCAATTATGAAAGTCCCGGATGCACGAGTGTTGATGGCCCGACAAATCAAACAGTCTCTGGCACCACTACCCTTGCCAACAACGCTGCTTCAGATTTTGCTCTTCTGCGTCTCACTGAAAGGCCGCCAGGAAGGTATAGGACCTTCTATGCCGGCTGGGCCGCCACTGGCTCGATACCACAGTTTTCCGTTGGCATTCACCATCCAAGGGGCGATATTAAGAAAATCTCCTTTGACCAACATCCAGCAGTTTCAAGCAGATGGACATTGGGATACACTTCACCACCAGATTCCCATTGGGAAGTGTACTTTGACGGTGGTACTGTGGAACACGGCTCATCGGGATCACCGCTATTTGATCCCAGTCGCAGAATCATCGGACAACTCCATGGAAATCAGAATCCTCGGTTTACTGGTCGCAACTACTGTGAAGTACCCCACGCATGGTATGGCAAATTCTCAGTTTCTTGGAATTATGGCGGTAGTTCTTCGACCCGATTAAAAGATTGGCTAGATCCAACCAACTCAGGCGCGTTAACGCTCGACGGGATGGAGGGGCCACCGACAGAGCCAACAAACGTTGTGATAACTAACCCTAACCAGATCGGCTCTTCGCCGCAACTCAGTTGGTCTCCAAGTTCAAGTCCTCACGGAATTGCTTACTATCAGGTCTATCGCTGCGCCAGCTTCTACAATCCGTGCAACTGGAGCTTAATAGGCACTTCCACCACTACCAGCTATACAGACCATGGAATTATTATCCGAGATCAGACAAGTGCCCGTGACCGATTTTCCTACCGCGTCGCTGTTGTGGACACGCGTGGCTTTTCCTCAGACCCTTCTGGACTTCCCTATGCCAACGTCTGGGGTGACCCGATGTTCAAGCTTGCCGATACGTCGTCACAAGCTCCAAAGATTCCTACTGCACTGACTTTCGAACTGAACCAGAATTATCCGAATCCATTCAATCCGCGAACGGAAATCGAGTTCTCTCTTCCGAAACGTGCCCAGGTTTCCCTGGTCATCTACAATGTAATGGGTAGGGAAGTCGCCCGTCTCCTTAATGGCGTAAAGGAGCCTGGTCATTATCGCCTGTCTTGGGACGCAAGTGACCAGCCGAGCGGGGTCTATTTCTATCGGCTTACGGCAGAGGGACTCATCCAGACGCGGTATATGATTCTCTTGAGGTAAATAGACCAAAGTATTTTTCTCATATGAATCAAATGAACTTGGACTTAGAGTCTTAACGCAATAAAGGAGGGATGTTCTATGTATACGTTTATCCAAATGTTCATTTCGATCATCTTTGCTTTGAGCCTTTCGGCATGTGCGAATGCCATCAACACTCAACAGGAAAAAAAGGAGCTTGTGGGCCCTGAATGGATTGTAGAATCTTTTGAAGACACCCCTGGAAGGAAAACCCATCCTGGCACTGTGACCCTTAGACTCCGATTCTTACAACCAGATTCAATTCTCGACAAGCCCGTCAAGGAATTCTTTGGGACGTTCATAGGCAAGGCAGACAATCAATTTTCTGGGCCTTATCATCTTCAGGGTAAGCTATTGTCACTCAGGATGCACAGAACCACGCTCGTGGGCAGACTTCCCGGTTCTCGAGAACAGGACTTCATCGATGCTCTCAATAATGCCACTGTCCACGAAATTCACGAAAACAGGCTCCGTATTTATTACTTTGAAAAGACGAGAGCGATCAATCTCGTTGCAAATGAATGAATATTCTTCTGTTAGTATTGGTTGCTATTGTCGGCATCGTATCATGCAAGAACTCCGGGGTCGATTCAAAGCAGAATCTCGAATTGAGGAGCACAGTTTGGAGGCTGGAATCCTTTGAAACAATTGGCGCTGAGGCGAAGCGCATCTCGAACAGTCGAGTCTATGCCATCAAGTTCTTGCCGGACACAATCGCTCAGGTACAAGCAGACTGTAATACTTGCACAGCGAAATATCAACTTGTCGTCCCAGAAAGTAATTCTGGAATAATTTTCAAACTGCAATGGTGCACCGAAATGTACTGCGGACCGGCTTCAGAGGATCAGCAATTCTTGGATGGACTGAGGAGTGCATCGTCTTATGAAATCAAAGGCGACCAGTTGCGTCTCTACTATAACCAGAAACGAAAAGTTTTGAATTTTAGAGCGCAACCATAGAGCGGAATTTGCTTAAGAAGCCTGACGATAGAACGTATTTCTTTGCTCTTGATGTGGAGAAAGCGCCAACGAACGCATAACTCGGGAAGCACGCAATAGGTGCGTTTGCGAGTCCCGACAAACAGCGTGGGGATTCGCACGGACCGCCGTGCTTCCCGCGCCCGTTAGGCGTCAGGGGCACCGCCATCTCAATGAACTCTCACAATAAAGGAGAATGGCCATGAAAACTCTCGGATCGATTTTACGTTACTTGTGACGGTCGCGCTGATTGCGCCGGCACAACAAAAGGTCGTGCACTTCAAGAAGCTGCAGGAATTTCTTCTGACGATCTCGCTCCCAGGCTGGGAACGTGGTAAACCACCACGGGGCGACGGTATACCCGGCCTGGTTCACCAAGAAGAACAGTAAGGAATGTAAACCACATCCATCCATCACTTCAACGAAAGGAACAACCCATGTCGCAACCATTACGTGCAGTGTCGCTTGGTGCTCTCCTGATTCTGGTTGGGACGCTTGTGTTCGGCCAGGCGTTCGAAGGGAACATCACCATGAAGCTCACCACGGACGATGGGACACAGACACTCCAGTATCAGGTCAAAGCGGATAGAATTCGTCTTGATGTTGAGCACGAAGGCATGCAATCGTCCTTCATCGTTGATGGCCCGGCAAAGAAGATGTACGTTCTCATACCCATGATGCAAGCGTATACCGAAATGAAGTTGGAGGACGGTCCGGCGAAGGGATCGGGTACGAAAGAAAGCGAACCGGTTGTGAAGAAAACCGGCAAAACAGAAACGATCCTCGGTTACCGATGCGAGCAGATACTGATCACACACAGTGGAAAGGAGACAGAGGTTTGGGCGACCAAAGGCCTTGGACGTTTCATTCAGCTCGACCCTGGCGGCGGAACGGCTTCAGCGTGGGAGCGTGAGCTTGCATCGGGAGATGTGTTTCCGCTCCGAGTGATCGAAAAAGACGCGAAGGGAAAACAGGTCTCCACAATGGAAGTGACTGCCGTCGAAAAGAAGTCGCTTTCCGATTCCCTCTTCAAGGTCCCGGCGAACTACAACAAGTTGGATATCCCGATGATGGGCAGGCCGGACCACTGACAGCAGGGTTTTTCCACACATCGTGTTGAACAAGTCGGCCGGCATGTAAACTCACTGAAGGTGTCGTCATGAAAACGTTCATTCTTGTATTCATTCTGGCAGTCTTCTCGATCGGCTTTCGAGCCGAGGAATTCCTCCAGCGCAAGGTTGATGATGTGCTGCGTCAGGTTGGCATTGAACCATCGGAAGCGCGTAAGCATATCTGGCGCAGTTTCAGCGGCGGTTACATTTCCTATCCTTCTGCCGCAACGCTCAAGAAGATTGCGGTTGGCGATCGTGCGGGGGTGGTACGGGCTATTGCGGAACTTGCGCGCGCTGAATCAAAAAGCCCGGGGTTCCTCAAAAAGTATCTCGAGTATCGCGAATCGACGAAACCGAAACCGCCCGACCCGCCAAAGCCCGTTAGCAAGCTTCGCGAAGAAATGAAGGAAGAGCACAAACGGAACCTCCGCAATCTCGAGGAGCAAATCGCCAAGATGCCGGCCGACCAGCGCGCAACGATGCAGGAAGTGCTGGCATCGATGCGCGAAATGGGCATGTCGCTCGACGACCCGGAGAACCCCATGTTCAGCCCTGAGATGGATGAACTCAATCGACAACACTATGAAGTTCAACTGTCACGCTATCGAGAAGAGTTGGCGGAGTGGGAACAACGATACCCGCCGACTCCCAATGCGATGATCAAATCGTGGCTGGAGCAGTTTCTCGATGTTTCCAAGGATGTCGATTTTTCCGCTAAGCTCATTCCCGGCGAAGGTGGAAAGATGGTGTTCGCTGACCCTGCGTATGAGCAACGATCGCCCGCATGGAAGATGTGTTTTCGGGCGGGAAAAGAAACCGTCCAGGCTGCCCGGATGGCTGCTGCCGAATGGCTCAAAGAGCTTTGACTGAGGATGTGGCGTGCTCTCGGGCGAGCAACGCACACCCTGACTCTCGTGTCCACCTGAGTATTACACCTTCTTCGATGTATGCCTCTCTCCTTCTCACTACTCGTCCCGAGCAGGCGAGAATCGGCTTGCTTTGATTGCGCTGTCTTGCTACCTTTCTGTCAGGTCGTTAACAACAAGGGTTGGATTATGTGGAATCGTTTCTTTGTACTCGTAGCATTGTGCAGTTTTATTGATCTTCTCGCCTTCTCACAACCCAAAATCGCACTGAACGCGGAACGAATAGACCTTGGCGTGATGTACAACGGTGCAAGCAAGGCGAGCGAGATCAGGATCACCAACGCCGGCACCGACACACTGCGCATCCTCAGCATTCAGACTTCGTGCGGATGCACAACGGTGAAGCAACCCAAGTCCACCCTCCTCCCCCGTGAGTTCGATATCCTGAAGGTTGAATTCAACTCGACGGGCTTCCGAGGTCCTTCAACCAAGTACGTCAACATCACCACAAACGACCCCGCCAAGCCGTACGCCTCTGTGGCACTCACAGCCGATGTACGGGATGAATTACAAGCAACGAACATCCCCGGCATGGTTTGGTTCGGCAATGTACGCGTCGGCACGGAAGCGGGATTGACCGTGAGCTTCAAGAACCTCTCGCGCAACCCCATTACCGTGAAAGGAATCGCCAGTTCACACCCGGCCATCACCGCGGCACTTCAGCAGCGATCGGCGAAGCCGAACGAGGAAATCCGCATTGAGTTCAAGGTAAACCCAAAACAAGAAGGCTATGTGAACGAACTCACCTTCATCGAAACCGACAGCAAGAACCAACCACGCGTGCCGGTGCGGGTCAGCTTTTTGGGGGTGAAGCCGAGTTGACTTCCTTCCGTAACGCAACCCAAGAAGCGGTGCTCATCCTTTTCGCCTCTGCGGCGCTGGGCTTCTTTTACACGGCGGTCATGGAAAAAGGACTGTTCGCCGACCCTCCCCCACCAGCACTCGCGCCAAACACTCCCGCTTTGCACATCATCAGTCCTGAAGAAGCACGCAGCGTGTTCGAATCGGGCTCCGCGCTGTTCATCGATGCGCGTGCCGAGTTCGACTTTAATCTCGGCCACATCCCGGGTGCGATGAATCTCCCGCTCAAGGACTTCGACACCAAAAAATCTACCCTCGCAAACCTTCCAAACAACAAATCACTTGTGACCTACTGCGATGGAACGGAATGCAATTCGAGCCTCGAGCTCGCCGTGAAACTGCAAGCTGAGGGATTCAACAATGTGTCGGTGTTCTTCGGCGGATGGCGGGATTGGCAGGCGATGGGACTTCCAACGGGAAGAGCAGGGCAATGAAATCGCTCCTCCATAACGATGCCGCAGCCGTCATCGCACGCGCTACTCTCGGCGCCGTCTTCATCATCGCGAGTGCCGACAAGATTGCCGCGCCGGAGGCTTTCGCCGTATCCATCGCCAACTACCGCATCGTCCCGGAAGCTGTGAATCTGTTCTTTGCTACAATACTACCCTGGGTGGAACTCCTGTGCGGACTTGCCATTCTCTTTGGTATTCTGCGAGGCGGCGCTTCACTCTTGCTCTCCTCACTGTTAGTTGTGTTCACCGCAGCCGTTGTGTCCGCATTAATCAGAGGGCTGGATATTTCATGCGGCTGTTTCACTCAGGACCCGGCCGCAGGAAGGATCGGCTGGATGAAGATTGCAGAAAACGCCGGCCTCTTCGTTCTCTCAACCTTTCTTTTTTTCTCAACGAGTGTGAAGTTCACGCTCGAAGCATACCTTGCCAAACGCATGCATGCCGACTCGAATCCATCATAAGCGCCGCTGAACTTCCGCACGAGCAACCCAAAATCCTCATGCCCCCTCCCTCTCGAACCGAAGCTTTTATCGTTGACGCCATCCGCACACCGGTCGGGAAATACGGCGGCGTGTTGAAAGACGTGCGCGTCGACGACATGAGCGTGCTCGTCTTGAAGGAACTCGTCACGCGCACGAAACTCGACCCCGCGCTCGTACAGGACGTCGTGTGGGGATGCGCCAACCAGGCGGGCGAGGACAATCGAAACCTCGCGCGCATGGCGGTGTTGCTTGCCGGCTTTCCGTTCAGCGTGCCTGCTTCAACCGTAAACCGCCTCTGTGGTTCGAGCCTGGAGTCGATTCACCAGGCTGCACGGGCAGTCTGGAGCGGTGAGTATGACATCGTGATCGCGGGCGGCGCTGAAAGCATGACGCGCGCGCCATACGTCATCCCAAAGAATGTCAGCGGGAAGGCGTTATACGGAAACTTGACGGCGTACGACACCGCACTCGGGTGGCGGTTCCCCAATCCTGCCTTGGAAAAAATCATCCCTCTCGAATCGATGGGCGAAACGGCGGAGAATGTAGCCGAGCAATATCAGGTGAGCAGAGAGGATCAAGATGCGTTCGCTCTTCGCAGTCACCAGCTCGCTGTGAAGGCACAACGCAGCGGGGCATTTCGGGATGAGCTTGTGCACGTAACCATTGCCCAGGGTAAGGGAGAGCCGCTCGTGGTTGACAAAGACGAAGGCCCTCGTCCCGACACGTCGCTCGAAAAGCTCGCTTCCTTGCCCGCTGTGTTCCGCCAAGGCGGGTCGGTCACGGCGGGGAATTCATCCTCACTCAATGACGGCGCCGCTGCCCTCCTCATCATGACCGAACAGGTGCTCAAGCAAACAGACCTCAAACCGCTCGCTCGCATTGTCGCGACGGGCGTTGCCGGAGTTGACCCGCGCTGCATGGGCATCGGTCCGGTGCCGGCTGCACAGATGGCGCTGAGAAAATGCGGATTGCGGATTGCGGATTTAGGATTAATGGAGCTAAACGAAGCCTTCGCTGCCCAAGCGCTGGCTGTTATTCGGGAGCTTGACGTAGCTCCAGAAATCGTCAACGTGAACGGCGGGGCGATTGCACTCGGACATCCATTGGGATGCAGCGGCGCGCGCATCATGACGACGCTTGTGCACGAGATGAAGCGGCGCAAGGCCCGGTACGGCGTCGCAACGATGTGCATCGGTGTGGGGCAAGGTATCGCAACGGTGGTTGAGAATGTCCTGTAAGCTCCTCACTCGATAAACGCTTCCTCCTGCTGTTTCCTCGAAACAACAACGTCAAGCATCGTCAATCATCCATTCAGTCAGGACTCTCCTTCAATGAACATCCGAACTGCCTCGCTTCTGGCACTCTCCTTCTTTCTCAGTCTGCACATATGTTTCTCGCAATCCAAGCCTCGCGCCCGCGACCTCGGCATTCCGTTCGACGGTACGCCGGGTCCGAACAACGCCATCACGGACGTTGCCGGCGTTGAAGTCGGCCACGCGACCGTCATCCATGGAGAGGGAAAGCTCGTCGTCGGTCAAGGCCCAGCGCGCACAGGTGTCACGGCAATCTTGCCGCGAGGTACACGCTCCACCGACCAGGTATTTGCGGCTTGGTTCACCTTAAACGGCAACGGTGAGATGACGGGCACAACGTGGGTGGAAGAATCCGGCTTCCTTGAAGGGCCCATCATGATCACCAACACGCACAGCGTCGGCACGGTGCGGGATGCCGTCATCAAGTGGCAAATGACGCGGCATGAGAAGACGTTCCAACCCTGGTCGCTGCCGGTCGTTGCCGAGACGTGGGATGGATTCCTCAACGACATTAACGGGTTTCATGTGAAGGAGGAACATGTCGTCAAGGCGTTGGACGAAGCCGCAAGCGGACGCGTGGCCGAAGGGAACGTCGGCGGTGGAACGGGGATGATAACGCATGGATTCAAAGCCGGCATCGGCACGGCATCCCGCAAACTTTCTGATGCGCAAGGAGGTTACACCATCGGCGTGTTCGTGCAATCGAACTATGGAGCACGGCAGCATTTGCGTATCGCAGGCGTGCCGGTGGGAAAAGAACTCACCGACCTTCGACCGGAGCGCGGGCAGATCAACGACGACGCCGGGTCGATCATCGTCGTGGTAGCGACTGACGCGCCTGTGCTTCCGCATCAGTTGAAGCGCATTGTCAAGCGCGTCTCAATCGGTATCGGCGTGGTTGGAGGCCGTGGCGGGAATTCTTCGGGCGACATCTTTCTTGCCTTCTCAACAGCCAACCCCAACGCTGCGCAGACAGAGGGAACCGTTCAGCTTACAATGCTGCCGAACGACCGGATCAATCCGTTGTTCGACGCAACGGTCGAGGCTACCGAGGAAGCCATCGTGAACGCCCTAATTGCAGCGGAAACGATGACCGGACGGGACGGCAATACGGTTCATGCGATTCCACACAACAAGCTGAAAGAAATCCTGGAGGAATACAATCGACTGAAACAAGAATGACCCATTGAAGGAGGTACTATGAACACACTACAGGCTATCGAACTCTCCCGACGCAACTTCCTTTCGTACGTCGGCAAAGGTGTGGGACTCGCCGCGCTTTCCTCGGCAACAGTCGCCTCGCTACTGGAAGACCTCTATGCATCGGCTCGCCGCGTGGAGAACCTCACGCCCGAAGAGGCAGCGATGGATGAAGATTTTTGGTTCGACATCCAGCGGTCGTTTACGGTCACACGCGGCATCATCAACCTCAACAACGGGGGGGTCTCTCCTTCTCCGCGCATCGTCACGGAAGCGCTCGTCCGCTACCAATGGCAACAAGAGGACGCCACGGCCTACACGATGTGGCAGATTCTTGAGCCGCAATCCGAAACTATCCGCACCGGTTTGGCAGAGCTTTTCGGCTGCGACCGCGAGGAAATCGCCATCACACGCAACGCATCGGAGTCGCTTGAAATCTTGCTGATGGGAATGGATCTGAAGCCGGGCGATGAAATTGTGACGACCACACAAGATTATCCCCGCATGCTCACGACACTGCGTCAGCGCGAACAGCGGGAAGGACTTGTGCTCAAGCTGATCAAAATCCCGATTCCGCCGAAGGATTTGTCCGAGATTGTCGACGCCTTTGCCAAAGCCATCACGCGCAAAACACGCGTCATTCTGATCTCGCACATGGTCAACATTACGGGGCAGATTACGCCAGTGAAAGCCGTCTGTGAGTTGGCGCGGTCGAAAGGGATTGAAGTCATCGTGGATGGTGCACATACCTTTGCGCATTTCGACTTCAAACAAAGCGACCTCGACTGCGACTATTACGGAACGAGTCTGCACAAATGGCTCTTTGCACCGAAAGGGTCGGGGATGCTGTACGTTCAGCGCGACCGCATCGAGCGCATCTGGCCGCTGATGGCGGCAGAGAAGAAGCAGGCGACCGACATCAGGAAGTTTGAGGAGATTGGAACCCATTCCGCCGCGCCGCGGTTAGCAATCGGTGAAGCCATCCTGTTCCACCGTGGCATCGGGCCGAAGCGGAAGGAAGCGCGGCTGCGATACCTCCGCGATTACTGGGTCAACACGCTGAAGCATCTCCCGAACGTCCGTTTCCATACTTCGTTCGAACCAGAGCAATCCTGCGGCATTGCGAACGTCGAGATTGTCGGCCTGAACCCGGAAGCGGTCGCCAGTTATCTCTTCAGCAAACACAAGATCTTCACGACACCCATCGTGCACGAGGAATTCAAAGGCATCCGCATCACGCCGAACGTGTACACGACACTGCCAGAGCTTGATCGGTTCTGCGAGGTGATGGAACATCTCTCGAAACATGGATTGCCGAACGGCTAAGCTGACTCTTGATTCTTCCAATCGTGTTCGATACATTTTGAATGCATGTACAAGTTGGAGGATAGTCATGAGCACACCACTATCTCACCAATTTGATTTCATCCCACCATACAACTCAACAGGAGGAGACATGAAAACATCCTTGAGGGCTATTGTAGCGTGTTGTGCGGCGGTCATCCTCAGCGACTACGCGACCGCACAGATTCCGCAATCACCTCCGTTACCGCACATTCGCGCTCCCCGGCCAAGCCAGGGAGCGAAAGTTACACAGGTGATCGGCTTGAGTGAAGTGACGATCTTCTACCATCGTCCGGGCGTGCGAGGACGTACGATTTTTGGCCCGCCGGATTCTGGTGCACTTCAACCCTACGGACAGGTGTGGCGTGCCGGGGCAAACGAACCTACCCTGTTTACATTTAGCGACCCGGTAACGATCGCCGGCAAGCAACTTCGCGCGGGCACGTACCGGCTTGTCATGATTCCGAACGAAAATGAGTGGACGGCGGTCTTCAACGCTGAGACGGCAAACTGGGGAACGACGTACGACGAAAAATTCGATACGCTCCGCTTTACCATTGCACCACAATCAGAACTGCATCAGGAATGGCTTTCCTACAACTTCAACGACCTGACGCCGACATCCGCTGTTGTCGAGCTTGCCTGGGGGACGGTGCGAATTCCGTTCAAGATCGAGTTCAACACGCTTGCGCGACTACAATCGTCTGTCGGCACATGGCGGGTGTTGAACCAGGCGGCACGGTTTGCGTTGGACAACGACATGTATCTCGCCGAAGCGATGGGCTGGGCGGACCGTGCGATCGCACTGGACCGGAACGCAAATACTTTACGGACGAAAGCTGAGCTGCTCGCAAAAGCCGGTAAAACGAGAGAGGCCATCGCAACGGGGGATGAATCGTTGAAGATGTTCAAGGCGATGGATCAGAGCCGCATGAGCCAATTCCAGCGCGACCAGATTGCGGCGTTTGAGAAAGTAGTAGCGGAGTGGAAATCAAAAGCAGGAACGAGGTAGAGTATTGTAGTGCGAGACGCCTGCCCGCCTCGCTTTGTGACGGGCCGTCTCGCAATCTTGGCGACTCAGCGAGTCGCCTTACAAAAAAGATAGCTATCGAAGTACCCGAAGTAACGCTTTCTTTCTTCTGCCAGAAGCGCTTCTTTCTTCTTTGGGTCTTTCTCTTTCTTCAATAGTTGTTCCCGAACATTTCGCTCGGTAATAAGTTGCGCGATAACCTCATCGGGCAACGACCCATGCAAACGAAACGTCACAAAGAAAGTACCTACCGGCGGCTGATAATGCGGCAGACGGCAACGGTAGTATTCTTTTGTGCGCTACGGTTGAAAAAACAGTCACTTAGGCGACTTAACGAGTCGCCCTAGAAACGCTTGAAGCAAAAGCGCAGCCCCTACCACAACACCACAACCAATCACATTATACCACAGCCACGCGATATCGGTATACACGAAACAGTACAGCACGACCGCTTCTCCAATGAATGCTGCGATGAACGTTGCCGTCCCTCCGACATGCTTCACATAGAAGGCAAGTAAGAAAATTCCAAGCAGTGTCCCGTAGAACAGCGAGCCGAGGATGTTCACCGCTTCTATAAGCGCGCCGAGGTGTGTCGCATACTGTGCGAAGACGATCGCATAGACGCCCCACACAACCATCGCAATGCGCGAAACGAGCATGTAATGCTTCTCGCTTGCCTCCTTGCGAAAATGCCGTTTGTAAATATCCACAACTGAACACGTCGCGAGAGCACTCAGTTCGCCCGACGTCGACGACATCGACGCCGCGAAAATACATGCAAACACCAACCCTACTAATCCCAGCGGTAGGTACGCCATGACAAACGAAAGAAAGATGTAGTTCGTATCGTTGGCATCCTGTCCATTCTGTTGAATCAACCCTAACGCTTCAGCACGAAGAGATTCTGCGTACGATTGCGATTCGTTCATCGACAGCCGGGCATCTTCTCTTCTTGCAGCATCGCCTGCTCTGCGCGCCTCCACGTACTGGCGCATCCACTCTTCTTTCTCCTTCAACGCTACCTCATATTTCCGTTCAAGCTCTTCGAACTGCTCCGCGTACGTGCTGCTCCGAATCTGCTGTAGGCCGACCGGATTGAAAAAAATCGGATGCCGCTCAAACTGAAAGAACACAAATACCATCGCGCCGATGAACAGGATCATGAACTGCATCGGCACTTTCAGCAGTCCGTTGGTCAGCAGCCCGATTCTGCTCTGCGTCACGGATTGGCCCGTCAGGTAACGCTGGACCTGCGATTGGTCGGTGCCGAAATAGGCCAACGCAACGAACATTCCGCCGACCAACCCCGACCAGAAGTTGTACCGGTCATTGAGGTCAAAGGTGAAATCCACAGCATTCAAATGTCTCAATCCTCCTGCAACGTACAGCGCGTCGACGAAGCTCACATCATCCGGCAGCGAGAGCACAATCACCACCAACGCGATCGCCATACCGGAAAGAATAATGACCATTTGCTGAAAATGCGTCCAGCTCACGGACTTGACTCCCCCCATGACCGTATAGGCGATGATTCCACCACCGATCACGGTCGAGGTCATCCTCATGTCCCATCCCAACATGACGGAAAGAATGATGGATGGTGCGTAGATGGTAATGCCGACGGCAAGGCCGCGTTGAAGCAGGAAGATGAAGCTTGTGAGCGTGCGGGTCTTCAGGTCGAAGCGCTGCTCGAGATACTCATACGCCGTGTAAACGCCGAGCTTGTGGAAGATGGGCACAGCAGTAATCGAGAGAATCACCATCGCCAACGGCAGGCCGAAGTAGAACTGCACGAACCGCATGCCGTCGACGTACGCCAACCCGGGCGTTGAGGTGAACGTGATGGCGCTTGCCTGCGTAGCCATAATGGAAAACGCAACGACATACCATTTCATCTGCCGGTCGGCGAGGTGGTACCCTTGAACGCTTCTCGTCCCCCTCCCCTTCCACATGCCGTACAGGGCAATCGAGACTAACGTCGCAACCAAAACGAACCAGTCGACCGGTCTCATGAGAACACCCGGCTGAACCAGTAGTACACAATGATTTGAACGAGAAGGAACAGGATCACGCCAACGTAGCGTTTTCCCCATCGTTCGTCATGCTGTGTTCCGTTTTCCATGGGTCTCCGAAGTTGCAAATCGTTGCGCGAGCTTGCTTCTTGTGCGCGTATTCAGTTGATTAATGCTGAAAAATATACCACACACTGGTTGAAGCCGCAAGCAAATTCATCGCACTGATCAAAAACGACTCGCTCGAAACACAATCCCATGGCGCGACTCCTCAAAGAAGACACACTGAAACCCCTTCGAACGAATGTTCGCATGCTCGGTAATCTGCTCGGAGAAGTCATCGTCGAACAAGAGGGCAAGAGCATGTTAGAGCTGGAGGAGCAGATTCGTAGCGCTACCAAGCGTCTTCGCCGGCGCTACTCGTCCTCCCTCGCCTCACACCTGCGGCGCATCATTGCCCAGATGGATGTGCCGACGATGCGAGCAATCCTCCGAGCATTTACCATCTACTTCCAGCTTACCAACACCGCCGAGCAACACCACCGCATACAGCGCTTGCGGTCCTATCGACTACAGCCCAAGCCAACCGCGCCGCCCGCGTCGCTCCAACATACGTTCGAAGCCCTCAAGCGCCAGGGGGTAACGGCAGACGAAGTTGCGCAGCTCTTGTCGCGGTTGCGGGTCATTCCTGTCTTCACTGCCCACCCGACTGAAGCAATGCGGCGTACGGTTCTGGAAAAACACGCACGCATCTGGAACCTTCTCGAGCGTACGAACCGCACAACACTGACGCCGGAAGAACAACAGGCCGCTCTCACTGCCATCAAACGGCACATCACCAGCTTGTGGCAGACGGAAGAAACGCGCTCGTTCGACATTACCGTCTTCGACGAAGTCGCGAACGGGCTGTACTATTTCAAAGAAGTTCTCTACCATGCAGTTTCCCCGTTCTACCGCGAGTTAGAACGAGTAGCTCAAACAGTGTATCCTCACTGGAATCATCCGATTCCAGCCTTCCTCCGATTTGGTTCATGGATCGGCGGCGATAGGGACGGCAACCCCTACGTTACTGCCGAGGTGACGTGGCAAACACTGCGTCGTCAAAGTACGTTAATTCTTGATCTGTATCTCCAAAGTCTGGGCGAATTGTTTGTCCTTCGCAGTGAATCGTCGCGGCAAGTCAACGTCTCTGCTGAATTGATTGACTCGATCGAGAGTGATCGCAAACGCTATCCGAACGCAGAGATTGCCGTGCGTAACCCCGCCGAACTTTACCGAACAAAAATTGCCTTCATCCATTGGAAGGTTCAGCAACAACGAAAGTCGCTCGACGGTGAACTCTCAACGACTGAACGGCCCTACCGAACGTCGTCGGAGTTCATCGACGATCTACGCCTCATGCACCGGAGTTTTGTGCAGAATCAAGGAGGGCTCCTCGCTTCCGGACTTCTGGAGAATCTCATCCGCGCAGCCGAGACGTTCGGTTTCCACCTAGCCACACTCGACATTCGTCAACACCGGCAGGTGCACGCCGATGCAATGCATGAAAGCACTCAAGCGGCCGGCATCGAGTATTCCAATCGTTCCGTGGAGGAGAAAGAAGCATGGCTCACCGAGGCACTTCGGTCGAACACCATTCTCACAATCGATACACAACAGCTCACCGACATGAGCCGTGAAGTTTTTGCTACGCTCGACGTCATTAAGCGCGCAGTCACTCAGATCGACCAGCGTGCTATCCGCTCCTACATCATCAGCATGACGACGTCTCCTGTTGACGTGCTGGAGTTGCTGTACCTCCTGCGCGTCGCTGAGCGAAAAGAAAGCAATCACAAGGGATGGGTGCAGAACATCGGTATCGTCCCGCTCTTCGAGACCATCAAAGACCTCGAGTCGGCACCAGCGATCATGACACGGCTGTATACAAACGACGCATACCGACAACACCTCGCTGCGCAAGCAGCGCGGCAGGAGATCATGATCGGGTATTCGGACAGCAGTAAAGACGGCGGGATGCTCCACTCGCAATGTAACCTCTATAAAGTACAGGAAGAGCTGAGTGCCATTGCGCGTCGGCACGGCGTCGATTGGATGTTTTTCCACGGACGCGGAGGAACGGTCGGTCGCGGTGGTGGGCCGGAGTACCAGGCTATACTTGCTCTCCCTCCCAACACCATCAACGGAAAGATCAAGATTACAGAGCAGGGTGAAGTCATTTCGCTGAAGTACGGCCGCCGCGACATCGCACAGCGTTCGCTTGAAGTCTCTGTTTCTGCCCTTTTAACCTCTGCCTTTTCCCACGCGGGGAAATGGAAAGAAGAACAACTCCCGGCCTGGAGAGACCTTATCGCCGGAATCGCTGAGGCGAGCTACCGCGACTATCGGCAAATGGTGTACGAAAACGTCGAGTTCATCCAGTATTTCTACCAAGCCACGCCGATACGTGAAATCAGCCGGATGCAAATCGGTTCACGGCCAGCGAAGAGAACGGAGTTGAACAGAATCGAAGACCTGCGCGCCATCCCGTGGGTGTTCGGATGGATGCAGAGTCGGCACGTGGTACCGGGGTGGTTGGGCGTTGGCAGCGGGATTCATTCTGCTGTGCTCGACTCATCCGGCAGAAAATACGACCGGAAGAAAATTCGCATGCTCCAAGACATGTACGAACACTGGCCTTTCTTCCATGCAATGATCGACAACGTACAAATGACGGTCGCTAAAGCCGATTTTGGCATTGCAGAAGACTACGCGGCACTGGTTCAGCCTGAACGCTTCGGCAGAACAACGTTTGAGAACCTCAAACGCGCCCACGAGCTGACGAGAGATATGATGCTGTTGATAACACAGCAAAAGCGAATCCTGGATAATAACGAGACCTTGCAGCGATCCATTGAGCTTCGCAATCCGTATGTTGACCCGATGAGCTACATTCAGGTTGAGCTCCTGAAGCGACTGCGACGCGAGGGTCTATCGGAATCCGAACGCCGGGAACTCGAGGAGGCGATGTTCCTGAGCATCAACGGGATCGCCGCCGGTTTGAGGAATACAGGGTAAGCCGACGCTCGCCTTTCTTCTCCCTTTTCTCATCTCCTTTTCGTATTTTAGAGCCGTCGTTATGTGCAATTTTGCCCGCAAATGTTCGGGAAATTAAGTATATTGCGAGAAAAATTGGAGAGATAATGACCTTAGCAACAATCAAGAAACCTACCCACAAGAAATCGAAGCCCAAAGTGAAATACTCAACGGCTGTAACCGTTGGCAGGCTTCACGATAGCGGCTTCTGTCAAGGCAAAGAGTATTTCAGGCATAAGGATGTCATTCTTTACGAGGGTGACACTCTCAACGAGTATCTCTTCAACAGAGAATTCATCGATTTAACTGTAACTTCTCCGCCCTACAATGTCGGCATACAATACAATTCTCATAAGGACGAACTGTCCTACGAGGGCTATCTAGAATTTTCCGAAAAGTGGATTCGGAACTGCTATCGATGGACGAAATCTCACGGTCGCCTTATTCTCAACATCCCGCTTGACAAAAACAAAGGGGGTCAACGTAGCGTCGGTGCAGACTTGACTTCAATCGCACAGAAAATCGGCTGGAAGTATCACTCAACCATTGTTTGGAATGAAGGCAATATTTCTCGCCGCACAGCTTGGGGTTCCTGGATGTCCGCAGCGGCACCGTTTGTCATAGCGCCGGTTGAACTTATCGTTGTTCTTTATAAAGACAGTTGGAAAAAAACAACGGGCAGTAAAATCTCTGACATCAACCGTCAAGAGTTTATGGATTGGACAAATGGAGTCTGGACTTTTAACGGCGAAAGTGCCAAACGAGTCGGCCATCCCGCACCGTTTCCGAGAGAACTTCCGCACCGTGCAATAAAACTATTCAGCTTTGTGCGAGATGTTGTCTTCGATCCTTTCTGTGGTAGCGGAACAACACTCATCGAGGCGGCGAATCTAAATCGCGTCGGTGTTGGTGTGGAGATTGACAAACATTACTGCGAAATTACAAAAAATCGAATCTTAAACGAAACAGGGACACTCAACTTTGAAGAAAAAACCGATAAGCCAAAGAGACCTGATAATGGAGTATTTCCAAAAACATCCAAATCGGGATATACAACATCCGGAAATCGTTGACTGGGCTGTCGCAGAATTCAAGAAACGTACGGGCGAAGTTTTCCGGGATCCCGATAGACAGATTCGCCAGCTCTCTCAACAAGGTTTTCTTATCAAAGTTGGCAAAGGAGTCTATCGCTACGAACCCGAAGCAGTCAACAATCGAGAGCTTGAAGAATTCACCGCAGCTCAGAAGAAACAAATGCTTGAGAGAGATGGATACAAATGTGTCATCTGCGGTCGTGGAGAAAAAGACGGCGTTGAATTGCACGTTGACCACATCAAGCCGAAGGAACTTGGTGGTAAGGCTACCATCGAAAACGGACAGACGCTTTGTTCCCAACACAATTTTATGAAGAAAACTCTCAAGCAGACAGAAACCGGCAAGAAGATGTTCATTCGCCTTTATGAGTTAGCCAAAGCTGAGGGCAATCGAGAACTGGTCAAATTCTGTTCGCAGATTCTCGATGTCTATGAGAAAAACAAAATCAACTCGCACATAGTTTGGAAAAAATAATTTCAAGCGGGCAAAACTGCACATAACAGAGCGTAAGCAATCCCACTACCATGTCTAGCCTGTAAGGATAAATTCATGTCAGGATCATACAATTTTCTTCTCCACGTCTTGGGCTTTGGTCTTGTCTCTGCCGTCTTAATTGGCGGCTGGATGATTGAGCGAAAGTTCCGTGCCGAAAAAGACTGGGCCTTGAAAGCCTACATCGGCGGCATTGCTCGGAGCTTAGCGCTCCTCTCGCCTGTTGCCGCGCTCATTCTTCTGATCACAGGCATCGGCAATATCCACACGTACTACATGGGTTCGCCCGTCGCGTGGTACGAGAAGGGCTGGCTTGTAGCGAAGATCATTCTCTTTGCCATCATGCTCGTCAACGGCACGGTGTTTGGCCCGCTGCTCACGAAGAAGCGCATGGCTCTGGTCAACGCACTCGCCAAGAACGATGCACCCGCAGAGGCCGAACAGGGAATCGCCGCGCTAACGCGGCAGATCGCCGTCTTCTATCTTGTGCAATTCATCTTCTGGGTGTTGATTGTATATCTTTCGACATTTGGGACCGGCAAACACCCGGGGATGTTTTAAGTGCCAGCTGAGTCACCGATCGTACGTAGAAACTTCTTTTTGCCCCACTGTCCTCGGGAGTACAACTCCCTCGGAACAGAGGGTGTCCTGGGGAGTCTGAGGTTGTGAGGGAGTTGAACTCCCGAACAACTGTCGTGTCTGTCATTCTCGGGGGTACAACTCCCCTGGAACCAAGGTAACAAAGGGGGTTGTGAGGTACGCCAAAGGCGTACCGAACAACCTATATCCAGTAACATGTTGAGACCTTTTTCTTTCTTCATCGTTGTATTTGTCAATACACTCTCGATGCCAATCAGTATGTCTGCTTCAACAGACTCTGCACGCGTATCGCATGAAGAAGAGGTGCGCGCTTGGCACGAACGGCGCATCCGAAATCTCCTGCGCGAACACGGATGGCTCACGCTCATCGCTCTGGATTGGCTGAATGAGGGTCCGAACAAGATTCGCGATGTCGGCATCCTCACGCTCAAAAACGGTTCGGTGTTTCTCCAGCTGAACCCCGGTGTGCGGGCAACAGTTGGCGGAAAACCATTCGCCTCAGGCACAATGACGCCACAAGGTGGGCCTCCGGCTCCAGACACGGTCGTCATCGGTTCCCGTTCGTTCATCATCATCAAGCGAGGCGACCGGTACGCTGTGCGGATGTGGGATACGGAGGCTGCGGCGCGAAAAGAATTTACCGGCATCGAGCGCTTTCCCGTCTCCTCGAAGTGGAGAGTCGAAGCGCTCTGGCATCCCTATGACCCGCCGAAGGAAATGAGTGTTCCGACCATCATCCCGGGCTATGAGGAAGTGTATCCTGTTCCGGGTGCAGCAGTATTTGAGATTGATGGGAAACAATACCGACTCGAGCCGGTGTTGGAAGAGCCCGACGGAGATTACTTTTTCATCTTCGGCGACCAAACCAACGGAAAAGAAACGTACGGTGCAGGGCGGTTCCTCTACGCGTCGCCGGCAAAGGATGGGAAAGTAATTCTTGACTTCAACAAGTCGTACAATCCTCCGTGTGCGTTCTCGGAGTATACAACCTGTCCGCTTCCGCCACCGCAGAATACGTTGCCGATTCGGATTGAGGCTGGCGAAAAAGCATACAAAAACCATTAATGTGCAAGATTATGAGAGAATACCAGCTTTACATCAACGGCGAGTTCGTCGATTCGAACACGAAGCGCACGTTTGAATCGATCAACCCCTACAACCAAGAGGTCATTGCGCGCGTCTCGCTTGCGAGTGTAGAAGATGCACAGCGCGCCATCGCCGCCGCGCGGAAGGCATTCGACGAGCGACCCTGGCCACGCATGCTACGCGAGGAGCGCGCGGCGATGCTCAAAGCCATCTCCGATGAAATCAATGAGAGGCAGAACAAATTCATTGACTTAGAAGTAGCCGACTCCGGCTCTACAACTCGTAAAGCAAAGGAGGATATCTATCTTTCCGCACGCAACATGAACTACTTCTCCAAGCTCGCGGCGCTCGACCTCACCGAACCGGTCGACGGCTTGGGCAAACCCGGCTTCAGTAAGAACATTCTGGTCCGCGAACCCATCGGCGTTGTCGCAGCGATCATCCCCTGGAACTTCCCTCTCAAGATGGCCATCTGGAAACTCGGCCCTGCGCTCGCATCGGGCAATACGGTCGTCTTGAAGCCTTCCGAGTTGACCCCGTGTACCGCGATCGAGCTTGCAAGGATTGTGCACGAGATCGGATTCCCTCCCGGCGTCGTCAACATCATCCCCGGCTACGGACCCGACGTTGGCGAAGAACTCGTGCGCAATCCGAAGGTGGACAAGATCTCCTTCACAGGCTCGACCGCAGTGGGGCGACGCGTCATGGCACTTGCAGCCGAACACCTGAAGAAGGTAACGCTCGAATGCGGCGGCAAGTCAGCCAATATTGTGCTGGACGACGCCGACCTCGACCTCGCCGTGGACGGGGCGATGTATGCGATCTTCTACCATCAAGGTCAATGCTGCGAAGCCGGAGCACGTCTGTTGCTTCCTCGGAAGATGTACGATACGTTTCTTGAGCGCCTCGTCGGGAAAACGCGCAAGCTTAAGCTCGGCAACCCTGCCGATGCGACAACCGACATCGGCCCACTGATTTCAAAGAAACAGCAAGAGCGTGTCCTTCGCTACATCGAGCAAGGAAAGGCGGAAGGAGCGAAGATCGCCGTCGGTGGCGGCGTGCCAAAGGACAAACCGCTCACTCGGGGCTTTTTCGTCGAGCCGACTATCTTCACCGGTGTCGACAATCGTATGACGATCGCACAAGAAGAGATCTTCGGTCCGGTGCTTTCCGTGATCCAGTACGAATCGGACGATGAAGCGGTGGCCATCGCGAACGATTCCATCTATGGGTTAGGGGGCGGGGTCTGGTCGAAGGATGAACGCCGAGCCATGAATGTTGCGAAGCGACTCCATGCGGGAACGGTGTGGATCAATGAGTGGCACCTCATCAGTGAGAAAGCGCCGTTCGGGGGATACAAACAGAGCGGCGTGGGCAGAGAATTTGGAGTTGAAGGACTGAAGGAATACACCGAAACGAAACATCTGCACATCGACGAGCTCGGCAGCCGCGAGAAGAAACCGTGGTACGATACGGTTGTGCCGAAGTAGTTGCACCTGAAGAGTAGATAGTTTCCGTTTGCCTCGTCACGTGGTTTGGGGGTGGGTTGAACTTCATCATGCGTCATCGTTCAGAGCCTGCCCCTACCTATACTCTATCCACACCAATCTCCACTAATCGGTCAAAGGATAACTCAGATGAAAGAATTGCTACTGAAGGATGAAGTCTATGCTCTCGTTGGTGCTGCGATGGAAGTCTACAATGAGTTGGGATGTGGGTTTCTTGAGCCCGTTTACCATGAGGCGTATGAGATAGAATTGGATGAGAGAGCTATCCCGTTCGATTCACAGAAGTTATTACCCATCTACTACAAGACCTGGAAATTGAAAAAGGAATACAAGGCAGACGTTGTCGGTTATGGGAAAGTCATTGTGGAACTAAAGGCTGAAGATTGTCTCACCAAAATGGAAACGGATGATTTTCACGGAATAGCATCCGCGTGAACGTAGTTTTCATTCCGCCAGCGTATTCAGTGATTCAAGCATTCAAATCTTCCCTTCGTGAAGATTCGTGCAGATTAGTGGATCAAACAACGCTGAGTAGCCACTATCCACTATCCTTGACTAACTCCTCATGGACATTACCAACAGAACAGTGCTCGTCCTCGGTGCGTGGGGACTTGTTGGCGCCGCGGTGTGTCGAAGGTTGATGGAGGAACAGCCGAAGCGCATCATCGTTACGTCGCTCCTTGAGTCGGAGGCAAGAGAAATTGCCGAGACGCTGCGCCGTGAATTTCCCCGCGTCGGTCGGACGTTCTTCGTTCCCTGGTGGGGCAACATCTTCGTCCGCCACGAATTGAAAGACACTCCGCGCGACCAGATCCTGAACAATCCCGCAACGCGCCAAATGCTCATCGACGATATGCTGGATGAACTTTCGGCAAGCGTTCTGGAGCGATCCAGTCTCTATCAACTTATCAGGAAGTTCAAACCCGACATCATCGTCGATTGCATCAACTCGGCAACGGGCATCGCGTATCAGGACATCTTTCACACCGCACGCGAAGTTCGCAAGGCCCTCCGCCATCGCTCGAAGGCTGCCGACGATGAAGTAGCGGAGAAGACAGAACGCCTTCTCGCTTCGCTGTACATCCCTCAGCTCATCCGGCACGTGCAAATCTTCTACCGCTCCATGGCGAGGTTCGGCACGTCGATCTACGTCAAGATCGGCACGAGCGGTACGGGGGGTATGGGACTGAACATTCCCTATACGCACAGCGAAGAGCGCCCGTCGAGCGTGCTGCTGAGCAAATCGGCAGTGGCCGGCGCGCATACGATGCTGCTCTTTCTCCTCGGCCGCACTCCTGACGCTCCCATCACCAAGGAAGTCAAACCCACCGCCGCAATTGCGTGGAAGAAGATCGGATACGGAGATATTAAGAAACGCGGGAAAGCCATTAGCCTGGTGGACTGTCCGCCCGAACGCGGGGTAGAATTGAGGGGAACGTTAGAACTCCGTCCCAAGCACGAACACTGGACGCCTCTGCACAAACCGCTACGGTCGGTCTTTATCGATACGGGGGAGAACGGCGTTTTCTCGCGCGCGGAATTCGAAGCGATTGCCTCCCCCGGTCAAATGCAGTACGTTACCCCCGAAGAAATCGCCGACGACGTGGCGTTTGAGATGAAAGGAGGCAACACCGGACACGATGTGATCAACGCCCTCGACAACGCGACGATGAATCCCACCTACCGTGCAGGCTTTCTCTTTGAAAGCGCCCTCCAGCATCTTAAGCAGCTTGAACAACAGCACCGCACGCGAAGTATTGCGTTTGAAGTCCTCGGCCCGCCCCGTCTTTCAAAGCTGCTCTACGAAGCACACTTACTCGAGCTTACCGTCGGAACGATGCCTGCTGTCGTGAAAGCCTCTGCGAAGGAACTCTCACGTCGCTTGACCGACGAAATCCGCAACAACACCGAGCTGCGTTCTCGCATCATTTCCATCGGCATCCCCATACTGCTGACAGACGGCAAGACGCTCTTGCGCGGCGGCGACATCAAGATACCCCCCTACCGCGGTTCGAACGAATTGACGATTACTGAGCACGCACTCAATGCCTGGGCACACGACGGCTGGATTGACCTGCGCGAAAGAAACATGCAGCGCTGGCAACAGCGGTTTGAGCGAATTATGAACGAGGCGTCGGAGATTCCTTCCTATGATACATCGTCCCGACACCTTCGAACGAAGGCTTACTGGGAGAACTTCAAAGAAATTAACCCGGGAAAGATTGTTAGTTGGATTTTTTCAGAAGAGGAGCAAGGGGCAAGGATGAAGGCGTGAGGAGGAAAAATGAATGGTACCACGTAATGTTCCCAGGGAGTTACCTGTCCCGCTCGTTTTTCGAGCGGGGCACTCCCGAGGACATCGGTAGTGCGGGAGTGAAACTCCCTCACAACCTCAAGTCTCACACCTACTACCATCCGCCAACTGCGATCTCCACATCATTCATACCGCAGCGCATCGATCGGGTCTAAGTTTGCCGCCTTCCAAGCCGGATAGACTCCGAACACCACGCCGATGAACGTGCAGAGGGCAAAGCCGATCAACGCCCAATCGATGGGAATGATGGGAGGAAACTCGAAGAGGAGCGCGGTGATGTTCCCGCCGAGTATACCCAGCGCAATGCCGATCAACCCGCCGATCTGACACAGCACGATGGCTTCCATGATGAACTGCGAGAGAATGTTCGTGCGGCGCGCGCCGATAGCTTTCCGGATGCCGATTTCGCGTGTCCGCTCCGTAACGGAAACCAGCATGATGTTCATGATTCCTACCCCCGCCGCTAACAAAGAGATCACGCTGATGAAACCGATGCCGAGTTTCACATAGAACGTGAAATCATTGAACTGCTGGATGAGCGAATCGTTCGAGAAGATCGAAAAGTCATCCTCCTGCCCTGGCTCGACTTTCCGCGCTGTCCTCAGGATGTGCCTCGCTTCCTCAAGAGCGTCGTCAAAAACGTCGGCGCTCTTGGCCGTCACCATAATGTTAAGCGACCGATCCTTGCCGTATTTGTCCAAAAACACGGTGAGGGGGATCGCCACAAAATTGTCTTGATTGCCTCCTAACACTGCGCCTTTCGGCTCAACAGTCCCAACCACGAGATAACGCTGGCCGTCGATGCGAATTTCCGAGCCCACCGCGCCGCCATAGGGGAAAATCTTCTCAACAACGTTATCCCCTAATACGGCAACGCTTCGATTGTGGTGAACGTCGTCATTCGTAATCGCACGCCCTTCTTTGACCGTCCAGTTGTTCGTCGGGAATCCCTCCGGCGTCTCTCCATAGAGCATCACATTGGGATTTGTTTTCTCACCGTTTGGAGCAATCACGACTCGGCCCCCGCGTGTCGCTTCAATCCCAACGAATGCAGCCTGCGTCATCTTCTCATGCACGGTCAACGCCTGATCGTACGTGATATCCTTCCGGTTCCGAATGCGAGCCCACTCGCGATGGCCGCTGAACATGCGAGGGAACTTTTCAATCTGGAAGGTATGCGTGCCGAGCTGTGTCAGGCCGCTCTCGATGCTGTTCTGCAGCACGCGGACCGCTGTCATAACGCCGATAATGGAGAAAACGCCGACAACGATGCCAAGCAATGTCAGGACGGAGCGAAGCTTGTTCGCCCGTATGGCATCCAGTGCAATTCGTATGACTTCACCAAAATTCATGAGCGTATGACTTCGTTGGGTCTATTCATATCGCAGTGCCTCGACGGGGTCCATGCGAGATGCGCGATAGGCAGGAAGAAACCCCGAAATGATCCCCACCAACACAGCAACGAGCAGTGCGATAAACACGATACTCAACGGCATAGCCGTTGGAAGAACCTGGTCGATGATGAGACTCAGCGGGAAGGCGATGATCAGGCCGATGATGCCTCCGATAAGACAGAGAGCGGCCGCTTCGATGAGGAATTGTATGAGGATCGACCGTCGTGGAGCGCCAATGGCTTTTCGAATGCCGATCTCTTTCGTCCGCTCCGTCACCGAGACGAACATGATATTCATAATGCCGATCCCACCGACGAAGAGTGAGAGCCCTGTGATAAACAATCCAACGGCTGCGACGACTCCACCGATAGCGTTGAATGTCTGGATGAGCAACTCTTGCTGATTGATGGCAAAATCGTCCTTTGCGCCGGGTGAAAGCCGGCGTGCCTTTCGCATGATGCCTCGTATCTCTTCCTTCGTATCCTCAACCTCTTCTAAGCTCATTGCCTTTACCCAAATTTCAATGCCGCCGCGAAAAGTACGGAACTCCTTGAAGTAACGATTGATGGGCACATACACTCGCGTGTCCATCGTCTGACCGAGAAGACTTCCCTGTTTTTCCAAAACGCCTACCACACGATAGGTGTGGGTGTTGAGTTTAACAGTCTTGCCGAGAGGGTTCTCGCTGGGGAAAAGGTTTTCCGCAATCTCCGAACCGATCACACACACCGGCCTTCCGCCGCTCACTTCCAGAGGAGTCAGAAACCTTCCAAGCACAACATCCACCCCGACCGTTTCGATGAACTGTTCGTCGGTGCCAACGACGATCGCACCTTCAACGACTTTCGATCCGTAGCGCACATTCACAATGTTCGCGGCGATGGGTGTTACGGTGCTGGCTAACGTCGCCTGGCGATCAATCGCTCGCGCATGTTCCATACGGATATCGCGGCGGTTTCGTAAGGTCCACCAATCTTCCTGACCAGCCCACGGGAACTTCTGCACATACAGAACATCTGCACCGATCTTGGCTATGCTCGTATTGAAGGCGCGGTTTAGACCCTCAATTGCCGTTCCCATCAGCGTTACGGAAACGATACCAATGACAATGCCCAGCGTCGTGAGCACGGAGCGCATTGTGTTTGCGCGAATCGCCGCGAACGCGATGGCCAGGCCTTCTTTGATATCGAGCAGATACTGGAGCATTGTTAGCGGGATACGCCTGCGAGCGCACGTTGACGCTTGGACATCTTTTCGTCGCCCTCCACTTTTCCGTCACGGATGCGGATGATGCGGTGAGCGTGTTCTGCGATATACTCTTCGTGCGTAACAAGGATAATGGTGTTGCCTTCCTCATGCAGCTCTTCGAAAAGCTCCATGATCTCATCGCCGGTCTTGGTGTCCAAGTTACCCGTCGGTTCGTCGGCAAGGATGATGGAGGGATGAGTCACGAGTGCGCGGGCGATGGCGACACGCTGCCGCTGACCACCGGAGAGTTCATTCGGCTTATGGTGCATGCGGTCGGCAAGCCCGACGTGCTCGAGCGCTTTTTTCGCAAGGCGCTTCCGCTCGGATGACGAGTAGCCGCCATAGATCAGAGGAAGCTCAACATTGTGAAGCGCGTCGGAACGGGCAAGCAAATTAAAGGTCTGGAACACGAATCCGATCTCCTTGTTCCGGATTTTCGCCAACTGATTGTCGTTCATCTCACTCACGTTCACACCGTTGAAGAGGTAGATGCCGGACGTCGGCGTGTCGAGACAGCCGATGATGTTCATCAGCGTCGATTTCCCGGACCCCGACGGCCCCATGATGGCGAGGTATTCATTTTTCTCGATGGTGAGCGATACACCATCAAGCGCGTGCACTGTCGTATCACCCATCTGATAAAACTTGGTAATATCTTTCAACGCAATAAGATGAGACATTGACGCTCCTTCTCGTTGTGAATCACGTTTCGATTAGTTTTCCACCGCCACAGAACCACCGGTGCGGCGAGTTCGCGCGTTGTCCACTTTTACCTTCGACCCCTCTTCCAACTCGCGATTGATCGCTCTGAACGGCCCGGATACAACTCCCTCTCCTCCCAGCAGACCATCAACAACCTCGACATACACATCGTCGCTAATGCCGCGCTTGACGGGTACCGAGCGAATCGTGCCATTGGAAACGACGAACACGACTTCCTGGAGCTTCTCCTCATCCCGTCGGCGCGCCACCTGTCGTGTGATGAACTGCGCCTCCCCTTCCCGAATCTCTTCTTCCTGCTGCTTCTCCTCCTTTGACGTTCGTACGGTAACGGATTGAATCGGCACAGCAAGCACGTTGTACCGAGTATCGGTCTTGATATCCGCCGTCATCGACATGCCGGGACGGAACTCGACATTCTTCGGCGCATCGAGCAGAATCCGCACTTCAAAGTTCACGACTTCTTCCTGCGTGCCGAGTCCGCGAGACTTTGCCGTGTTCGCAATCTGCGTCACCCGACCGATAAATTGCCGACCCGAGTATGCATCGACCTCGACGTAGGCGGTATCACCAACGCTGACGAGGACGACATCATTCTCGCCGACGTCGACGCGAGCTTCCATGCGGGCAAGGTCTGCGATGGTCATGATCTCCGTTCCCTGCGTGAAGGTACTCCCGCTCACGCGTTCACCAAGTTGTGAACGAAGCTGGCTGACGACGCCATCCATGGGTGAATAGATGGAGGTCTTTGCCAGCGTCTCCCGCTCTTCTTTCACCGAGGCGAGCGCTTGAGCGTGCGAGGCTTCCGCGCTCTTATAGGCCGCACGGGCGATGTCCATTTCTGCTTCCGAGACGAGCCGCTTCGAATATAGCTCGCTGATGCGCTTGAACTCCGCCTCCGCTTTTGCGAGATTTGCCCGCGCAATGCCGAGAGCCGCTTCTGCCCGCTCCACCTGCGCCTGGTACGCATCGGGTTTGATGCGCACGAGCAATTGACCCCGACGCACCCGCTGGCCTTCCCGAACGGGGAGGTCGATGATCTCACCGCTGACCTCCGCGTTGATCTTCACTTGCACTTCCGGTTGAATTTTTCCTGTTGCCGTTACCATCTGCACGATGGTGCGTTGCTCGACCTTCTCGGTTTGTACGGTATAGACCGTTTCCCGACGGCTGCCGAGAATGACCAACAACGTCAACGCAACAAGCACAACACCGATGATGGAGAAAACGATGATTCGCTTTTTCGATTTTTTGTTATTTCCGTTTGCCATAGAAAACGTATGGTCGCGTACTGCCAACCTCCTGAGCTTATGTTAGTGTGAGATTGATCCGACAGCGAGGTCAAGCTGGCTCTTTGCAGCAAGATATTGTATCACCGCATTGATCTTCGCGGCCAGTGCGTTGTTGTAGTTGTTCTGAGCAAAGAACAGATCGAGCAATGTACCGGCGCCGACATTGTAGCGTTCCTGGTTGACCTTCAGGTTCTGTTCTTGAAACTGGAGGCTCTTCACAGCAGACTCATAGTTCTTTTCTGAAAACTCAAGCTGCAGGAGTGCGCCCTTGATTTCAACCTGAATGCGTCGCTCGGTTTCGCGCAGATTTTCCTCGGCGTTCTTCCTCGTCACGAGCGCTCGCTGGGTTGCTTCATTCGTGCGAAAACCGCTGAAGATCGGAAACTGTAGTGAGATGCCCCAATTAAAATTCCTGCTGTTGCGGAAGTCTTCGAATTCACTCTGCACGCGGCTGTTTCCGCTGAGCGTGTAGCCGGCGCTTGCAGACAGACGGGGGAAGTATCCGCTGCGTGCAATCGTCACAGCCGATTCCGTTGCTTCGTAACCGGCCTTGGCGCCGCGATAATCTGGACGGTTGTCAAATGCAGTGCTGATCAGCCCGCGAAGGTTTCTCGTCGCTTCCTTTAGGCGTTCGAACTCTGCTTGCTCAATTTCTTCGGGGATCGATGGGTCCTCGATACGGATCGGCTCTGTCACATCCAGCGCGAGGAATGCGACAAGGTTGGCCTTGGCAGTTTCGTACTCATTTTGCGATTGCACGACACGAACTTCATCCTGCCCAACCTGTGCCTGCTGTTGGTACACATTCACGAGCGAAGCCGATCCGAGTCGCGCCATTTCCTGCACACGCTCGAGCTGCTGCGTGCTGTATCGAAGACTCGCTTCCGCCACACGCAACAAGCGCTCCGTGCGGAGAACCTCATAGTAGAGCCGTCGCGCCTGGTTGACGACACTCTGTCGCGTGCGACTCAAGGTGTACTCGGAGGCAATGGCCGTGTTGACCGACGAGCTGAGGTTGGAGGTGTTCGAAAATCCGTCAAACAACGTGAGCGATGCGCTGACGCCGGACGAAAGCGAACGGATGTTCGTCGACGGCAAGCGCTGGCCGTTCGGGAGGAATGTTTCTCCTTGGCTTCCACCCCACGACGAATTGAGGTTAATGTTCGGGAGGAAATTCCCGTAGGCAGCAAGCACAGACGCCTGATCGCGTTCGAGATTATTCTGCGCTTGCTTGACGTTGAAATTCCGGTCGAGCGCAACCTCGACTGCCTGAGAAAGTGTGAGGGAACGTTGCTGTGCCACCGTCGCCGAAACAACAGCAACGATGAGCAGCAACACAACAGAAAGCTGTTTCATGGTTTCTTCTCCAACAAAGATGAAAAAAGGAGGACAATGCTTTTAGGACAATGTAATAAAAAAACCTCACTAATAGACGAAGCAGACAAAGGAAAGTTTCGGATTTCCTTCACAATGCCCTGGAGGTCAGGATTGTTTTGCAGCTGTGTTTGCAGGCTCTCCGAGTATTTTCTCCTTCACTGAATGCAGGTACGCCAACGCGGCATCGTGGTCATAGGGGATTTTGCCATCTAAAACTGCGTCGGTCACGGCTTGTTTGAGCTTTCCCACAGCCGGGCCCGGCTCAAGGCCGAACACTTCCATGATCTCATCGCCTCGTACCGGCGGTTGCCAGTTGCGCAATCGGTCTTTCTCTTCCACCAGCTGCATCTTCTCTATAACGCGGTCATAGTTCCGTTTCACTTGCTGCACGAGCCGGGGATTTTTGGATGTGATGTCGGCACGACACAGAAGCATGAGATCGTCGATGTACTCGCCCGCGTCAAACATGAGTCTTCGCACCGCAGAATCCGTCACCTCATCATCCACGAGCGCCATGGGGCGTAGATGGAGTCGTACAAGCGCTTCGACGTAAGGAATATGTTCCATCGGCAGCTTCATGCGCCGGAAGATTGGCTTGACCATACGCGCGCCGAGTTCCTCATGTCCATGGAACGTCCACCCGATGCTTTCGTGGAACGCCTTTGTACGCGGCTTTGCAATGTCGTGCAGCAGTGCTGCCATACGCAGCCAGAGATTCGACGACTGTTCTGCGACATTGTCGAGCACTTTGAGCGTGTGTCGAAAGACATCTTTGTGATGGTAATCCTTCCGCTGATCCACACCGGCTAACTGTGCAACTTCCGGGAACACCAGTTCCAGCACGCCGGCATCGAACATGAGCTCGAGTCCGACGGATGGTCTCGGGCTGGCCATGATTTTCATGAATTCATCCGTGATGCGCTCCTGTGAGACAATCGACAGACGCTTCGCCATGAACGCTGCCGCGTCGAGTACTTCCGGCAGAACTCTGAATTCCAGCTGCGACGCAAACCGCATCGCCCGCATGATTCTGAGCGGGTCGTCCGAGAACGTTTCAACCGGATTCAACGGCGTGCGAAGGATGCCTTCCTGCAGGTCGTCGTAACCACCAAACGGGTCGATGAGCAGTCCACAGTCCTGCCGGTTGAGCGATACGGCGAGGGCGTTGATGGTAAAGTCTCTTCGCGCAAGGTCGTCTTCCAGCGTACCTCCTTGGACTGCCGGCTTGCGGGAATGGGATGAATAGCTTTCGTTTCGTGCACCGACGAATTCGATCTTCCAATCGTCGAGCTGAAGCATCGCCGTGCCGAATTTCTCGTATATCACGAGATTCGTGCGGCCGAGTTCGCTTGCGGCCGAGCGAGCGAACTCGATGCCGCTGCCGAGCACGACGACGTCAAGATCCTTCACCGACGACCCGCGCAGAAGGTCGCGCACATAGCCCCCTACAACGTACGCACGAACGCCCTTCCGGTCGGCAAGGTCGCCGATACGGAGTAAGAGAGGTTCACGGATTTCGACTTCTTTCGTCATTTCGTTTACGTGGAATACCTACTTTACCGGTGCATCAATGATCCTCAAAATCTCCTGCGCCACCTCAAGCGCCTGCAGGCCGTCACGCCCGGTTACGGGCGGTTCGGCGCCGTTGCGAATGGTCTCGACAAACAACTCCAGTTCATACTTGAGTGCGTTGACTTCTTTGACTTCCGGTTGTTCATAGACGATCAATCGTTTCCGTGCCCCCTGTTCGATCTGCCCTAACAGCATTGTCGGTTTGATGGTTGGGTCTTCCGCGTCGACAAGACGGAACACTTCAGCCAGGCCCTGCGTGAAGTCGATGGAGATGTACGCATTGTGCTGGAAGAGGCGCATCTTACGCATCTTGTTCTGCGAGATTCGGCTTGCCGTGACGTTGGCGACACAACCATTTGCAAACTGCAATCTGGCGTTGGCAATGTCGACACTCTGGGACACCACGGCTACACCGCTCGCGTCGATGCGCGTCACCGGCGACCGCACCAAACTTAAAATGAGGTCGATGTCGTGGATCATCAAGTCGAGCACGACGGCAACGTCTGTACCCCGCGGGTTAAATTGCGCAAGACGGTGCGACTCGATAAACATCGGCCGGGGCCGATACCGGTCTAAGGCCAGCACGGCTGCGTTAAACCGCTCAATGTGGCCGACTTGGATTTTGACGTTCTTCTTGTCGGCAAGCGCTAACAGCTCTTTTGCCTGATCGATGGATTCTGTGATGGGTTTTTCGATGAATGTATGCAGGCCTCGCTCAATGGCCGCTCGGGCAACCGGAAAATGCGCCGAGGTCGGCGTTGCGACGCTAATGGCTTCGACGCTATCGAGCAGTTGGTCGAGCGTAGTACACGCAGTGGTGTCGCATTCTTCTGCCACGCGCTTTGCTTTGGATGTATCGGTATCGAAGACACCGACTAACTCTGCGCGCTCGATATGGGAAAACATCTTCGCATGCAGCGATCCCACGTGTCCCGTTCCAACGACTCCTACTTTTAACTTCGACATGGAGATTCTTTCCGCTACGATGTTCGGTTATGGATGCGCCTCGGTGAGGCCAGAACTTTGAATCTGACGAAACCCAAGAATCCGGTCAAATCCGCCAAAGCGCTGATCACGATAGTAGACCACTGCAGAGTAGACGTTGCTGGTTCGCCAGTCATTCCCCTCCAGCGCAACCCAATCATCGACGTTAAGGACGTACTGGTAATCGTACACGCCGCGGCGCAGCCATGTCGACCACACATAGCGACCGAGTTCATGGTCGAACCGCATGCGAGCGGATGGAGAGGGAGTCCAACCGTTGAAATCTCCCACAACATCGAGTGGCTCACCCGCGTATTGTTGAGGAAGGAATTCGAACGTCACGCGAAGATAATCGGCATTGATGCTTCCCTCCTCAATGACCGCAAGGCCGTTGTTATCCTGCCCTGCCCGAAGGAACATTCTGCTCAGGTCTGCGCCGTGCCGTGGTCGCACATCCCGACCCGGAGGGTACTCCGCAGCATTGCGAAGGTCAAGCCGACGGTATTCATTTCCCGGCAACACATTCTCGACGCGGAATCGCAGCCGGCGCGTACCAACTCCGTCTACGAACGTGTTCCGCGTGCGCACCGATGTATCGATGCGATAGGAACGAACCAGCTCACGGTTCTTGTAAATATCAACGACCGAAAAGAATGGAGCGTGGAGAATCTCTCTTTCTTCTCTTTCATGGACCATCGAGGTTCCAAATGTGGTGAGACCCGTGCGTACCACATGGAACTCCGGGACCACAAACCGCAGCTCGACGACATGCACCTGATTGAGCGGACTGTCGGCTTCCGGCGCCTGACGGTTGCTTACCCGCATCGAGGGCGATAGCGTCGGCTCGACAACAACAAATTTTCCTCGCACAAGCAACGTTGTTCCCTCTTCATCCCAAATCTCAAACACATAGTTGCCCGAATGGATGAACCGCTCTAACCCCGGCAACCCCGGCAAAGAAAAGCGGTACTGAAATCGATAATGCTGTACGCCAGGCGGTGCAGGCGAGAACGGCAGACGCACACGGACGAGGTTCCAGGTATCATTGTTGATGAACGTGCTTGCGGTTTTCTTCCAATCCCTATCGCAATGGTAAACGCGTAGGCGAAAATCGGCCGGATGTGTCTCGTTCAGGTCGAACCACACGGTCACAACCGTCGAATCGAGAATGACAACCGGAAATCCTGCCTCCACGCTTCCGACAACACGCAATCCCTTAATACGGTCGGAAAACACCTCTCCACCGACGAGCGACATCGGCAACAACAGTAATATGAGAAGGAGTTTCATTGTGCAACACGATATAGTGTGTAGAATACAGGCCCCGATTTTGCTATCCCGAGACTCGGGAAGACTCTTGTCATCACCGGATGCATGGACTCAGACGCGAAGCGCTCCGGATGCTTGCTGCGGTCGAGGATATAGTCCGGTTGGATGACGCGTTCATACCGCCGTTCGAACATTCCTTCGTCATAGTGAAGTCCGTTAAATGCGCGCTTGACTTCCGGCGTCACCAATCCCG
>JBGFRR010000153.1:0-10340 GCA_041695045.1 Bacteroidota bacterium
AGCTACCCCGCCAAGATAAGAAACCTTGCGAGGTTCGTCTCGCAAGGTTTTCGACAACAAGATACGCTAAAGGGGTCTGAAATGCAAGGCGCAAGAAAGCGGTGGTGCATACCGTGAGCGGTGGAGTGTTTCAACTGCGATGCGAGCGAGGAAAGAGTTCTCTAAGCCCTTCGACCGCCGCGCCCCGATGTGCGCGGTGTGATCGCATCGTACGGGTCGAACCACAGAAGGTCGTCGTACCCGCCAAAGGCGATGAGTTTTTGCAACGGAGTTTTTCCGCCGAGAAGCGGTATGGAGCGATGGTTGTTGTGGAAGAAGAGATAGTTCACTAACTCTCCCATGCGCTGCGATTCCGAAGTCGGTTCCGGGTGTGGCTCGTTGCTCAGGGCGTAGAAATGTTTGCCCATGACACTCAAGAGCCGGTCGCTCGACGGTTGGAATGACATCGTGTGAACAATGCCCTGTGCCTGAGCCGCGGCTGTAAAGTGGTGGTCGGGTTGGGGGGTTGACGGATGCGTGAAGAACCGGTCGGCCGGTGTGCGGATCTCTCGGATGGTGAAGGGAAATTTCTCCACGATGAATTTCAGGAAATCGACCGATGAGGCAACGGACGACGTGAGATACAGACGCGCAATCTGCAACATCGAATAGAGATCGATTGCTGAAAAGAGAACGGGGTTCCACTGCTTCCATTGCACAGAAAGCGGTCGTGCTTCGACGTAGACCAACGTTCCGGGCTCTGGTGCAATTTGCTTGAGGGTGAGAGGAAGGTTAGCCATGTGAGCCATCCCAACAGTATGGAGAAAATTCCAGAGGTGCAGAGTCGAAACATTCTGTTCTTGGAGCACCTCTGATTCACGTTGTGTCGTCTCTGAATGCGGCATTGGTGTTCCTCTTCTTCGCCAGGTCGTTTTCATCTCTGAGGAGCTATGACCTCACTCTGTGCTTGTCCAATCACACTATTGTCATGCCACAATGTTGAGTTTATCCTCAATTATCACCCGGAACGTGTTGCTCGGTTTTCCCACATTCATGCGTGAAAAACGATGTAGCATATCAAAGTCGCTGACGCTCTCCCAATGCCCAACAATGCCGGGGTGTAGATTCTACAATCGTTGATACTACGAGTAGTGTCGTTCGCCCACAGCCTGCAGGAACTGAGATTCTTGCTTTTGCCTGTCGCTATGGATATATTGGCCGTTGTTCGGTTCGGGAAAGATCATGACGAACGTTTCTGATGCACAACGCATTATCCTAGAGCAAGCCCGGCTGCTTGATTCCGAGCCGCTGGCCATGATGGCTGCCCACGGTCGTGTCCTGGCAGAGGACGTCGTTGCCAACGAAGATATCCCTCCCTTCGATAACTCCTCAATGGATGGTTATGCGGTACGAACGGCGGAGACGATGCAGGCCGGCTCAGTGCTTTCCGTCATCGGGGAAATTGCGGCAGGTAGTGAATTCCTCCCGGCGATCCAATCTCGAACGGCGGTGCGGATCATGACGGGGGCGCCCATCCCGCCCGGAGCAGACGCTGTTGTTGAGCTGGAAGCCGTTGCGGTGAAGAATGGATCGATTGTTCTCTCCGGTCCTGTTGCCGCGGGACGAAACGTGAGGCGAAAAGGGGAAGACATCCGTGCGGGTGAAGTTGCGGTGAAAGCGGGAACAAGGCTCTCGGCGGTGCATCTTGGTGTGCTCGCATCGCTCGGTGTGCATCGTGTGCGTGTAGTCCGAAAGCCGCGCGTCGCTCTTCTAACGACGGGCAATGAGCTTGTTGAGGTTCATGAGAAGCCGAAGCCGGGGCAGATTCGCAACAGCAATGCATACACGCTGTGGGGATTGGCTGCAGAGGCGGGCGGTGAGCCTGTCCGGCTTGGGGTTGTGCGAGATAACGTCGATGACTTGAGGCGTGCACTTCAGCCGGGTCTTGATGCCGAGGTGTTGATCACGTCGGGAGGAGTATCGGTCGGTGCGCATGACTACGTCCTCACGGTCCTCAAGCAATTGGGGGTTGAGATCAAGTTCTGGAAAGTCAACATCAAGCCGGGGATGCCGATGGTCTTCGGCGTGTATGAGCGCGAGCGTGGAAGCCGACGAACGTTAGTGTTCGGTCTTCCGGGCAATCCCGTGTCCACCATGGTGACCTTCCTGCAGTTCGTAAGGCCTGCACTCTTGACGATGACCGGTCAGCCAGCGTTCCCGTCGATTCGTTTGAAGGCGCGACTGCTTTCGGATGTTCTCAAGCGTGACGGGAAGCGACACTTTGTGCGGGGCGTTCTCAGGCAGGAAGGCGACGGCTTGGTGGTTGAGACGACGGGCACGCAAAGCTCGGGCGCACTCAGCTCGATGGCGCGAGCAAATTGTTTCATCATCCTGCCGGAAGAGGCACGAGACCAAAAGGCCGGCGTACAGGTTCACGTTGAGCTCTGGCCTTTGTGAGAAGGAACGTCGATGAAGATACAGGTACGATTGTTTTCGATCGCGAAGGACTTGGCGGGGACGGATTCTCGCCAACTCGAACTGACAGAGGGCGAACGCGCAGAGGATGTGTTTCGTTACCTCGCGCACATGAACCCGCGCTTTGCCGAGTGGGAAGGAAAGATGCGACTCGCCGTGAACCAGGAGTACGTTGCCAGCGACCATCTGCTTCAGGATGGGGATGAAGTAGCAGTGATTCCGCCGGTGAGCGGAGGGTGATGTGATTGCGGATTTTGGGATGTTAGCTGCAACTTGCACCGACCAAGTTAAGGGATCGACAATTATGCCGACACAGAAGTACTCAGTTAACCATCATCCGATCCAAACACTCCTGACCTGGATCAAGTCCGACGAAATTGCAATCCCGGAAATTCAACGCCCCTTTGTCTGGGGAGCCGTCAAAGTCAGGAACCTTCTTGATTCTCTCTATCAAGGGTATCCCGTCGGCTATCTCATTGCTTGGCGCAATCCCAACATCAAATTAAAGGACGGCTCTGCTTCTACGGGAAAGCGTGTTCTCATCGACGGTCAACAAAGAATCACGGCCCTTATGGCGGCTCTTCTCGGAAGAGAGGTCATCACAGACGAATACGACGTCGTCAGAATTCGTATTGCATTCAATCCGCAGGACGAGACATTTGAAGTCACCAATCCAGCCATCGAAAAGAACTCCGCTTGGCTACCCGACGTTACTGTTGTCTTTTCACCCGATTTCAAGGTTTTGAAATTCGTCGATGCATACTGCAAGGCCAACCCAACGGCTGATAAGGATCGGGTGTACGAAAATTGTGAGAGGCTCAGAGGTATCGTCAACAATCCTGTCGGTCTCATCGAATTAAATTCCGACCTATCAATCGAAGAAGTTACCGACATTTTCATTCGCGTCAACTCACTCGGTACCGAACTTAGCCAAGCCGACTTCGCAATGTCCAAGATCGCCAGCAACGAAACTTACGGCGGCAACACCTTGCGGAAAGCGATCGACTATTTCTGCCACCTGTCTGTTGCGCCAGAGTTCTACAGCAAGATCAAGAAACACGACCCCGAATTTGCGACAACTGAGTTCTTCTCGAAAATGTCTTGGCTTAAGAACGAGAATGACGGTATCTATGATCCGCTCTACACCGATATGCTTCGAGTTGCTTTCACATCTGAATTCAAACGTGGCCGACTCCAAGACTTGGTTGCCCTGCTTTCTGGCCGCAATTTCGAGACCAAGGAGTATGAGGAGTCTATCGCCGAAAAATCCTTCGCTCAATTGAAGCAGGGCGTTTTCAACTTCATGAATGAGACTCACTTCAAGCGATTCGTAATGATCATTCGTTCAGCTGGCTTCATCGATACTTCACTTATCGGTTCACAAAATGCCTTGAATTTTGCATACATCATCTATCTTACCCTTCGTTCGCAAGGTGTCCCTGCCGCCGACATTGAGCGGGCAGTTCGTCGCTGGTTTGTTATGTCTGTTCTCACGGGCCGCTATTCAGGATCACCTGAATCAACCTTTGACTACGACATCCGCCAAATCCACGAACAAAGATTCGAACGATACACCAACGCCGTTATCAGCGCAGAACTGTCAGATGCATATTGGAGCGCCATGCTCCCCCAAGAGATGAACACGTCCTCTGCTATCAGCCCATCATTCAAAGTTTATCAGGCGGCTCAGGTCAAGCTCAACGATAAGGGTTTTCTTTCCAGGGACATCACAGTCACCGACTTAATTCTCAACCGTAGTGACGTTCACCATATTTTCCCGAAGTCGTATCTCAAGAAGGCGGGATTGACAAAAGGACGTTACAACCAGATTGCCAACTACGCTCTTGCCCAAAGTGAAATCAACATCTCAATTGGTGACCGTCCTCCTTCCGACTACTTCAAGATCCTTTTCGACCAATGCAATAGTGGCAAGAAAAGAATCGGTGCAATCACTGACATCAGGGACCTGCGCACCAACTTGGCGATGCATTGCGTTCCCGATGGAGTCGAATCAATGAAGGTCGACGAGTATGATGACTTCTTAGAGGAGCGTCGCAAACTGATGTCGGCAAAAGTCAAGCAGTATTTCCAAACTTTGTAACGGTGCAAGCTGCAGCTAACAGGCGTAACCACGCTGCTCCCTTTGTCGATATGGCTCAGTTAGAGCTGTGGAAAAAATCAGTTGTGGTCGCTCAACAGTTTTTGCCGCCCCGATGCGAAAAACGCATCGGGGGTATGCGCACTCCGTCCCGACGCTTTTCGTCGGGACTCCGTGCGCGTCATTTCTGAGCGGCAAAAGCAACGGCGTTGTTGCTGCAAACGTTAAGCGCCAAAGTTCAGTTGATATGGCGTTTTGCGGCACACTTGTGGGCGATAATCAGAGAGATGGGATTACAGAGAGAGGGTATGCGATCAGAAAAGTCGATCTGCTACGATCGACGTTTGTAGATGTCCCGACGGTGGCCGATCGCGTGGATAACGATCGTTTGCTCGTTCTTCAAGATCTCAAATATGATTCGATATGAACCTTCTCGAACCTTATAGGGACCTTTCAGTTCACCTTTCAACGGGAAGAGTTGTGTCGAATCGAGGTGTTCTGAGAGCCATTGAATTCGATCAGCAATCCGTTCGGAGGTCGAATGATCGAGTTTCTCTAGCTCCTTCATGGCGGGTTTTAGAATACGGACAGAATACAATCTATACTCCGAGACGCCGGCGAGCTTCGGAAAAGTCAACGCCACGCTCGCCTTTCGCTACTGCTTTCTTCTGACGGATGAGCCTTTTACGGACGTTCTCTTTCAATGCCAGGCCTTCATCGGGATCACCCAGAAGTTCAATAAGCTTCTGCTCGACGACGGTCGAAAGCATCTGAGCAAGTTCTTTCTTCGTCATTTGCGCAACACTGGTAGACATACTGACTCCAAATTGTTGTCCATAGGTACTGAAATTTCTGAACTTCTTCAACCGGCTGCATTCAATCATATGAGTTTTCGGTTTCGACAGCGTTGTTGGGCGAGACGTTATGTGAAAATGGCGGCAACGCTCGACGGTGGCAGGCTTATTCGTAGTGCGACCACATACTGATTACTTTCACAATATGACGGTCTTCAAGAACCTGATAGACGAGACGATGCTTGATGTTTATCCGGCGGGAATAAGCTCCTGCCAGATCTCCAACAAGCTTTTCGAATCGTGGTGGGGTTTGGAACGGGTTGACTTCGAGGATTCTAAGGAGTTCTTCTGCTTTGGGTTTCAATCCAGCGGACGCAAGTTTCTTGGCGTCTTTGTTAGCTTCTTTGGTGTAAACAAGCGTCCATTTCACCAAGAAAGCTCCGTGGAGCAATCTTTGACTGGGGTCTTCAGGCCCCGAACGATCTTCTCACGCATCTTCGGAATCGAAAGCAGATACAACGTTTCCTGGATTGCTCGCCAGTCATCCATCGAAATCAGAACGCCTGCGTTCTTCTTTCCAATGATGTGGATCGGCTCGTGGGACTTTTCTGACTCAGCGAGAAGTTTTTCCGGAACCTTTGCTTTTCGGGCTTCTACAGTTTTCATAAGATTCTCTTGTTTGACTGACACGAATATAATCATTTGTCGATAGACAGTCAATTTTAGCTTTGCCGCCACCGAATAAGAACAAGGTTGGTGGCGGGATCGCTCAACGGTTTTGCTCACCCCGATGCCTAAAGCGCATCGGGGGTTTGCGCCTTCCGCCGCGGAACAATAGATTATTGGTAGCGGCGTCAGGCGTATCGTTTGAGAGTTCGCAAAAGCCCTGCGTGGTTGGGCGATACGTTATGTGCCATGGCCGCCCACCAGTTGTTGGAGGTTCCTCAAAGAGGCAAGCGTCTTCGTCGTCTTTGTGTTCGACCTGAATTTAGCCTATATTACGGCCGATCATACAGGATATCCATACCTTTGAACAAACACAGGAGACGTTGGCGTTGCTGAAGATTCTGACACGAAGCCAGCAGAATGTCCGACGCGGCAAGGTGAAGTCCCTCGATGCCACCTTTGCATCGCTCGAACAACGAATCCGAGGCTTCAAGAATGAAAAAGCATAACGTGTTGGATGGTCGACGAGATATGCAGACGTTGCTTCAAGAGCGCTTGTTGCGCTAGTTTCAGAACCTCTTTCCACCGTGCTCTGGACATGGACGGCCACAGGCACATAGGAGCGTAACCACGTGAGCATGGATCGATTGATAGCCATAACGGATTCGCCGATTGACCTGCAGCGAGTTGTTGCATCCGTCGCGAATGAGGACTCCGGCGCGGTCAATGTGTTCATCGGAACAACGCGCAACAACTCGAACGGCCGTGCCGTAACGCTGCTCGAGTACGAGGCATACGAGCCGATGGCCGTCAAGATGATGCGGCATATTGCCGGTATCGCCTGCGAGCGGTGGGACGTCAAAGGAGTTTCTATAGTCCATCGCATTGGAGCCGTGCCGGTAGGAGAAGCGAGTGTCGTGATCGCCGTTGCATCGGCGCACCGGCGGGAGGCATTCGAGGCGTGTCGCTTCCTGATCGATGAGCTAAAGCGCGTCGTCCCCATCTGGAAGCGCGAACACTTCGCCGACGGAACCGTCGAGTGGTCTCAGCATTCCCACGAACAACAAGAACTTACCAATACATGACTCACCACTTACCACGCACCACTCACTTACCACCAACGCTGCGTGATTCCTTCGGCCGCATCGTCAACAATCTTCGCATCTCTGTTACCGACCGGTGTAACTTCCGTTGCCGCTATTGCATGCCGGAAGAGGGGATGGCATGGATGGCGAAGTCCGAGCTCCTCTCCTACGAAGAGCTTGAACGCCTTGCCCGCATCGCTGCGTCGCTCGGTATCACGAAGATCCGTCTCACGGGCGGCGAGCCGTTGATGCGGAAGGAACTTCACCGTCTCGTTCACAAACTCGCATCGATCCCTGCCCTCAACGACCTCTCGCTCACCACGAACGGCTTTTTCCTCGCCCAGCAGGCGGCGGATCTCTGTGCGGCCGGCTTGCGACGCATCAACATCAGTCTTGATTCGCTCAACGCCGCAACGTTCGAACGGATGGCGCGGCGGGATTACTACGAGCGCGTCTGGCAGGGCATTACGGCAGTGGAAGCGCTCGGTGTTCGGCCCATCAAGCTGAACGTCGTGCTCATTCGAGGCGTGAATGACGATGAGGTTGTCGAGTTTGCGCGCCTTGTTCGCACGCGGCCGTTCATCGTGCGGTTCATCGAGTACATGCCCATCGGCATGGATGATGGGTGGGAGCCGGAGAACGTTGTGCCGACGAAGGAGGTTATCGAGCGCATCGAGCGCGGGATCGGGAAGAAGTTGACGCCCGTCGAGTATCACGGCACGCAGCCCGCCGACCGGTTTGTGTTTGAGGATGGAATCGGCGAGCTCGGTTTCATCAGCTCGGTGAGCGAGCCGTTCTGCGACCGCTGCAATCGCATTCGCATCACCGCGGACGGAAAGCTCCGCACCTGTCTTTTCTCGCTGACGGAAACCGACCTCCGTACGCTCGTTCGTGGCGAAGTATCGGACGACGAGATCGCCCGCGTCATCGTCGATGCTGTGTGGAAGAAGGAAGCAGGACATCGAATCAATCAGCCGGACTTTGTGAAGCCGGAACGAACCATGTCACAAATCGGGGGTTAATATGCGAACCGCAGCCATAGCCCTTCTTGCACTTCTTGTCGCCTGTCAGCAACGCGACGACGAACAAGCGGAGCAACTCACCGCCGCCCAACACGTTGCGGAGGTACGAAACCTGATCATGAATCTCCATGAAGCGCTCGCGAACGTCTACTCAGGCGCTGTGACGAACATCGACAGCGTGATGGACCTGTACTATGTGAGCGACATGTACTACGTTACTCCATGGGGAACGACCGAGCCGCTGGACACGACGAAGGTGCGCCTGCGGAACGCCATCCCGCGTATCTCCGGCTACGAGAACAATCTTCAAAACCTCACCGCTACGGTGTACGGGAACGGCGCGTTCGCGTTCTTCGTGCTGCGGCAGAATTATTCCGTTGACGGCCGCCAGCTCGAAGAGTACCTCCCCACCACCATGGTGTTAGAACGCCGCGATGGAGCGTGGAAAATCGTTCACGTTCATCGCTCAACCGACTATGAAACGATGCGTCAGTACGTCGCCATGCAGCAGCAGGCGCCTGCCGGTGGGAGAAAATAACGGTTTTCGTTGCAGTTCAGCGGAAATTTGTTTTGATTGAACTCGTGTTGCGCGTGGGATGTTGTTCTATCATCGTCGTCGGGTCGATGGTTCTTGCCGCTGGGGGTTGCGGACGGCCGGAGTTTTCAACTGCCGAGAATGAAGCTCTGTTTGTCCGCGTCTGTTCAACCTGCCACTCTCCACCGGTCATTTCCGAGTACCCCTTCGACGGCACAATGTGGACGAATTTGCTTTCCGACCATCGTATCAATAGCGGCATGGACACCGTTGCAACGCAGGACCAAACGCGACGCATTCTGGAGCACATCCTCACGCAACAACCGTAAGCATGGGACAGTTTGATCAGAGAAAAGCGGTGGAAGGCGTGAACGCGTTCGGTAAGCCGAAGCTGCCGCCGGGGCAGTATGCGACGGAAAAATTCCCTGTCTTGACGTACGGCGCTGTGCCAACGATCGACATCAACGAGTGGCGTTTGCACGTGTGGGGATATGTGGATGAAGAACGCGAATGGACGTGGAATGAGTTTTTGAAACTTCCGCAAACGAAACTCAAGGCCGACTTCCACTGTGTGACGCACTGGAGCCGCTTCGGTGACGAGTGGGAAGGTGTGTTGATTCGAGACCTTGTACAGCACATTCGTTTGAAGCCGCAGGCACGGTTCGTTATGCAGCATGCGTATGGCGGCTACACAACTAACCTTCCGCTGGATCGGATGATGAACGAGGATGCGATGCTCGCGCATACGTGGAACGGCCGGCCGCTTGAGCGTGAACACGGAGGTCCTGTGCGCGTCTTCACACCGAGGCGCTACGCGTGGAAGGGAGCGAAGTGGATCCACGAGCTTGAGTTCATGCCCACCGACCGGCCGGGGTTCTGGGAGGTGAACGGCTACAGCAACACGGCCGATCCGTGGAAAGAGGAGCGGTTTTGGTGAAAGGAAAAGGAGACAAGGTTATGGACTGGAGAGAGTATGTTCATGCTGATCCCGAAATTTTGTTAGGGAAACCGGTTATTAAAGGGACGCGTCTATCAGTTGATTTTATTTTGCGGCTGTTTGCTTCAGGATGGACTGAGAAACAAGTGTTGGAAAACTATCCCACGCTTACGTCTGAATCTCTTCGGGCTGTTTTTGCTTTTGCTGCGGAGTGTCTCGGTGAGGAAGCGCTTTATGATTTGCCCGGCAAGTCAACAACATGAAATTTCTGGCAAACGAGAATTTCCCAATCGCGAGCGTAGAACTACTTCGTCAGAGAGGACATGACATCCGTGCTGTCATCACAGATTCAGCGGGATTAAAGGATGCAGAAGTGCTCCTTGAAGCAACGAAGGAGGGAAGGATGATCTTAACGTTTGATCGTGACTATGGTGAATTAGTGTTTCGAGGCGCAGCTCCGCAATTGCCGGGCGTGATATATTTCCGTTTTGATCCTCTGACACCCGAAGAGCCCGCTAACGTCCTTTTGGAATCACTGAGTGTTAAGGGTTTTTCCGTTGAAGAGAAGTTCACCGTTATTGAGCGGAATCGCATTCGCCAACGGCCATTGCCTTAAGATACAATGATCCAACTCGATTATTCTCTAGCAGGCTGATGAAAAAGAAAACCGCGAAGGCGCAAAGGACGCCAAGACGAAAATAGAGTGTCTATTTCTTTCTGATTTCAACATTGTTACTTCGCGATCTTGG
>JBGFRR010000135.1:0-10199 GCA_041695045.1 Bacteroidota bacterium
TCACAATTCTTTCCCCGCTTCTCTCATCGCAATCCCGTAGCGCAGTCCTCGCGTACTCACCGTTAGCTCATCCTTTCCCAATCGCTTCATCATCTCTACCATAATCAACACGCCCGCAACAATGATGTCCGCTCGGCCAGAAAGAATCTGCGGGTAACGCTCAATCTCCTCGCGGCGTTTTGTCTTCAGCTCATCAAAGATCGCTCGAATGCTATCGATCGAAATACGGTACTGATCCACTCGATTGGCATCGAACTCAGGAAGTTGCTGTGCGAGTGCTGAGAGTGTCGTTGCGGTACCTGCAACGCCTATCAACGTGACGTCTTCGGCAAGTCGTGGTAAGTCCTTACTCACCATGCGGATAGCCTGCGTTGCTTCATCGAGCGCCTCTGCGCTTGGGGGCGACGTTTTCAGGATCCGCTCCGTCAGTCTCACGCTTCCGACATCAATACTCCATCGTCGTTCAACCTTACCGCCGGCTCCGACCGTTACTTCCGTGCTCCCACCGCCGATGTCGAGCACGGCGTTGCCGCTAGCAGAGTGATCTCTGTTCTTTTTCTCAAACCCGCTCAAAGCTCCCACGTATGTCAACTGAGCTTCGGCATCACCGCTCAGCACTTCAATCGTAATTCCTAATTTCTCACGTACGACGTCGATAACTTCCTTCTTGTTTCGAGCATCCCGCAGCGCGCTGGTGCCGCAGGCAACGAGCTTGTCAGCCCGAAGGTCTTCCGAAATCGTTTTGTAGCGCGAAAGGACGGCGAGGACGCGTTCGAATGTTTCGGCAGTGATGTTCCGCGAGGCATCGACGCCCTGGCCGAGTCGAGCGATGGCATGCTCGTCCCGTACGACGGTCAGCCGTCCGTCCCGCGCAATATCGGCGACGAGCATGAGGATGGTGTTTGTGCCGATGTCAATGGCACTAACGCGCATGGGGATTGGACAGAGCGACTGCGACCCACTCGTTTTCGTTCATCAGCTCCATGGGGACGACGCCCTGTGCTTGCAGTGTATCTAACAGCGGTTCCATGTCGGAAACAAGGAGTCCAGAGAGGATAAGCGTTCGTTGGGGGCGGAGAAGCTTCACCATGGTGGGAAGGAGCGAGAGGATCGTGGGATAGTCGATGTTGGCGACAATAAGGTCGAATGTATGAGGTTTGAGACGCTCAAGGCCGCGTGCGGAAACGCGCACGCGCGGATGGACACGATTGTTGCGCACGTTGTCTCGCGCGTTCTTGATCGACCACGCGTCGTTGTCGATAGCGGTAACAGACGTTGCACCCAACTTTGCCGCAGCGATTGCGAGGATTCCCGTGCCCGTGCCGACGTCGAGGACACGCATGGGAGGCTCAAGATATCGCTCTAACATGGCAAGGCACAGTCGTGTTGTTTCGTGATGACCCGTGCCGAACGACATCTGCGGGTCGATGTGGAGAACGATCTTGCCTTTGTCCTTCGCACGGAGTTTCCGCCACGAGGGCTTCACGATCATGCGGTCGGTGGCTTCAAGAATGCCGATGCTCCGTTCCCACGCGGCGTTCCAGTTGCGTTCACGCACGCGGCGGAGTTCGTAGCTCGTCGAGATCGCAGGCCACTGGTTGTGCAGCCGACTCAGGGTTTCGCGCAACGATGCTTCGGCTTTCCTCTCCCACCGATCCTGCTGAATGAACGCAAGAAGTGCGTTGTCCTCCCGCTGAAACCCTCTGCATCCAAGGAGCGTGAGGGAGCCGATGAGTTCGTCCTGTGCATCGGGAGGAGCGGAGATGAGAATCTGAATCCACGCGCGGGGCTTCATGACGGCGACCGCTTGGAGGCGATGGCGGCTTGCTTGCGAAGAATGTCCTCTACCAAATCGTTGTGCATCTCCAGCCAGAAAATTTGGTCGAGATAATTCTCCTGCATCTTCCGGTCGGCTTTGTTGTAGCGGACGTTGAACAGGTACATGAGCCACACGCCAATTGTGAATACGATGAGTCCTTGCTGTTGAGCGACGTCGAGCCCCAGCGAGAGCTCGTACGCAACGAGCACGGCCGAGACCATCGCAAACCAGAATGACGTCCGGCGGAGCTGAATCATGATGTGGTAAACCGTTCCGAAATGGAATATCTTTTCGTAGAAGGCGGGCGGAATGTGGTTGTTCAGGATGTAGAAGTAGACTTTCCGTGCATTCTCCTCATCAAGCAGGGGCATATCGTGCATCGTTCGTGCCTTGTCGCTCAGGTAGCGGCTCGGTTGATTCTCCTGAAATGCTTTCCGTCGCTTTGTCGACTCCTTCGCGTAGAGCGTCAAACCCGCAACGACCGTCAGGAACACAAACGCCAGGGCGAACACCCAGGGGCTCAGGGCGTCGGGGATGTAGCCGATGATGTATGCCCGGTAGAGAAGAAACGTGAGTGCGGCCGAAGAAAAGCCGGGAACGACGATGCGGAACAGCTCATACAGGCCGAAGGATACTGTCGTATTCACGGGAGTTGCGCCTTTGAGTAAATGATGTGGAGCAAAACGCGGCCGACGGCTTCGAGACTTTCCGGACTGCACTTGTCCGGCGTGTCTTCCATCGTATGCCAGTACCGGTTGGATGCGTCGGGATAGTCGAAATCGATAAGGTTCGCGGTGGGGATGCCTGCTTCGTTGAGGGGAATGTGGTCGTCGTAGACTGGTCGTCCCGGCCGGTCGACAAACTGCGGAATGTTGAGCTGTCGTGCAATGGTAAAGACGAGCTTTACGACATTGGGGGCGTACTGTTCGGAGTACGGTTCTCGTGGAATCTCCAAATTTGCCTCGCCAATCATATCGATGTTAATGCCGAAGCGCGGGCGAAAACCTTCCGGCATGTTGCGCGCAAAGTGCTTGGAGCCGAGCGCCCAGTGCGTGTTGTCGCCTTGCGTTCCCAAGTCTTCACCGTCAAAAAAGACCATATCGACGCCGATGGGAGGTGGATTCTGCTTCAACAGTCGTGCAATCTCTAACAGCACGGCAATCCCGCTCGCTCCATCGTTGGCACCGAGGATGGGTGTGTTGCGATTGGCAGGGTTCGGATCGTCGTCGGCCCACGGGCGCGTGTCCCAGTGCGCGGAAAGGAGGATGCGGTCCGTCGAGGCAAGATTAAACGACGCCACCACGTTGGTCATCCGATAGCTGTTGCCGCGATAGTCGGATGCGGTGAAGGGCTGGAGATGCACCGCATCGGCAAACGTGTGGAGTTCTTTATGCATGAATCGAAGGCAGGCAGCGTGTCCGGCCGACCCCGGATTGCGTGGACCAAAATCGGTTTGTGTTGTCAGATAGCGGAACGCTTGCGCTGCGTCAAAGTGGGGGACGGAGACAGCCTGCACGCGCTCCTCATGCTGCGGCGAGTCTTCCGGTTGTTCGCGCGTGCCGCATGCGGCGAGTGTGAACAGCAAAACGCTGGGGAGGAGACGTACCTTCATGCAGCGTCAACATAGACAAAAGATGGAGGAAAAGCAACTACAGCGCGCGTCTGTGACTGAACGACGCGAGCAATGCGCCGATGCGATCCTGCGCATCGCGGTACGCTCTGTTGCCGCCGATGAAATTCTGCATGAGGATGGAGAAGACCAACCGCTCTCCATCACGTGTTGTAACGTAGCCGGAGAGCGTGCTCACACCGCCGATGGAGCCGGTCTTTGCGCGGAGGTTGTTCTCGGCAAGCGTTCCTCGCATCCGTGTGCGAAGAGTCCCGTCCACGCCGGCAATCGGAAGCGATGCATAGTACAGCGGAAACCATTCCGGCCTCTGCGCCATTGCTCTCAACAGTTGAACGAGCATGTCGGCTGAGAGGAGATTGTAATACGACAGGCCAGAGCCGTCAACAATCTGGAAGCGAGTCGTATCAATGCCGATGGTCGAAAGAAACGCCCGCATCTCATACAGTCCGCTCAGCGCCGATCCGGGCGCGCCACGCCGCTCAGCGCCGATGGTTTTGAGGGTGTTTTCAGCCGCAAGGTTGTCGCTGATCTTATTGAGGTTGACAACCATCGAATCCAGTCCCCGCCGATGCACAACAAGCTCGTGCGTCCCCTCAGGTGTGGAAGCCGACCGCACAGTACCATGCACCGCAACTCCCTGTCGCACAAGCGCTTCTTTGAGCAGTGTGGCAGCGTAGAGTTCGGGTTTCCACACACTCAACGCGATTTCGCGCGGCATCTTTCCTGCGACCATCTCTCCATCGACAGCGATCACATTTTCCCGCTGCATGACGAACGAGCGGGACACCCTGAGCGGATTCACGGCCGTGTCGGCTACTGACACGGCTCGATTGATCAACTTCACGTATTCCGTCGCTGGATGAAGGCTCACCACGACCGTATCGCCCGCAGCCGTCCCCGGAGTCACGGTCACTCGAACACAATTGTCGTTGACAGAGAGCGGCGAAATGAATGCGGCATATTCCCATGGCTCGTCATCCCACTGCCAGCCGTGTCCCCAATAGATGCTGTCGAAGTAGCTCGTTTCCGCAATGACGTCGCCCTGAATCGTGTGAATACCGCTGCGTGCAATCAACTGAGCAATGCTATCAAGGTCTGCGCTCGTGAGGTCGGGGTTCCCGTATCCTTTGATGTAGAGATTGCCCGTCGCAACGCCGTCGGTAACGGGTGTGTCGGCCATGACCGCTGTGCGGAACTGAAAATCGGCGCCGAGCAGCGCGATGGCGGCAGCGGAAGAGAGAAGCTTGGTGTTCGACGCGGGCCGCATCAACAGCTTGCTGTCGCGTTCATACAGGAGATCGCCTGCATCGAGCGACTCGACGAGGATGCTCGCGCGGGCGGGGATGAAGGTCGAATCACTCACAATCCGATCGATGTCATACTGGAGTCGTTCGACCGGATCACGTGGGATGCCGGGCATAAAGAGCGTTGAACATCCGGTGAGGAACAGCATCGCGGAAAGGCTGAAGATCATCGTACGAGTCATGAGAACGAGCATGATGGTGAAGGAAAGACAAATGTCGCATCGAATGTGTTTGGAAAAGCTCTGAAATGCAACAGAAAGAGCGTGGGACCGTTTCCTTGACTGCGCGTTGAAAAAAGGGTATATTTTTCACAATGATTCAGCGTCCAAAGGTACGATCGCAGAGGTGTACCACAGATTCACAGATTGAATAAGGGGATGGCTACTGAGAATTTTCCGCTAAAGCTTGTCCCTTACAAGCGAGAATAAGAATATGCAGTTCGGTATTTTGGAGAATCATCGTAACTACTCAGTGAACAACTCAAACCACAGATTCACAGATTAGATTTTGGAAAAAAATTTCTGTTCTCCCTTTGGTGAGGAGTGTCATTGGGTTACTACAAGTGCTCCCAACAGGCACAACAATATCTACAGACAAAGGATTGAAAAGGAACAGCGTTTGTCGACTGCGCTACCATAATCAGTGAATCTGTGGTAATGTTTCAAGTTTTTTGCTGAGTAGTTACGAATCATCATTAAATAAAGAGGAGTGCTAATCTGTGAATTTGTGGTTAAGCACCTACTGTGGCCTTGTATTGACGCGCCGAGCAGTTGCGTGTCCATCCTGAATCTCTGCCTGCCCGCAGGTGTGGTTCACCGTTTCACCGAATAGTTTTGATATTGTTCTCTCAACACTCCACAGGATTACATGCTCCAGTTTTTTCGAAAGCTCTTTGGGTCGAAACATCAACGAGACGTTGAGCAGCTCAAACCGTTCGTCGATCGTATCAACGCCGAATGCGACAAGCTCCAAACCCTCACCGACGACCAATTGCGAGCCAAGACGGATGAGTTCCGCGCCCGCATGAAGCAGGCCACGAGCGAGATTGACGCAGAGATCGCTGCGGCGACTGAACAGCTCGCCCAAACTCAGGACTACGACGAACGCGAGAACATGTACCAGCAGATCGACGAGCTTAAAAAAGAGCTCGGTCAGGTCATCGCAGAAACACTCGACGAACTCCTTCCGGAAGCCTTCGCTGTCGTCAAAGATACTTGCCGCCGCCTTGTTGGCCAGACGTGGGAAGTCGCCGGCAACAAGATGGTGTGGGATATGGTCCCCTTTGACGTGCAGTTGATGGGCGGTAGTGTCCTGCATCAGGGCAAGATTGCCGAGATGGCGACCGGCGAAGGGAAAACGCTCGTTGCGACGCTACCAGCCTACCTCAACGCCTTGCCGGGCCGCGGCGTCCACATTGTCACGGTGAATGATTACCTCGCCTTGCGCGACAGTCAGTGGGTCGGCAAGGTGTATGAATTCCTCGGCCTCACCGTCGGGTGCATCCTTCAGCACATGGATTCCGCCCAGCGCCGCAAACAATACGCCGCCGACATCACCTACGGAACGAACAACGAGTTCGGCTTCGATTACCTTCGCGATAACATGGTGGCCAGCGCCGATGAGATGGTGCAGCGCGGCCATAACTACGCCATCGTGGACGAGGTCGACTCGGTGCTGATCGACGAGGCCAGAACGCCGCTCATCATCAGCGGGCCGGTTGCCGTTGAGGACCACAAGTTCAACGAAATGAAGCCGTATGTGGAACGGCTCGTCAATGCCCAGCGCAATCTCGTTGCCAAAATTCTGGCCGACGCGGAAAAACTGCTTGCAGAAGAAAACACCGAATCCGCAGGCGTGCTGCTGCTTCGTGCCCAGCGAGGTCTCCCGAAGAACAAGAAACTCCTCAAGATCTTTTCCGAGCCTGCCAACAAAAGCCTTGCTCAGGCTACCGAGCGCGAGTATCTCCGTGATCAATCCCGACGGATGCACGAAATCGACGACGAGCTGTACTTCAGCATCGATGAGAAGTCGCACGTCGTGGACCTCACCGAGAAGGGGCGTGAATTCTTAGCGCAATCGTACCCCGGCGGCGACAAGGACCTGTTCGTCATTCCCGACATCGGCACCGAATACAGCCATATCGAAAACGACCTGTCGTTGAGCGCGGAAGAAAAGCAGCAACGGAAAGACCGGGTGAACGCGCTCTTCTCCGAGCGCAGCGACCGCATCCACACCATTCACCAGCTCCTGAAGGCGTACTGCCTCTATGAGAAGGATGACGAGTATGTCGTTCAGGATGGCAAGGTGATGATCGTCGATGAATTCACTGGTCGCCTGCTTGCCGGACGACGGTATTCGGAAGGATTGCACCAGGCGATTGAAGCGAAGGAAGGTGTGAAGGTCGAGCGCGACACACAAACGCTCGCAACGGTCACGCTCCAGAACTACTTCCGTTTGTACAAAAAACTTTCCGGCATGACTGGCACGGCGGAAACGGAAGCGGCGGAGTTCTTCCAGATTTACAAGCTCGACGTTGTCGTCATCCCCACCAACAAGCCGATGATTCGCATCGACCATGACGACCAGGTCTACAAAACGAAGCGCGAGAAATACAATGCGGTCATCCAGGAGATTGAAGCAATGCGTGCGGCGAATCGGCCGGTTCTTGTCGGCACGACGAGCGTTGAAGTATCTGAGACGATCAGCCGCATGTTGAAGCGACTGGGCATTCCGCACAACGTCCTGAACGCAAAACACCATCAGCGTGAGGCGGAGATCGTCGCGCACGCGGGTTTACCGGCTGCCGTGACGATTGCTACCAACATGGCCGGCCGCGGCACGGACATCAAGTTAGGCCCCGGCGTTGCACAGGCCGGCGGTTTACACATCATCGGGACGGAGCGGCACGAAGCGCGGCGTATCGACCGACAGCTCCGCGGCCGCGCAGGACGTCAGGGCGACCCGGGCTCATCGCGCTTCTTCCTCTCGCTCGAAGACGACCTCATGCGTCTCTTCGGCAGTGAGCGTATCGCCCGCATCATGGAGCGGATGGGACTTCAGGAAGGCGAAGTGATCCAGCACCCGATGATCACGCGTTCGGTCGAGCGTGCACAGCGCAAGGTGGAGGAGAACAACTTCGGCATCCGGAAGCGTTTGCTGGAATACGATAACGTGATGAACCAGCAGCGTGAAGTGATCTATGCGCGACGGCGGCATGCGCTGTTAGGCGAGCGGTTGCGGGATGACATTCTCGACATGGTGCGCGACATCGCCGCAAACATCACTGCCGACTATTACACCGAAGGCGACGTGGAAGGATTGAAGACGGTAGTGCGCTCGAAATTCCTTGTCGATCTTCAGATGACGCCCGAGGAATTCCAGCGCTTGGGCGAAGACGGCGTCGCCGTTGCCGTGGTGAAAGCCGCGGAAGAGTTTAACCGGCGCAAAGAAGGAAAGCTCGGCTCGGAGTTTATGACCAGCCTCGAGCGGATGGCGACGTTACAGGTCATCGATACCAAGTGGCGCGACCATCTGCGCGAGATGGACGACCTCAAAGAAGGCATCCATCTTCGCGGCTACGGCCAGAAGGACCCCCTCGTCGAATACAAGACTGAAGCGTTCAAGATGTTTATGGCATTGATGGAGATGATCGCCGATGAAATTGTCGGCATCGTCTTCAAGTACTTCCCGGAGATGGCAGAACAGCTTCTCACGCGACAGCCGCGACAAGCCGTGCATCGGGACAACATGACCTATACCCACGAGTCGGCTTTGGGGGCAGGTTTCCAGGCCAATCGTGAGCCGATTCCAGCTGCGTCCGGACAAGTCGCCGGCCCGGTCGCACCGGGGAAGCGCCAGCCGATTCGCGTCGAAGCCAAAGTGGGCCGCAACGACCCGTGCCCGTGCGGCAGCGGGAAGAAGTATAAGAATTGCCACGGAGCGTAGTGCCGTTCCACCACGTCGAGGATTACCACCGGATGAAAAAAATCGAGGCCATCATTCGACCGTTCAAGATCGACGATGTGCGGGAAGCGCTGTCGGAAATCGGCGTGAAGGGAATGACGTTGACGGAAGTCAAGGGCTACGGACGGCAGAAGGGACACACGGAGATGTATCGCGGCTCCGAGTACACCATCGACTTCCTGCCCAAAGTCAAAATTGAAATCATCGCAAGCGATTCAATGGTTGAACGGATCGTCTCGACGATCATCAAGGTTGCGAAGACGGGACAAGTGGGGGATGGCAAGATCTTCATCACGCCTGTTGAGGAGGTCATTCGCGTTCGAACAGAAGAATCCGGCGACGATGCGATCTAAGGCAACGGACACGGCGTTCTGTCTGTTCATGCCGGCAGAACGCCTTCGTGTGTACGGACGGTCATGAGCGAGGCGGCGTTCAAAGCGGGGTATGTTGCGATTGTCGGTGAGCCGAATGTCGGCAAATCAACGCTGATGAACGCGCTGCTCAGTCAGAACATCTCCATCGTTACCAACAAGCCGCAGACGACTCGTCAGCGCGTGCTCGGCATCCTGACGACGGAATCCGGGCAAATCATCTTCCTCGATACACCCGGCCTTGTGCGCCCCCGGTATCTCCTGCACGAGAAGATGATGCACATCGCTTCCCGTGCGTTCCATGACGCTGACGTCATTGTGGTGATGACGGACGTTGCACGGGGCACCGAACTTCCGGAAGCGGTGGAGACCATGGTGCTGCAGCCGCACGCCGCCAAGCCGCTGCTGCTCGTGATCAACAAAGTGGATACGGTCGACAGGAACGAGGTGCTGCCGCTGATCGATGCGTTCAGCCGGCGAGGGGTGTTTCGTGAGATCGTTCCTGCCTCCGCGCTGAAGCAGGAGAATGTCCGCGCGCTTGAGACAACGCTCATCCGCTATCTGCCCGAACATCCGCCGCTGTATCCGCCCGACATCGTGAGCAAACAGCCGGAGCGGTTCTTCGTTGCGGAATTCATTCGGGGAAAAATCTTCGAGCAGTTTCACGATGAGATTCCGTACGCGACAGCGGTGGAGATTCGCGAGTTCAAGGAGCGGGAAGAAGGGAAAACGTACATCAGCGCCGATATCGTCGTTGAACGTGATTCACAGAAGGGCATTCTCATCGGCAAGAAGGGAAAGGCGTTGAAACGCATCGGACAGCAAGCACGGGAGGACATCGAGCTGTTCCTGGGTCGCCGGGTTTTTCTTGAGTTGTTTGTGAAAGTAGGAGAAGGCTGGCGGCGGAATGAACGTTGGCTGCGGCGGTTGGGGTATGAGGAATCCTAAAGCGTACGCAGATTCAACAGATTGACACAGATTCACACGGATGCGTACCATTGGAATGATGTCAAGTGTTAGGGAAAAACCTGCTTACGCTTGTTGCCAGCGTACGCAGATTCAACAGATTGACACAGATTCACGCGGATACGTACCATTGGAATGATGTCAAG
>JBGFRR010000133.1:0-10039 GCA_041695045.1 Bacteroidota bacterium
ACAATCAGCTCTACACTGAATCTGTCCTCAAATCGCTCCAGAAGAAGGCCAAACAGTTTAATCTCCAATTGGTACCTCTTCCATCTGCTTAACTCACCCAGACAGGTTCATTGGCAGTTACGCTATCCACACGACATCAATCCATCAATCCATATCAACGCTCTACCATGGTTCCTGATGTCCTCGTCATCGGCGGCGGGTTGAGCGGACTGAGTGCTGCCGTCGAGCTTGTCGCGCGTGAAGCCCGCGTGCTGCTGGTGGAACAACGCAGGCATCTGGGGGGTCGCACGTACTCGTTCATCGACGAAACCACCGGCGACGTGGTGGACAACGGCCAGCATTTGTTGATGGGATGTTACCACGAGACGCGCCGCTATCTCAAGACGATCGGCTCCGAACACCTCGCCGAACTCCAGCCCGCCTTGCGCATCGATTTCTTACATCCAGAGCGCGGCCGAACGACGTTGCAAGCCTCACAACTTCCCTCGCCGCTGCACGTTCTGACCGGATTGTTTCAGCTCAAGACGATGCCGGTGCGCGACCGGCTCAAGCTCATCAACGTCGGCATGGCGCTTCTCTGGTCATCCCCCCGAAAAGAAGATCGGCTCGCAGCGATGACCGTGGACGAGTGGCTCATGTCGCTCGGCCAATCCGAGACCAACCGCAAGTATCTGTGGGACATCATCGCCATCGGTTCGCTGAATGACGATCCGAGGAAGGTCTCGGCGCTGCCATTCTTCAAGGTGCTCGAAGCGGCATTCATGGGGACGAGGGAAGACGCCAGCCTGATGATTCCGCGGGTTGGGTTGAGCGAGTTGCTGTGCGATCCTGCCGAGCGGTTGTTGAAGTCGTGCAGGAGCGAGGTCAAGCTCGGAAGCGGCCTCGAAGAGATCATGACCGATGGTGTGCGCGTGAGCGGCGTTCGCTGTTCCGACGGCTCTCTCCTTACGGCCGACGCATACATCAGCGCGGTGCCGTGGTATGCACTGAATGCGTTGCTTCATTATCGACGTGCTTCGGGAGTTCACCTGCCCGCCGTCTCATCGTCGGCGGGACTTCCTCAGAACACAGGTGCGAACACAACTCATCACCCCATTCAACCGTTCGAAGCGATCACACAGTTCGAGTCTTCTCCCATCATCACGATCAACATCTGGTTCGACCGGCCGGTGATGGAGATGGAATTGGCCGCGCTGTTGGAATCGCGGGTGCAGTGGGTGTTTAATCGGTCGAGAATGCTCAGAAAGCAGCAGGCAGACGGCAGTATGCAGACGGCAGCAGATAACCGGCAGTATCTGTCGATGGTGATCAGCGGGGCGGCGGAGTATGTGGAGATGGAGAAAGGGCAGCTCGTTGCAATAGCGGCGGAGGATCTTGCGCGTGTGTTGCCGGCGGTTCGGGACGCCCGCGTGGTACATTCACTCGTCATCAAGGAAAAGCGAGCGACGTTCTCGCCTGTGCCCGGATTAGAAAAGCTTCGCCCTTCTGCACGCACACCATTCGAAAACCTCTTTCTCGCAGGGGATTGGACGGACACAGGGCTGCCCTCGACCATCGAAGGGGCGGTGATGAGCGGACGGAGGGCGGCTGAAGAGATCAAATAGGTCGTGCTGCATCGTGTCGTTTCCCATTCATCATACTGCATTTCGGTGAAGCGAGGCTCTGTGGGAAACGGGCATCCCGTCCATGAACGCATTCGGGAGTTGTATGAAGATTCTTGAAAAGTTTGTGTATCTTTCCAGTCATGAATCGCCTCCTTCTTTCACTCCTTGTGTTCATAGCCCAACCGGTATTCACACAAACGGTGTTCGTCCCCCTTGACCATCAAGTCTATCCGTTGCTTGTCAAAGGCGAGACGCTCGGCTTGTTCGAGTCGTACCGCATGCGTACGTTGCCGCTGACGAGGACGGAGGTTCTCGAGATGCTGACGTCGATGGACCGGGCGCGAGAGAAGCTCTCCCGCGCAGATGCTGACTTGCTTGGCCAGATGCTTGGCGAATTCACCGACCCGGCGATTGGAGAGCCGGCGCCTCAGGGGAGTGAACGACACCTCTATCGGTTTGAGGAAGGGAGAACGCAGATGTTTTTGGACGTGAGAGGAATTCAGGAGGTGCAGCTTCATCGCGGTCGAGCAGGGCTGGAGGATGAAAGCATTCTCGAGACCATCGGCATTGGCTCACTCCGCGCAAGTATCGGAAAGCATGTGTTCATCGCAGCGAATGCAACGGCCAGCATGCGCATCGGGAGTATCGACCGAGAACAGCGCTTCGACCCCACCGAAGGACCGATACAGGTCGCTGTGGACGGGGCTGTTTTTTCAGACCAGGCGACGGGGTACGCGGCTTTCGTGTTCGACGGCTTTCGGCTCTTTGCAGGCCGGATGCAGCACGGCTGGGGGAGCGGGCTGGACGACCAGCTCGGTCTCTCCGTTCGTAACGAACCGATGGACATGCTGAAATTTACTCTCGACTACCGCAGCGTTCGGTTTTCGTATTTCCATGCCACGCTCCAGAGTATCGGTCTTGACCGCTATCTTGTTGGACATCGGCTGGATATTGGAATCAGCAAGCATGCGCAGATCGGGGTTTACGAAACGGTGGTGTATGCGCGGCGGGGGATTCAGTTAGCCTACCTCAATCCGTTTGTGCCGTATCACTTCATCGAGCATCAGCTTGGGGATCTTGACAATAATACAATCGGCATTGATATCACTACCTTCCCATGGCCCGGCGTGCGAGTGGTTGGGGAGTTGTTCATTGACGATCTGAATTGGACGCGGCCGATCTTCCGTCACTTTGGCAATAAACTCGCCTACCACGCTGGCATCCATTGGGGAGCGCCCCTCGGATGGAAGGAAGCCGAGCTACGCGCATCCTACACCCGCGTCGATCCATGGGTCTACACGCACGGCGACTCGCTCAACGTATACGTCCATTACGGTGAGAGCATTGGCTCGAGGCTCGGTCCCAACGCAGATCGTTATCAGGTCTCGCTCTCGCTGCGGCTGCATCGAAGTTGGTGGAGCGAGCTTACCTACCAGCACGTTCGACGAGCACGGGGGAGTATCTTCACGCCGCATCGACCTGCCGACGGCACCGAGAAACGTTTTCTCGAGGGAACGCTCGAGCGGCAGAATGTCGTCTCTGTATTCCTCCGCTATCAGTTTTTCCGCGATGGATTTGTCGGACTTGAAGGAGCGTTGCGTGGCCGGAACAACGCTAACCTCAGGCCCGGTATTCAGGCTGACGAGAAATTCCTCCGCCTCTTCATTGATATCAACTACTGAGGTTGTGCTTGTCATTGTTTTCCCTTCCACTCATCAGCCTCCTCGCGCTCTATGCTGTGGTGCTTGGCATTCTCTGGCTGGGATTCCGACGAGTGGTGCGCCGTCAACGCGTGCGAGATGGAAATCCACAGTTGTCTGAGCTTTCTACCGTTTCCATCGTTGTGGCCGCGCGAAACGAAGAGCATAATCTTCCCGCCCTTCTTCCCGCACTTCTCGCACAAGACTATCCACACGACAAGCTTGAGATTGTGCTTGTCGATGATCGGTCGGAAGATGAAACGTGGACGATCCTTTCCAATGCTGCAGCACACCATCAGCACGTAAAGGCGCTGCGCATTGCAGATCGGCTGCCGAACTACGCGCCGAAAAAGCGCGCGCTCGACGCCGGAATCCGGTCTGCGACGGGCAAAATCATTCTGCTGACCGATGCCGATTGTCTTCCGCCTCCTTCCTGGACCCGCGCGATAGTGCAGTACTACCGGGACGATATCGACGTGGTCGCAGGATATTCTCCGTACGTGTTCCAAGCGCAAACGCCGCAGTTCCTTCGAGGAATGCTCTCGCTCGATTGCTTTGCCTTCGCGGCTGTTGCCGCGGCTTCAGCGGGATGGGGGCAGCCGCTTACGCCAACGGGAACGAACCTCAGCTATCGTCGGCAAACATACTTTGCCGTGGGCGGGTTTGAGCCGATCAAACAGTGGGTTTCGGGCGACGACGACCTTTTTATCTGCCATCTCGCAGAACGCACGAACACGAACGTGGCGTATGCTCTTGACCCACGTGCATACGTTCCAACTATTGCGCCCACTTCATGGCGGCAGTTCTGGCATCAGCGAGTGCGGTTTGGAAGTAAGGGGCGCCATCATCGTCCGTCGGTCACGCTTGGAATCGTTGCGGTCTATCTGCTCAATGTAGGCATTGCTGCGGGTGCGATTCTTGCGCCTGCGTTCTTTCCATCCTTGTTCGTTTCTCTCCTAAGTGTGTGGGGAGTGAAGTCTGTGATGGAATTTCTCTTTCTCGCATCGGCCGCGCGAGCGTTCGGTGAAACCTCGCTGCTCAAGTATTTCCTTCCCACCGCCATTGTCCATCCGTTCTACATCGCTCTTTTCGGATTATTGGGACTGTTCGGTTCCTACCGATGGAAAGAGGATTCCACCACTATTACATTGTGGAATCGGCAGATGCCGCGGGCAATAAGGCGCAATCGTCGGAGAGGAGTTTTTTGAGATGCACGAGCTACAGAATTTCGCAGGCTATTGTTTTTTCCGTTGTTTCTTCGCGGGGTACTTTCCTCGTTTTTCTTTCACCGAAGCAACATCTAACATCGTGGAGTATGCATCGGCGCCCAACAGGTGTCGAAGCCGTTCCGCCTCTTCCAACCGTTCACGCAGTTCCTCGACCGACTCAATCCCCAACTCTTCCATAAGTTCCATCACCTGTGCGGTAAGGTCTTCGGTGGCTGGAGCGGGATGGCCTCGTCGGCCCGTCATGATGTAGGCGACATCGAGGCCGGCTTTTTCTAAAATTCGCCGCACCTTGGGTCCTGGCGCGTTGACGCCCGAGAGATACACGTTCAGATACTGGGGGGTCTTGCCGATTGACTCAGCGAGTGCTTTGATCGAGCTAAACTTTGCTAACGCTTCTTCTCGCAGCCTCCTTGCTATTTGGTGCTTTTCATCCACTATAATGATTCTTTGCGACCCTTGACAAAATTATAATGACTCATTATATTGACCATGCTTCCACTTATTAACCGAAAATGATATGAAAAAAACCAGAAATAAACAAAGGAAGCTTTCCCCGGTGTTGAAGAAGGTTCTCCACCAGGATGGTCGCAAGCTCAGGTGGCTCTCTGACGAGACACACATCAACTACCAGCGGTTACAACGGTTAGTCAATCAAGGCTATGAGCCGACGTTGAGTGAGGCGGCCAAGATAGCGAACACCGTCGGAAAACCCATCGATGTTCTTTTTCCTTCTGAAGACTTAAGTAAAGCGATTGCCGCGGCAGTGCAATGGAGGCTTCGCGAACAGGAATAGTACCATCTCGACTTGACTGACAGTATCAGGGTGGATGATGATCCTGATTGTGGATGATAACGAAGCAATGCGCGAAATGTTGGAAGCCGTGTTGGCCGACCGGGGCTACAAGGTCATTTCGGCTGGCGATGGGGAGGAAGCACTGTCCGTGTTCGAAACACACCGGCAGGAAGTACGGCTCGTGATTTCAGACATGGAGATGCCCCGCCTCGACGGAATCACTATGTGTCATGCGCTTCGGAAGTCTAAGCCCGACCTCCAGTTCGTCATTGTCAGCGGGTTTATCGATACCTTCGCCCAAGCACGGCTCACCGAAGCTGGGCTAAAGCATGTTCTGCACAAGCCGTACACACCCGATCAGATCGTGAATACCGTCCAGCAACTTCTCGGCACGAGACCGCTGCCCGGCCGCTGAGAGGTCTCCTTCTTCTCCCCCCAGTAAAACGGATGCAATCTGTTCTTGAGAATATTTCTGCTAAAATACAATTTGGATTGCCAAGTAGGTCAATTGCCTCTCTAAAAATTTTCAACACACTTGGACAGGAAATCGAAACTTTTGTTGAGGGTGAGCAAGAGGCGGACACTTACAGCGTCGATTGGCAGGCAAAAAAATTTACCGGCAGGGTGCCTTTTTTGAGTTATGCGAGGGGAAGGCGCCTGCGCCGGATTCGGGCTTTTTCAATGACTACAATTCTCCAACGCGTGCACTGCGTCATGACCGCGCTCCGAAAGCCAACGGGCAACGTTCGGCGACAGAGGCATATCGACGAGAAACTTCACTTTGCGAGTTCCACGGTCTCTTCTTCTGCAAGGTACGCGGCGTAGCGCAGAGCTTCGTCAACATCCTCCGCTTCAAGGTAGGGATATGCTTTAAGAATGGTTTCTTTCGTTTCGCCAGATGCTAAAAGCCCGAGCAAGCGCGAAACAGGAAAGCGGAGCCATCGGATGCAGGGCTTTCCGGTGCAGACAGCAGGGTCAATTGTAATACGTTCAAATTTCATGGGGCGATTTTTAATTTCTTAAACGACGGAAGGAGCGTTAATACTCGTAGGCAGGAACTTCTAACACGCGTGGTGCGGCGCTTCGGTCGTTCATCATCCGATCGATCTTTTCCAGCACTTGCCCATCATAGTAGCGGGTGCCGCATTGATTACAGACCCAGGCGGGAACGTTTTCAATAATCCCTAACAATTCTCCCCGCCACGTATGGATCTTTCTCACCCGCTGTTGCAGGAGTTCCCCCCCACATTGATAGCAGTATTCGAATCTGTTGCTCATGAGGCAATGTTCCTTTCTCTCGGATTCTTCCACTTTGGCATCGACGGCACGTAGACGGTTATAATGACCACGATATTATTCTTGTCACGTCCACACACGACATGAATGGGCTTGTCCTGAGGATCAAAACCGAGGAGTAGACAACTCGGTCCCCGTGGGCCTTCGGGATAATCTTCAAGCGGTTCGGATCTCAACAGTGCGTAGCGTGACTCTCGGATCTCAATGGCGTCATTACTACGATCTTCTTCGGCGTGGTCAGAAAGCCTGAACTTCCACGCTTTTACTTGCTCCTTGATGTGATCGAGATTCACTCGGATGAATATAGCTCTTTAGACGTAGAGATTCAAGAACGCGTCGTGGTGGCCGTTTGCCATCCATCCTCGTCTACGCTCACCCTCTATTCATTCACATCATCCCCACCGGATCCACATCGATGATCATCTGCACGCGCTTGTTGCGCGCAAGAGGCGAGGCTGCGTACAGCTTTTGTGCATCGAGCAGCGTGGAGCGGAGCCTCTGGCCTGCCGGATCGTAGGACTTGAGATTCTTGAGAATAAGATGCTTGCGGTAGCGGTTTCGAATTTTGGGGATCGCGGCATCGGCTGGACCCAGCAAGAGCGAATGTTTCTCCGCATGCAGCTGCACGAGGTACTCCGAGAATTTCTTGATGTGATGCTGCACTTCGTTCTCCCGTTCGCCGCGGAACTCAACAAGCACGATGCGCGAAAACGGCGGGTAGTCTAATTCCTTCCGGTACTCTAACTCCTCTCGATAAAATCCCGGGAAGTCATGTGAGACCACGTGTTTGAGGCTATAGTGCTGCGGCTGATGCGTTTGGATAACGACTTCGCCGGTGAGCTTCGCCCGCCCTGCCCGTCCTGCTACTTGTGTGAGAAGCTGAAACGTCCGCTCCGATGCGCGGAAGTCCGGCAACAGCATTTGTGTGTCGGCAGAGATGACGCCGACGAGTGTCACGTGCGGAAAATCTAATCCCTTTGCCACCATCTGTGTGCCGAGGAGGATATCGACTTCACCGCGTCCGAACTGCTGCAGCATGCGGTCATGCGCGCCTTTGCGGCCAGTGGTATCGAGGTCCATACGCAGAACAGTAGCGTTCGGAAGCAGGGTTTTCAACTCTTCCTCCACTTGCTGAGTCCCGAACGCATGCAGCCGGACATCGATCCCACCGCACGAAGGGCACGCCGTGGGGGGAGCCTTCACGAAACCGCAGTAGTGGCATCGCAAGTGCCGCTTGGTGGTGTGGAGCGTCAGCGTCACTTCGCAGTTGTCGCATTTCTCAACACGTCCGCAGTCCAGACATTCCATAACATGGGAGAAGCCGCGCCGGTTAAGAAGAAGAATGGTGCCCTCGTTCTTCGCAATGCGTTTTGCGATCTCCCTTCTCAAGGGCTCAGAAATGGTGCTCAGCGGAATGCGCTTGGGGAACGGTTTCATTCCTTCACGCGAGGCTTTCTTTAACTCTTCGAACACTCGCCGCCGCTCATCTGCCATGTTGATGATCTCGGTGCGCGGCATGCGTGCATTGTCAACTCGCTCGGGCAGCTCAAGCAACTCGTATTTCCCGACCAACGCATTATAGTAGCTCTCGACCGACGGCGTAGCGGAGCCGAGGATGACCGCGGCATGGTTGTGCATGGCGCGTACAATGGCCACGTCACGAGCATGGTAGCGTGGGGTGGCATCGAATTGTTTATACGATGATTCATGTTCCTCATCCACAACAATAAGCCCGATGTTGCGGAGCGGGGCGAGGATTGCAGACCGCGGGCCGATGACAATGCCGACGCGCCCTTCATGAGCCAGTCGCCACGTATCGTAGCGCTCGCCCGCCGAAAGTCGGCTGTGCATCACGGCAATCTGCTCGCCAAAGTGTGTCTTGAACCGCCGCACCGTTTGCGGCGTCAGGGAAATTTCCGGCACCAACACAACGGCTCGCTTTCCTGCATCGAGTGTCTTCTTGATGGCTTCGATGTACACTTGAGTTTTGCCGCTTCCCGTTACGCCATGCAGAAGGAATGTTTTGTACCTTCCTGCCCTCAGCGCGTGCTCGATGCTCGCCAGAGCGTTGGCTTGGTGTGCATTCAGGGTGATGGGGGGAAGCGGTTCTTCGAATTCCGAAACGGGGGCTCGGATGACTTCCCGCCGTTCGATTCGGACGAAACCTTTTCGTGAGAGTGCGTTGAGGATGGAAAGCGACACGCCCGCTTCTTTCAATATTCGCTCGGCTGAAACGCCGTCGTCGTGCAGAGCGCGGAGCGTGGTGATGAGCTTCTGTTGCTTTGGTGTGAGTGAAGCGGCGTCGGGTGAAGAGTCGGCGAGCAGGACAACCTTTTCGAATTTCGGCTTCAGTGCGGGGCGAGCGAAGCGTTCCATGATTTCCACCCAGCCGCGCTTGGCGAGCTCGTGCACGACCGCGTGAATGCTTCTCACGCGCGTCGTCTTCTGAAGTCGTGCGATGCTGAATTCCGGCCGGCGCGCAAGCGCTTGCAGTACTGCCTTCTGACTTCGTGCGGATGACTTGAGGGAAGCGAGCACGTTGTCGACATCCGGAGCGACAAGGCGCACGATACGTTTGCTATCTTGAAGCAGGCCGTGCGGCGCTGCGGCCTTGAGAACCTCACCCCACGGCGCGAAGTAGTACTCGGCCATCCAGTGAGTCAGCCTCAACAGTTCGTCCGCGTATGCCGGCGTTGCATCGAGGATATCGCGCACAGGCTTGAGGCTGCGCACGGTTGTGCTCGTCGGCCGGCGAACAATGACGCCGGTGAGTGTCTTGGTGCCGAACGGGACAACGGCGTGTGAGCCTACTGCTGCGTACGGCTCAAGTTCCGGAGGAACGAGGTACGTAAACTCCCGGTCGAGCGGAAGGGGAAGAGCAATGTCGGCAAGAAGGGAGGACATGGGGGATTGAATCACTGGGGGATTGAGTCCTTGGGCCATTGAATCATCGGGTCATTGTGGTGGGTTATCTTCCTTTGGCGGTTCTTTGAGAAGCAGCAAAAATTGCAAGAAGTGAGTTGGAATGAACCAGCCGGTGGCGTGAAAGAAGAATTCCAGGAAGTGGTCGAGAAGCATTCCGGTACGTGGCCTCAGTGCAATGTTCAAAAGTGTTGGAAAAGAAGCAAGACAGACGGGTAGAGTCCCTTTCGCAACGGGACGAAGCAATCACATTCGTAACGGGACAATGTTGTGTAGAGTCCGATTCTCAATCGGGCTCTCCATTGTCGTCCGATCGCGGATTGGACTCTACCGATTATGCCCAACATCCTTATCGCCGATGACCACGCCCTGATTAGCAGGCTGTTGAAAAAGTGGTTATGACAACAAAAAAAATCATCGGGACGATTTTTTTGAGAGAGGAGCCACGTCTCTACGACTGTTATTGGTTTTCCGTTGCTGCCTCAGAAGCTCAAG
>JBGFRR010000011.1:0-9983 GCA_041695045.1 Bacteroidota bacterium
TACATAGACCCATCGATATTTTTATCCTCGTTCCCACGTCTGCCCGACCTGCCTGCGCAGGCAGGCGGCAGTCAGGCTCCGCGTGGGAACGAATTGTGATCGATAAAAACATTTGCCACGGAAAACCGTGCATTAAGGGTACTCGGATCATGGTTACCAACATCCTCAGCCTTATTGCTGGCGGTTACAACATTCCGAAAATTCTTACCTATTACCCTGAACTTACTGAAGAAGATGTAAAGGCGGCGCTCGAGTACACCATTGAAACTGTGGAAGGCGAAGAGGTCCACCTTTTGTAACGATTCTGGCGGCAATGCGCCTGCTTGTCGATCAAAACCTTTCTCCCAAGACTTGCAACTTTCTCCGCGCGCTCGGTCATGATGTTTTGGATGTTAGAGTGAGATTCCTCTTGGGTCTCACGCCGGCATCATTCGCCTGCGTGTATCTCCTCAAACGATTTGACGTTCTCCACCCTATTATAGAACGCGAATTCTCTGAGCTCCAGAAAACCGACCTCTTGGGTTGCTTAGTCGTAATCGACAACTGGAGAGTACGACTGCGGCGGCCCTAAGAGGGTGCGAAGAAGAATTCAATCGATTCGACAGCGACAGGGAACGGAGACAAGAAAAATCTGAGGGGAGGAACGAAGAATGGTGAGGAGAGAAACCGGGGATCGCTCCAGACGCTTATCGATGCCGGATTCAATTGTCAGCGATTATCCACCGGCGATGGAGCCGAGGACGATAAAGGGCTCTTTGCCTTTGGTAACATCGTCGGGGAGGGGCGTATCGGGTTGTGCGAGCGAGTAGTCCTCTTTGCAAGCAAAGTAGCGTAGATACGGTCGGCGCTGGAGTGTGACGTGTTCGCGAATCGTTCCCCGCAGCATCGGGTAGCGAGCCTCGAGCGCGTCAAGAATGGATTGCGGTGTTACCGGACCGTTGACTTCAAGCTCAACCTCGGCGCCGACTTTTGCCAGATTCCGGAGGTGATATGGTAGAACGATGCGAATCATGCTAACGTCTGTATTCAAGTTGACCGCCATGAGTGAGGGGTTAAAACCCCAGAAATTCTTGTCTGGAATTGTTGTCCACGTCCTAACGTGGGCAGGCAGGCGTGGGCAAAAAATCTTTGTTCCGCTTTTCCCGTCACAATTACTTATACAATGAGGCGGGATCTCCCGCTTCTCAGTCCCGCCTTCTAGGGACCCCGCTCACAGGCGGGATCCAAAGAGCGGGAGATTCCGCTGCAAGCCCCGTTAACGGGGCAAGCGGGATTCCAATAGAGCGGAACCGTACACCAGGACAGGTCGGGGATCGAAAATCCCCCCAAAAGATCAAGGGCTTCAGCCCTTTTTCTAACAAGGCGGTCAACTTGAGGTTTGTACTTCAACGGAAAGAACCGCGGGGAGGTCATGCACAATGGCCTGCCAATTGTCCCCACCATCCGGTGAAACGTAGACCTGTCCGCCCGTCGTGCCGAAGTAAATGCCGCACGGGTCGAGCGTATCGACAGCCATCGCGTCGCGTAGAACATTCACGTAGCAATCTTTTTGGGGGAGACCTTTGGTAAGAGGTTCCCATTCGTTCCCACCGTTCCTACTGCGGTAGACGCGAAGCTTTCCATCCGGCGGAAAATGTTCGGAATCGCTTTTGATTGGGATAACGTAGATGGTCTCCGGCTCGTGAGCATGGACTTCAATCACAAAGCCAAAGTCCGATAGCAGGTTGCCGCTGATCTCATGCCAATGTTCGCCCTCGTCGTCGCTCCGCATCACATCCCAGTGCTTCTGCATGAAGAGCACGTTCGGTCGTAAAGGGTGCATGGCAATCCGGTGGACGCAATGCCCGATTTCTGCGGTCGGATCAGGAATATAGAGCGAATGAAGCCCTTTTGTAATCGATTTCCACGTCTTACCGCCGTCGTCCGTGCGGAAGGTGCCCGCGGAGGAGATGGCAACATACATGCGCTTCTCGTTCTTCGGGTCGATGAGAATGGTGTGCAGTCCCATCCCGCCGGCTCCGGGCGCCCATTGTGGACCAGTTCCATGTCCTCGCAAGCCGGCAAGCTCGTGCCAGCTCGCGCCGCCGTCGGTTGAGCGGAAGATCGCTGCATCCTCAACTCCCGCATAGACCGTGTCCGGGTCGGAGTGCGATGGCTCAAGATGCCAGACGCGCTTGAACTCCCACGGATGCTGTGTCCCGTCGTACCACTGATGCGTCGTGAGCGGTTTGCCGGTTGTGGGCGATGTATCATACACGAACATGTTACTCGCGCCCTTGGGCATTCCATCAGGACCCATGAGGTCTTCGGGTTTTGTTCCCGGAGGATTCCACGTCTTCCCGCCGTCATCCGAGCGTTGGATGACTTGCCCAAACCAACTCGACGTCTGCGACGCGTAGATGCGGTTCGGGTCGGCGGGCGATCCCTTCATGTGATAAATCTCCCATCCCGCAAAGTGCGGACCACTCACATCCCACTGTTTGCGCGTTCCATCGGATGTGAGGATGAATGCTCCTTTGCGTGTGCCGACCAGAACTCGGATGCTGCCCATAGAGGTCTCCTTTAGAATTCGTAGCATCTGAATTTATTGGAATTGTGAGAAACTGCAAGTCAAATGAAGGACTTATGCTTACTGCCCTTCGTACGCTCGTTTGAGGCCGGCGATGTCGAGTTTCTTCATCTGGAGCAGAGTCTGCGGTTTCTTGGCCGTCGCTTCGCCGTTTGCGCTGGAATTCAGACCCTGAGCGAGCCACGGAATCCCCTTGCGGCATAATACGATTCAGCGCCGTTGTGATACACGAAGACATGGTCGTAACGGCGGTCGCAAAAGAGCGCGCCACCGAGCTTTCTGATGTCTGACGGCGTTTTCACCCAGCTCGACGTCTTCGTATCGAACTCCCCGAGTTCCTGCAATCGCCGATACTCTTCCTCCGTCAAAAGCTCAATGCCCATTCTCGTTGCCATATCAATAGCGTTGTCTTTCGGTTTATGTTCTTTTCTTGACTCTAACGCTTCACGGTCGTAACAAAGACTTCTGCGGCCCGCAGGACTCTCTGGCGGTTCATGTTTTTCTGAAAGCGGGCTTCCAGTACCGTGAGGAGTTCTTCGCGTTGTTCGGATGACAACTTCTTTTTTGCGGTGCTAGCCTTGTTCATATTTTCATTTCATCTCCGTTCAAATAGATATTTCTTGATAAGACTCCTGTTCTCTGAAATTCTAAACCGCGAATGAACGCGAATTAGCGCGAATGCATCGAGCGTAGATTCGCGGTTCAAAAAATCCAACCCAACGAGAAAATCTTTCCTTGAAGAAGCAAGAGTCTTAAGCAACCCCACTCCGATTTCCTTCCCTCGATTCCTTCTATTTTCATTGATACATCGCGACTGTCGCGTATTCATTTACCTCACTGCGGCGGTTTCGATGGCGGTTCGACGGAAGTGGATTGCTTCAGGGCTTCTGTTGTATGAGATGGGTCAGCGGGCGGGTGTTCTTCAAAGTCGGAAAAGAAAGCGTGATAGACCGATGCAAACGGCGTCTTTTCCACGAGGAAAATCAAGACCGACGTTACCACGATGCTGAACAACACCACCGTGTAGGTAACATTCTGAATAAACTCGCCCCCCTCAATGCCGCGCTGAAGTGGGATCGACGCCAACACGGCCGCGGCGAATCCCTTCGGCACCATGGCGGACATGATGGAGGCATCCGACCGTGGTGTGTCGCGCGCCACGGAATACCGAACAATCGGAATGCGCAGCACAAACACCAGCGCCGTCAGTAGGACGCCGTAGAAGACCGACCAGAAGTCGGTTAGTTCGATCGTAAGCCCGACGTACACGAAGAAGAACGTTTTGAGAAGGAAGACGACCTCAGCAAAGAAAATTTTCTCCGTGTCGTTGAGTGCGATGGGTTCACGCGGCGCGTAGCGAGCGATGAGAGGATTTTCCCCACCATCGCCCCCACGCGATGGTGCTGGAACGCTCGCGCAGTTTCAAGTGTCGCACGAGCGGCACAACAACCGCCGACGATGTACCGCCCAGGATCGCTCCTAACATCAACGACCGCATCCAATCGAGCGACGTGGCGAAATGCGTAACAGCACCGATGGCTACCATGGTCACAACAAAGTTAGCCAGCGTCAGCGACGTCGTGCCGCGCAGGGAGCGCTGCAGCACATCCGGACGAAGCCCGATGCCGCCTTCAAAGAGGATGATGACCAGCGCTACGGTGACGAACACCGGCCCCACAGCTCCGAAGTCTTCCGGCGTGACAATGCGAAGCACCGGCCCCAACACGAGACCGATGGCAATGAGCATCAGCACATTCGGTACCCGCGTCCGGCTAAAGATCCCCGAGAACCAGTGAGCCAGGAAGACCAACAGGCCGACGAAAATGATGATCGGTGCCGTTTCCATGCGCTATTCGTTGTTCATCCGTTCGATGTCTTTCCGTTTGCCAAAGACCACCAACACATCTCCCCGCTCCACCGTCGTCGTTGAGTGGGGGATGCCGATAACCACCTCGGTGCTCTCCTCACCCAGGCCTAACAGGCGCTTTCGTTTCTCCATCCGTTTAATCGTCACTACGTTCACACCGAACCGCTCGATAAGCTTCAACCCCCCTAACGTCTGGCCGATGAAGTGATCGGGCGCGGTAACCTCCACGATCTTATACTCTTCCGAAAGGGCAAACGAATCGAGAGCGCCTTCAACCATGAGGCTGGTGGCCAATCGCTCGGCAGCCTCTTCAGCGGGGAGAATTACTTCGCGGATGCCGAGATGGTTCAGTATCCGTTCGTGCACCGACGTCGTTGCCCGCACGATAATGCGTTTCACCTCAAGCTGCTGGAGGTTCGCTACCGTCAGCAGCGACGCTTCAAAATCGTCCCCCATTCCCACGATGACGGCATCGTAGTCGTCCAACCCCTGCTCGCGCAGCGGTTTCAATTCGGTCGCATCCATGCGGACGGTGTGCGTCACACTGTCCTTCACGTCGTCGAGCCGATCCATGCTTGAATCGAGAGCCAGCACTTCCGCACCTCGTGAGGCCAGTTGAGCGGCAAGGTGCATACCGAACTTACCGAGTCCGATGACTGCGATTTTCTTCATCATCCGTTTAAGTTACGAGCACCTGTTCTTGAGTGTAATCGTAATGTTCGCTGTCGCGTCGACGCGTCATGGCCACGAGCATCGCCAGAAGGCCAACGCGGCCCACAAACATACAAAGAATTATGATACTTTTTCCACTTACCGTGAGGTCGGCGGTAATACCGGTCGAGAAACCGACGGTGCCGACCGCAGAAACAACCTCGAACAACAACACCTGGAAGGAGTACTGCTCAGTCAGTAACAGCGCATACAGGGCACCGTTGATGACGAAGAAGGATATCACGATGGTGCTGAACGCTTTGACAATGGAGATATCGGCTGCCTGTTTGCGGAAGAGTTCTACTTTGTTCCGCCCGGAGGCGATTGAATAGATGTTGAGCAGCGACAGGGTCAAGGCGGTCGTTTTGATGCCGCCGCCCGTGGAGCCCGGTGATGCGCCAATCCACATCAACAAGGTGATGAGAAAGAGCGTGGGGACTGAGAGCGCGCTGATGTCCACAGTGTTGAACCCTGCCGTGCGTGCTGAAACGGAATGGAAGACCGACGCGAGAACACGCTGCTCGAGAGAGAGTTGTGCGAGGAGATTATCATCTTCAAGAATAAAAAAACCAACCGCCCCAATGAGCAGCAATACCCCGGTTGTCAAGAGAACGACCTTGGAATGAAGCGTAAGCCGGGGTCGAGGCTCGTGCGGCGGACGAATGGAGAGAAACTTACCGAGATTCGAGAGAACAGGGAACCCCAGACCTCCGAGGACAACCAACCCCATAACGGTCATATTCACTCCGACGTTGAACTGCAGAAACGAGGCCGCCAGGTTCTCTGTCGTCAGTGTAAAGCCGGCATTACAAAACGAAGAAATCGAGTGGAAGACTGCAAAGAAGATGCGCTTCCCATCCGTCGCAAACTCTCCTGCGCCAACGCTCGTATACAACAAGAGCGCTCCGACGGCTTCGAAGAAAAACGTTACCAGCGCAATCCGAACGACCGTCGCTCGAATCTGCCCCACTCCCTCTTCTCCAAGCAGCGATTGCATGGTCGCATACTCCTTCAGATTGGAGCTGCCGCCGACGACATAGGCAAAGAATGTCGTCAACGTCATAATGCCCAACCCACCCACCTGAATCAGCACCATCAGAATCACATGGCCAAAGGTCGTGAAGTACGTGGCTGTATCCACGACAATCAGGCCGGTCACGCACACGGCGCTCGTCGCCGTGAACAGCGCGTCGACGAACGCCATGGACCCATCGACCGTTGCGCGAGGAAGGAGCAAGAGGCCTGTTCCGATCAACACAAGAACGAGAAAGCTCAGAAGAATGAGCATCGACGGCTGGATGTTCAACTGCATGATGCGCTTGCTGTAACGCAGCGCCGAGGGAGCGAGAGCAAGCAGGACAAAAATTTGTGTAACCGCCAGATAGACTTTTGTAATTGCTTCCGGCGTGAGGTTCGGATCCAGCGAGAGCAACAGAGGAGAAAGCGTATCGGGAACGAGCAAATAGAGCAAGATGAGGACAAAGAGAGACAGCTCAACCCACCGTTCGCGGAAATGCTCTTTGCGGTTTTCCTCGAGGAGGAGTTTGAGGAATGCCTGAATGACAAACCCATACAGCACCACCTGCGTCGCAAGCTGTGTGAGCGCTTCTGCTTGTTCGTCGAGATAGAAGCCGTACTCTGCCACAAGCGATACGATCGCAACGAAGGCAAGAAGGAACAGCGTGCGATTGATGGCACGGAGTATTCTTGGACGGAGCCGCGTCAGGAAGGGTTCTTCGGCGTGTTCGCGCCGCCCACGGAGAAAGTCGAAGAGGTTGCTCATGCTGGTAGACGATGCTAATCTATAAGGAAGTACCGATTATGCAAGGATTTGCAAAGCAGGGTAATTACCAGGTTGGCCCCAGCTCGCCGCTGAGAATTTTTTGGCGATTATTCTTGACACTTAGCGGTTATTTTCTTACCAAATTGTGAGTTTTCAGTTCCTTCTCATCAAGGGACATTCATTCAATTCACTAACTACAAATCTTTGTGTAAATTCCTTGGAGGGCAAAATGATTAAAAAGTGGTTTCGGCGGGTATTTTTTGTTCTCTGCCTCTTTTTTGTTTCAGGAGGTGTATTATTGGAGCATAATGATACACGTGCACAGCTATTTATGAAAGGTGAGCGTGTGCCAGAGAAGGATATACGGGCAAGTTTTGTACACATTACCATGTGGTGCATAATACCCTTGAATGGCCTCAAGTGCTTATGCATTAGGGTTCCCGTTAATTGTTACGAACCAGTGCCAGCATGACGCTTCAAGTATTGGCTTCTAAGCTGCGTACACGGTCGAAAATCCTCATGTTCCTTCTGGGCACTCTAGGCCTGTCAGTCGCCGCGTACCATTTCCTTTCCTCAAGCTTGAATTCCCAGATCGGTGCTGACCAACTGCTGAAGGACCTGATGGTGGGTTTGCCAAATGCTGATCCGAACGAATTCATAATGGTGGTGGTTTTTTCTCCGTATGATTGCAGCAAATGTCTTCAGGAAGCAATTGTATGGAAGAGAATTCAAACACTCTTTGAAAAGAGACTTACGATCATCGGAATAGCACGGATCGATAAGTCCAGCATCATTGAACAATTTGCGGAGACGTATGGTCTACGTTTTCCGATTTTGTTAGACTCCAATAATGAGTTAGCTGAGAGATTTCTTGGAGAGAATTTTGAGCCAAAGCGGTTCTTTTTCAAAAACTCGAGGCTTCTGCGTACAGACCCAGTTGGAATTGAACCAGGCTCGGAAGCGGAGAAAGAATTGATAGACTGGATTACGAATGAAGCCCCGAGTTAAGACTGACGCTGATTTCCCCCTCTACATCCTTCTATTATATTCGTGTATGATTCTCGGAGTCAACTGTCATCCCAAGAACGATGAAGGGACTTCTAGATCCTACCAATACAAGAAACTTCACCTTTCAAAAGAAAGGGACATAAAACTTGAGGTCTCAAAGGGGGCATTGTTAGATCTCATTGTTGAAATGAGGGTTGACCCTCAGGGATTGATGTACTTTGCTGACGCTTTGGACGGTACAATCAAGATTTTCAACAGCGATGGTAAGTATATTTCAAGCATCTCCAAAGGCTCCACGCCTCCGATGTCTATCACTGGATTCTATGTGAGCAAGAACGGCAATATATTTGTAAGCGACTTGTTAACTGAGAGTATATACGAATTTTCAAGAGCAGGATCTTTGGTTAATCGCTTTCCAGTAGACAGCGCAAGCAGGTTTGTAATGGGAATACCACGCGTTCATAAGAATGGACTTTACGTTGGGCTTCTTGAAATGAAGTACGGATTGGACTTCTTTAGATCGTCCATTGTTGGAATTTATGATTTGGCAAATGGGAACCTTCTAAAAAGATTTGGTGCTTTCGATGAGATCTATACGAGGTTTGATCTTTTGAGTCCAGAAGTCAACTTTGACATTAGCGAGGAGGGGATCATCTATATCGTTCAGTGTCATTCTTATAAGATCTTCTGTTATGACACATCGGGAAAGCACATAGCTACCTTCGGAGAGAGGTCTGAAACGTTTCGTGAACCAGTGAGTGCTGCACCGAAAGATAAGGCAAAGTATATTGAATGGCTGACAACTTGGTCAAATATGAATCTGGTGCAAGCCACGCGTGACTTTATCATTGCCCAGTACTGCGACCGCTATAAGAGCAGTAACCCGTTTAGGTTCCGCATGGATTGCTTCGCTGATGTCTATAAACTAGACGGTAAGCTAATTGAGAATGGGATCAGGTTACCGGGGAGACTACTCTTTGCAAGGGGCGATTCACTTTACGTAGGGACTGACTTAGATTCTGATGAAAAGATTGTATCGATTTTTACATTAGAGAAAGCTGTTTTACAGAATTAAGAGCAGCATTACTTTAATTCGGGGATTGATAACCACAAAGCCTGTCTGCCCTTGTAGAGAATCGAATTCTTCGTTATCTTGAGGCCATCCCGACAAGTCGGGACGAGGATTTGTTGAATAAAAGGAGAGTATTTGAATGCCACAGCATAAATCGGCCGAAAAGCGGGTTCGCTCCAGCGCGCGCCGCCGTCTACGGAACAAAGCGCAACTGACGAAAATGCGGACCCTGATGAAGAAAGTGCGCTCGGCCAAAGAAAAGGATACGGCAACAACGGCGCTTCGGGCGGCGGTAAAATACCTCGACCAACTTGCCGACAAAGGTCTCGTTCATAAGAACATGGCGTCAAACCAAAAGTCGAAGCTGACGAAGTACGTCAACACGCTGTAGGATCCGACTTTCGCACACGCGTAAAAGCCCCGCACCGCCAGTGGCGGAGCAGGGCTTTTGTGTTTCTTTGGAAACCTTACTATCGCGCCAATATCATCTTCTGAATCTTCGCACTTCCAGCAAATTCTAACCTGTAGAAGTACACGCCACTCGGTAGCGCGGATGCATCAAACAGAACTTGATGCGAGCCAGCCGGGTGATCTTCGTTGACAAGCATCGCGACCTCACGACCGAGCATGTCAAAGACCTTCAGAGATACACGACCAGCTTCCGGCAGCGTGAACCGAATGAGTGTTGAGGGATTAAAGGGGTTGGGGAAGTTGGAGAGCAACATGGCAATATGAGTTGCTTCGTTCGTTGGTGTTTCATCCGGCAATTGTCTCCCCATCGTGTGCCGAGTGCCCGGTTCCAATGTAACCAAAGCCGAACGAGCCAATGCATCAGAAGGATAGTGTCGGATCCAGTAGTGTCCAACTGTTGAACGGTTAAAGATCAATAATTCAATGTCATACAATCACTTACGGTCGAAGATACCCGTAATCGATTTGAACTTGGTCGAGACAAAATGCTATCCTTTGAAGG